>UREE01000018.1 GCA_900546825.1 uncultured Collinsella sp. | reverse complement strand
CCATCTGCTTCATCTTATGCGAATCACTGCCTCATTTCAACAAGCCCCTAGGGCTCAAATGGAATCGCGATAATACCTATAATGGCGATAGCTAAAACACGACCTGCTTCCCCATCGGAGGATATTTATGACCGAAACCACTGCCGCAGCCGCCATCGAGACACGCGACACCAAGCTCGAGATCATCATGGGCCGCGAGGCACTCGATAAGCTCGCCGATGCTACGGTGTTGGTGCTCGGCTGCGGAGGCGTGGGCTCCAACTGCTGCGAGGCACTCGCCCGCGGCGGCATCGGTCATTTCGTCATTCTGGACAAGGACATCATCGCGCCCAGCAATATCAATCGCCAGGCCATCGCCTTTCATAGCACCGTCGGCAAGCGCAAGGTTGACGTGATGGAAGCCATGATCCACGATATCAATCCTGCCGCCACCGTTATCAAACGTACCGAATACCTGCTGAGCGACAACATCGATGATTTCTTCGCGAGCGTTTTGGAGCAGACGGGCGGCAAGCTCGACTACGTCGTCGACGCCATCGACACCATCTCGGCCAAGCTCACCATTGCCAAATATGCTCAGGACCATGACATCCGTTTGGTTAGCTCCATGGGCGGGGCCAACAAACTCCATCCCGAGTGCCTCCGCTTTGCCGACATCTTCGATACGGTACGTGACCCCATGAGCCGCATTATGCGCAAAGAATGTAAGAAGCGCGGAATCAAGAGCCTACACGTACTGTTTAGCTGCGAGGAATCGGTTAAGACACAGCCCCGCGATCCTTCCAACATCCACGAGCGCACCGAGCTGGGAACCGCCAGCTTTATGCCGCCCATCATGGGCCAGATGATCGCCGGCGAGGTTATCCGTCAGATCAGTGGCCGCGGCACCGAGCGCGTGCGCGCCGATGGCCAGCGCCTAGACTAGCGGAGCGCGCCGAGATGGAGCCCCGGTTATTTGATGCACACTGCCATCTTGATCTAATGGCTCACCCGGACGCCGTTGCCGATGAGGCAACGGCGCTGGGCCTGATTCTATTTGACTGCGGCGTCGATCCGCACGACTTTGCACGCGCCAAGAAGCGCGCCTGCGGCCGTTCAAATATCTTTGCCGGCATCGGCCTCCATCCCTGGTGGCTCGCCGACGGACGATGTGGCAACGCTGAAATCAATCTGCTTTGCGAAGTCGCTGCACAAGAACGCTTGATCGGCGAGGTCGGGCTCGACTTTTCCGCTCGTTTTTCCGGAAGCGAGCCGCTACAAGTACAGGCATTTGACCGGCTCTGCGATGCACTCGTGCAGCACCCTCTTGCCGGGCGCGTGATATCAATTCACGCTGTTCGTTCGGCAGGAACCGTACTGGACGCCCTTGAGTCATATGGATTGCTCACCCCAAGCCCCAACTCCCCCGCCGTCATCTTTCACTGGTTTAGCGGTACCTCGAACGAGTTCGTCCGTGCGCGAAACGCAGGCTGCTATTTTTCCGTGAACGAGCGTATGCTCGCCACCAAGCGCGGTCGCGAATATGCCCGACAGATTCCACTCGACCGTCTACTGCTCGAGACCGATGCGCCGGCCGAGCCAAACACAGAAACAAGTGTGCAATCGCTCATCAGATCGCTCGCAAGGACCTCGATGCACATTGCCTCACTCAAAAACTGTGACGCAAAGCGCATCGAGTCGGTAGTTTTAGCAAATGCGCACTCTGTTTTTGACCTTCGCTAACCCCTGTGGGCAAAAATGCCAAGGGACATGCGAATCGCACAACGCAGTCCCTATTGGCAGGCAGTACAATTCGGCAGCATTACACCAATTCGTGCATGAGATCACGGTTGCGTGCATACAATTCGTCAAAGATATGACGACGCGACGCATATAGCTCGTGGGCATCCATATCGGGCACGATTGTTTGTGCAACGCCAAGGACTTGGGCGAGTTCATCCCATGATGCATAGGCGCCACCTGCGAGAGCTGCCATGATGGCATCACCGAAGCATGCGCCCACCGTAACCTTGGCAACCGAGACCTCGCGCCCGCATACGTCGGCGATAGCCTGCATCCAAACTGGATTCTTGGTTCCACCTCCGACAAGCATAATGCGCCCAATTGGCAGTCCATGCTCTCGCTCGATAATGTCGACATGGGATGCAACGGTATACGCGACGCCTTCCAAGGCGGCGCGAACCATATGGGCTCGCGTATGCCTTCCGGTCAGGCCAAAGAAGACGCCACGTGCCTCGGGATCGTTGAGCGGAGTACGCTCCCCCGCAAAGTACGGCAGGCACAGGAGCCCATCGGCACCCGGCGCCACATCGGCGGCATCATGCGCCATGACCGAATATGCATCGGGGCCACCGTGGCCCTCGGCCTCCACGGCGTCGCGATACAGCTCTTGGCGCAGCCACGATGTGAGTGCACCCGCCGTATTGGTCCCCGCGCAGATCCCGTAAGTTCCGGGAATGATAAACGTCCCTGGCCACAGGCGGGCATCATCGACCATATGATCAGCTAGGTAGATGAAATACGCCGTGCTCCCCAACTGAACCATCATATCGCCGGGACGAAATACACCCGTCGAAATGGCCTCGGCACCAGAGTCGCCCGTTCCCACTAAGACAGGTGTCCCTGCCGCGAGCCCTGTCGCCTCAGCCGCGCGCTGCGTAATCGCCCCGGCAATATCGGTAGCCGACATTACCTCCGCCATCTGGTCAGGCCGGCAGAAACGAGCACATTCCCGAGCATCAACCCTCCAAGTGTAGCGGTCGTATAGGGGAAGAAAATCCTCCGCCAAGTAACGGTCCACCGTAAAACGCCCCGTCAACTTTGCGCATAGAAACGATGATGCCGTCAGGAACTTCGCGGCACGTTCGTGCACCTCGGGCATATTCTCCTTAAACCATAAGATCTTAGGAGCAATATCTGATGAGCAGGGATCGTGCCCGAAAAGTTCGCGTGCGCGACCTGACCCATATTCGGAAAGGAGCTCGTCAATCTGCGGCTTCGAACGTGCATCGACTCCATACAAAATCGCGGGCGCCAGCGCGTTGCACTCGGTATCGACCGGCACACAGTCGCAACCCAATGCGGAAAGGCCCACGCATCCGATCTGCGCCGCGTTAACCCCCGATCGCATCACCAGCTCGCGCGACAAGCGGCAAAAATCGCCCCACCAAACTGCCTCAGCATCATGCTGGTACCATCCATCACACGGGTTGTCCGTCTCATGTCCACAAGAGGCTTGGCAAACGATGTTGCATCGATCATCGATTAAAACGCCTTTAGAGGCGCTTGTCCCAATATCAATACCCAGATAGAGCGCCATAGGTGCCTACTCCCCTCGCGCCGTACGAGCGGCAGCCATAAAACGAACCACTCGCTCAACATCAATCGGGGCATCCAGCTTTCCGTCGCGCTTTAAGCACGTGCCGACAAACGCGCCATCGTAGTGAGCAAATACGTCAGCCACGGTATTTTCGCGACAACCGGTGCCACATACCACGGGCACTTCGCCAACACGCTCGCGGACCTCGTCGGCAAGCTCGCCCGAAGCGCCACGACCGGCAGCCGAACCGCCGATGACCATCGCATCCGGTAGGCAATTAAAGAGAAGTGAATCGGCAATGTCCGCGGTCGTGCGGTCGTTGAGATAAACCTCGCCCTCGCTCGTGATGAAGTGAAAAAGCTTGAGGTCGTCCAAGCGCAGCGCCGCCTTGCGACGCATGGTGTGAGCGAAATCTCGGTTAATCAGCCCGAGATCACCGGCCCAGGCACCGCAAAAATTGCAGCGCGTGAACTGCGCGTCGACGGCAGCGCACAGCTCGATTGTGGCATCACCATCGTAAATTGCCTCAGCTCCCCAAGGAGTCGACAGATCATGGGACAGAGCCCCGATTACATAGCCCATCGATGCAAGGGTTGAGGGAGAAACATGCTGCTCATAGGGCATCGAGAGCTCATTGGTAATCAAAATGCCATCGACACCGCCCTGCTGCAACGCCTCGAGATCGCGCTTGGCGGCTTCCACGACCTGCGATACGCTTCCGCCCGGGTAATACAGCGGATCGCCCGGCAGAGGACGCAGGTGCAGCATTCCGATAACCGGCTTTTCGTTCTTGAACATCGAAGTTAGAAACGACATAACGTGCTCCTTCATAGGGTTATTGCAGGGACGTTACTCCCCCAGCACCTCGACGTACACTTTTCGCTTCTGCGGACCGTCAAACTCCGCAAGATAGATGTTCTGGGCACTTCCGCACACGATGTGGCCATCTTGGACGGGAAAGAAGCAACTGTTTCCACAAATCATGCTCTTGATATGCCCACAGGAGTTGTTACCGGTGGCTCCGTAGCTCGGCAGGAAGTGTGCATGCGCATAGGGGGCATCGAGTGGGGCGATGCGATCAAGCGTCTCCATAAGATCCGTCTCCACGCAGGGCAGCCCCTCGTTTACCACGATTCCGCAGGTCGTATGCGACAAAATAATCGCCGCCAAGCCATTGGTCACCGAGCTGCGTTCGATGGCAGCGTGCACGTCCTCGGTAATATCGATGAACTGGTCCGGAGCAGTCGATAGATAGCTCAATGTCTCGAGCGTCACCATGTTCACTCATCCCCTTCAAGAAAACGCAGGGCATTGCCCCAGTAGAGCCTTTCTCGCGCATCATCGCGCATGGGCACGGTATCGAGCGCCCGCTTGAGTTTGAATGCACGGAAGCGCGGCGTATTGCTGGCGAACATCACTTGGTGCGATAGCGCGCGCTCATACCACAGCGGCCCCATATCGACCGTGAAAAGACGCTGCATCATCTCCTCGGGCGAATCGATGTAAGTGATAGAGGTGTCCACGTAGCAGTTGGGATACTTGAGCAGCATCGCCACGGTCTCGCGCACCCAGGGCCAGCCAAAATGGGTCAAACTAAAACGCACATTTGGATGCGTTGCGATTGTGTGCTCAAATGCAAGCGGGTTACTGCGCGAGAGCTCTGCGCCCGGCTCCCAAGACATACCGGCATGGAAAACCACCGGCTTGTTATAGCGCTCGCACAGTTCGTAAAGCGGCTCGGCCACAGCATCATCGGGGGCAAAACCCTGCTTTGCAGGATGCAGGCAAAGCCCCTTTGCCCCCAACTCGGTAAAGGCGCGCTCCAATTCGTCTGCGGCACCGCTCACCTGCGGGTCTACGCTCGCAAATCCCCACAGACGATCGGGATGTGCGGCAACCAGCATGGCAATCTGGTCATTGGTGCCAAAGTGCCCTCCGCATGCCATGGTTACATCGAGCGGCATGAGCACGCTCTTCTGCACATCGCAGACGTCCATCTCGACTTGAAGCTCATCCCAATCCATGGGGCCCATATGCCCCATACCAAATTCTCGTGACCAAAAACCGAATCCATCAGGCTCATCACCCGGCGTACAGATCTCGCCGTAGAGCATAGGATGGACCAACATGTCGATAACCATTTCGTACTCCTTTCCAGGCATTTGACCCTAGTACGGCTCAAACGAACCAATCACTCGGGACGACAGCTCAGCGCCTGCCTTCATACACGCCGGAATATCAAGGCCATCGATCACGCCCTTGGTAAACCCGGCGATATACGAGTCGCCGGCACCCACGGTATTAACGACCTTCTCCGCCGGCACGATCCCGCACTCATAGAAGCGCTCACCGTCATAGGCAATGCTTCCCTTCTCGCCAAGCGTGGCAACCGCAACGCGCGGCCCCAATTCCTGCGCGTGACGTACCCAGTCCCGCAGCTCCGGAGTGTCATCTTCAAACGACATAAATGCGTAGTCAACGTAGGGAAAATGATTCTCGCAGGCATATTCGGGATCCTGGCTGAACACCGAGAAGTCCATAACCACCGTCTTGCCCGCATCATGCCACTCGGGCAGGAGGTCCAAACAATTGCCAAACAGGTCGGTATGAATGATGTCATGCTCTAGGATAAACGCCCGGTCATCTTCATTCGGACGATATGTCTCCATTACGCCATCGATTGCCTCGAGATGCACGCGATCGACGCCGTCTTTCAATGCCATGAGCATCACCGAGGTGTCGCCATCCTCCACCCGCAGATGAGAGATATCAAACCCCTCGGCGGCCAGCGCCTCTCTCATCTTGTCTCCGTACTCGTCCTTGCCGACAACCGACACGGCGGATACCGAAACGCCCATTCGTGCAAGATGGATACCCCAGTCAATGCCATTACCAGTCGGATAGAACACGCCGATGTTTTGATAGACGTCCGCACAGCAAAAACCAGCCGCACACGCTTTAATACCCATGGTCTTCTCCAATGTTCAAAAGGGGACCCACCACATGGCGAGCCCCCTTTTCGCGTTTCGCTTATTGTTTTGCATCGGCTGTCCAAGGCCTCATAGCCAGACCGCCGTACGCTTTCTTAAGCTATTCGACGATTGGTGCTCCGTGGCCCCAAGAACCTTCCATGCCGCACACGGTCGAGGCAAATCCGGCAGCAAAGTCGAGCGCGCGCTCGATGGCCTCGGCGCCACCCTCACCACGCTTGGCGGAATCGAGATAGCACATCAAAAACGAGGTGAGGAACGAGTCGCCCGCCCCCATGGTGTCCTTCATGTCCGTTACCGGTTTAGCCAGCTGGCGGTAATAACGCTCCCCGCCGTAGCCGACACAAAACGCGGACCCAGACCCTTCACCCATGCCAGACGCTCGCGAATCTCGTCCTCACTCGCGGCATCCGCCGCACTAAAGAAAGCAAAATCGACATAGGGCGCAATCTGCTCGTAGTACTCGTCGGTGGAGTCGTCCGAAAAGTCAAAAGAGACCGTGACGCCCGCAGCCTTCAACTTGGGCAGCTCGCGCTCGGTGAAGCAATAGTTGCCCGAATGAACCACATCGAACTGCTCCATGTACGAAAGGTCAAAGCGATCGAGAACATAGCGCGCATAGCCACGGATACCGCCCTCGTTGGAGCCGAGGAAGACACGGTCACCGTCAACGACGGTCACGCGAGCCGCTCCGTTCTCGCCAATCATCTGCTCGCACTTGTCAAGCTCGATACCCTCATCCTCGAGGCTTGCAATGACATGCTCGGCAGCGGCGTCATTGCCAAAAATGCCCATGTATGCAGAGCGTGCGGCACCGCATTTCTTGGCATAAACGGCGAAGTTCACCGCATTGCCGCCGGGATACATGGTGTGGATATGCTCGTAGCGATCGACGACGTTGTCGCCAAATCCGAGCGCGTTAACGTTAAATGCCATGGCCTTTGCCCCTTCTAGTACTCGACAACACCCATATAGCGACGGAAATCGGGATCGTGATCAAACACCTTGCCGCGTGCAGCACGCAGCTCGCAGTTCATGGCGTAGAACAGCACCGGGTCCAGATAGGCACGGACACTCGCCGGCACGGCTTCCATACCGTACTCCTTGGCATCGAGCACCATCAGCGTATCGGTATGCGTCTTAAGGAACGCAAGGGCGCGCTCGTCCATAGCACGGCACTCGCTGGAGCCCATCTGCAGGAAGTAAAAAACGCCATCCTGAGTAGCCTCGAAGGGGCCGTGGAAGTACTCGGCAGAGTGGATGTAGCTGCAGTGCTGCCACTGCATCTCCATAAGAGAGCAGATAGCGAAACCGTAGGTCTGGCTAAAGTTGGGACCGCTGCCCAGAATGTAGAAGAACTCGTGCTCCTGGCAAAGCTTGGCAAAACGATCACCTAGCTCGGCATTTACCTTCTCACGTGCCGGGGGAAGAATCTTATCCATCTCGGCGATACCGGCATACATATCGGCAAGATCGGCGTAGCCCTCCTGCTGATCGAGCAGCTCGGCCGCAAGCGACAGCGAAATGCCAGCGGGGACCTCGGCCTGCGGCACGCCCTCGCCCCACGGGTAGACCCACGTGGTCCACTTGCCGGAGTCAATCTTGGATCCAGCGTTGTCGGTCTGGGCGATCACCGTAGCGCCGGCAGCAAGGGCAATCTCGCAGCCCTCGACGACCTCGGGGGTGTTGCCACTGTGGCTGCAAGCAATGACCAGGGATTTCTCACCCAAGCGGCGCGGGCGCATGATATCAAACTCGCGAGCCGTATAGATATACGAAGTGAAGGTGGTTGCCTCGCGCTGCAGAAGCTCATGAGCCGGGATCAAATCGATCATGGAGCCACCGCAAGCAATCCAGTAGACGCTGTCGAACTTGCCCTTCTCGGCAATTGCCTCTTTGATCAGATCGTGTGCGTTCATATCCAGTTCCTTTCTTGTTTGGTCCGCAATCAATGACGTTGGCTGCGTGGCCGATAGTTGTTTTAGTCAATCAGATATTTCTCGAATGCGGCCATGTTCTTGGCATCTGCCGCCGCCGGGTCATCGTAGTAACGCCCGTCCGTGATTTCCTGGCCCAGCATGCCATCGAAACCATGGGCATTAAGCGTGGCGACGAAGGCGTCCATATCGTGCTTGCCATCGCCCCACACCAGATGGCCATACGGGTCACCGTCGATAAAGTGCATCTCGTGAATTGCCCCATCACCAAAGGCGGCAAACCAGTCCTCGAGCGTCTCGCCCGCAACGCCCATCGCGGTTGTATCAACCATGGGCTGTAAGTACGGGCTCGCGACCTCGTCAATCATGCGCTTCGCATCGGAAACCGTCGTTACAAGGTTGCTCTCCTCGGGACGCAGGCTTTCCATCGTAAGCACCAGACCGTGCTCACCGGCATACTCCGCCAGAATGGACAAGTGCTCGCGGCTGCGCTTCCAGGCTTCCTCGCGGTCCTCGTCCCAGTCGCCCCAGCCCGAGTTGACGGACATACGGTCGCACCCAAGTACCTCGGCAAGCTCAATGCCGTGCTTAAAGTACGCCAGGCTGCGCTGTTCATGCAGCGGTTTGCGTGCGCAGTACTGCCAAGGATAGACAACATTCTCGGGGCACAGAGTACGATACCTAAGCCCACGGTCTGCAGCCTTTTTCGCCAGGACCTCAGCCTCAAAGTAGCCCGTGTGGTCGAGCGTCACATGCGGCTCCGCACACCACAGCTCAATGGACTCAAAGCCCAAACGCTGCTGCACATCAAGGAAGTAATCGAGCGACCACATGATGTAGTGGATATTCATGCCCGCAATCTGTTCGCGGCGCAGCGTCGGTTTGGATTCAGACATCTTATGCCTCCTTATTTCGATCGAACACGATTTGTCCGTCCGACATCGTCATATCAACCGAAAGATCGCGTGCGTCGCGATAATCGAGGTCGAACACATCCCGATCGAGCACGCAGATATCGGCAAGCTTGCCGACCTCAAGCGTACCCAGTTCGTCTTCGCGCATCAGGTCGTACGCGCCCCCGGCAGTCCAAGCGCGCAAGAGCTCGACAAGCGTCAGCGCGTTGACCTCATTCACGGGCAGTCCGTCGTCGAAGTATCCGCCGCACGCACTGTAGATTGACTCGCCCAAGCTCGGAATCAACAGCGGTAAATCCGTGCCACAGCACACTGTGCATCCGGAATCTTCCATGCTGCGGCGATTCCAGCTATGCAAAAGTCGCGTCTCGCCAATTTGTCGACGCATCATCGACAGGCAGTCCTCGCGCCTGTCCAGCGTCAAAATCTGCGGATAGACCTCGCAAATTCCACCTAACTTGCCAAACTCGACAAGATCGGTCGGGTCAGAGTTCTCGAGATCGGTAATCGCATGGCGGCGAAGCATCCGTCCATGCTCGTCTCGAGGCAGCGAGGCATAGAGCGCCACGGTGCGGCGAACGGCGCCATCGCCCTGGCAATGCAAGGAATATCGGAAGCCGTCAGCATCAATTGCACGCAGCTCGTTCTCAATCAGATCCCACTCGGGCTCTTCGACAACCGTCTTGCCGGCAGCTCCCGCATCGGCCGTGTCCTCATAGGGGTCTATCATCTCGGCAAGCCCCGCCCATACGCCGCGATCGGTCATACGGTTGAAGCCAGAAAAACGAACGAACGGTCCCCGGAAGCGCTCTCGCGCCTCGCGGGCATATGCCAGATTTGCACCGGCACCCACCGGCTGCGACATCATAGAGACACGAACCGTCAGCTCACCAGATTCCTCACGGCGAGCCATTTCGTCGGCAAAGCCGTAGTAGTCATCAAACGCCATCTCCTTGATGGCGGTAACGCCGCGCTCGTTAAGCATGCTCATGTAGTCCGAATACCCGGCGCGCACCTCGGGTAGCGCGAGGAAATCGCTCATCATGCGCCAGATCTTCTCGGCATAGCACGCCTGGGGTGTAAAGCCGTATCGCGCACTGGCGGCAGCATTGAGAACGCAGGTCTCCGCACCCGGTGTAAAGCAGACGACAGGGATATCGCCAAAACAATCGTCAAACACAGCTGCCGTATTTGCGTTCTCGGCATCCGATGCCAACGTTTCGGGCATGTTGTGGCCAAAAGCCGCCGCACAATCCGGATGATCATCTTTCCATGCACGCAAGAGCGACACGGCCTCTTTGGCATCGGCGACGCCGGATAGATCAGACCCCAACGTCCGCAGCGCCCAGCCCGTATAGAAGGTATGCACATCGATCAGGCCAGGCATGACGGTGCGGTCGCCCAGGTCAACTACCTCGTCCGCTTGGGTCAAATACGAAGCTACCTCACACTTGGCGCCAACAGCCTCAATTCGATTGCCACGGACCGCTACGAAACCTTCAAACGGCAGGTCCCCCGTACCAGTAAAGACGCTCTTAGACGTCAGGACCGTCAAACGATCAGACATCACAACCACCTACATCGGAAGCATGCCAGAGATTGCCGTTACGATCAGGCCAAAGACGACCATGAAAATGAAGAACTTCCAAATGGTCTTCCACCATTGGCCAAACGAAATCTTAGCCACGGCAAGGCCAGCGACCGTCATGCCCGCCACGGGACTGATGGTGTTGATGGTCTGATTAGCAAACTGGAGCGCGGTAACGGCTGCCTCGGGATTGAGGCCCATAAGCTCGGTCAGGGGGCCCATAACAGGCATGGTGAGCGCCGCCAGGCCAGAACTCGAGGGAACCAGCAAAGAGAGCAGGCCAAGGACGATATACATAAACGTGGTGTAGACGGCGGCGGGTGCACCGGCGAGCGCAGTAGCGAGCGCCTGGAGGATGGTGTCGATGATCATGCCGCCCTCGGCGATGACCAGAATACCGCGAGCGATACCGATAACGATGGCAGCGTACGCAAAGTCGGCGAGACCCTTAACGAACTCCTCAGCGATCGTCTGCTGGTCAAGACCGCCCAGGATACCGGCAAGCAAGCCCATGCCAAGGAACACGGCGGAAATCTCATTCATGTACCAGCCCTGGGTAACAAGACCCCAGACGATAATGCCCATACCGCAAGCAAAATCGATAAGCACGAGCTTCTGACGGATAGTGAACTCTTCCTCAATGGAGGCATCGGTCACGGAAAACTCGATACGCTTGAGCTTATCGTCCTCATACGTAATGGACGACTCGGGGTTTTTCTTGACGCGCATGGCGTAGCGCATGGCCCATGCGATACCGACGGCAGTGAAGATGACCCAAGAAACGGCGCGCAGCCACAGTTGCGGATTGCCCTCGATGCCAATGATGCCTTGGGCGATCAAAACATTAAACGGGTCGATGGTCGAGGCACAATATCCCAGGTTAGGGCCAAGGAAGCAGATGATGAATGCCGTCATCGAGTCATAACCGATACCCATCATGATGGGAATGAAGATGGCATAGAACGGCAGGGCTTCCTCAGACATACCAAACGTAGTGCCGCAAATGGACAGCAACGTCATCGTGATGGGAATGATGAGGATGTCCTTGTTCTTGAGCTTTTTAATCACACGGCTCATGCCGGCATTCAAAGCGTTGGTCTTGGTGATGATTGCGAACGATCCGCCAATCAATAAGACGAACGCAACGACGTCGGCAGCCTCTTGGATACCCTTGGTGGGCGCTTGCAGGACCGCGAAGATATCCTGGCCCAGATTGATGGTCTCACCGGTCTCGGAATCGGTGTAGTTCTTATCGACCTGTTCATAGGTTCCGGCAACGGCGACTTCACGCTCGCCCGCCGCTGTCGAAATCGTCTTGCGCTGATACTGACCAGAGGGAACGATCCAAGTCAGGACCGCAAAGACAACGATCAGCAAGAACATGATCGTATAGACATGCGGTAATTTGAACTTAAAACGTCTGTTTGTCTTCTTCGCCTTCGTATCTGACATAGATACCTCCAAAGAACTCGAGACTGCATCGCATCTCGCTTCAACGTTTGCACAATGCAAACGTTCTATGACGTTCTATAGATTACCAGCAGCTTTTTCCTTCATCAAGATAATTTCAAACTGATTGCCGCAACGCGGTTGAACGGTTGCGTTTGCGCCGTGAACGGTATGGAAACGCCCGGTGAGATGATCCACCGGGCGCTTCCATTCGCAATGTCCTAGATGTCAAAAACGTAGCGAGACCCAACGATTCGCTGACGACCGATGATAAACGGCCGCCGCTGCTCATCGAAAAAGAAGGCTTCCATATAAAACAAGGGTTCGCCAACGGGAACTGCCAACAGTCGAGCGACCTCGGGCGACGCGCAGGCGATCTCGAGCGTGCACGGGTCGGTAAACGCGGGCGTGCGGCCCGTCCGGTTGCGCACGAACTCAAAAATGGATTGGTTAGATAGAGGTGCCGTTGATAGATAGGCGTTGTCCTCGTAAACATATATGTTGTTCTCGAGCATGACAGGGACGCCATCGGCAGTGCGCACGCGCTCAACGCAAATCAAGTCAGTTCCAACGGGAACACCAAAGAACTGTGCTTCGGTGGAATCCGCCGGCAGTATCTTTCTCGAAATGACACACGCCCCCGGTTCCATTCCGTTAACGCGGCATGCGTCCGAAAAACTCTGAACGTCATCCTTCTGGCGAATCTTGCGCTTGAGCTTGGGGGCATTGACAAACGTGCCTTTCCCCTGTCGCTTCGTTAGATAGCCCTGCTGGACGAGCTCCTCAATAGCGCGTCGCACGGTAACGCGGCCAACTTTATAGCTCTCAGCCAATTCGAATTCGTTGGGTATCCGCGCGCCTGCCTTGTAGGCGCCGGAGTTGATTTCGTTTTTAATGATATCAATGACCTGTTGGTACAGCGGTGTCGATGCTTTACCGTCAGTCGGCCCTTCAGTCGGTGGCATATACCCTCTCCCAGCACAATTAATTCTAAAACGGGCTTAAGGGCATTCAACAAGCCCTTAAGCCCGCATTAGCTTAAAGTATGCTAGGTGTCGCACCAAAATGTTGGCTATTTACTCATCAGACCCGAAAAACGCGCAACTACCGCGCTCCTAAGAAAGCGTGAGCAGCTCCGGCAGCTGATCGATAATCTTATCCGCGGCATCTTGGCTAAAGCCAAAGCGTTCCTCGCGCTTGGCAACGACCGTCAGGCCGGCTCGCTTGCCAGCGGTGATGCCAGGCACCGAATCCTCAACGCAGCAGCAGCGATTCGCGGGCAGCCCCAGTAGGTCAAGCGCATGCAGGTAGATGTCGGGCTCGGGCTTGCTCTCCTTAAACTGCTCGCCGCTCACCACATACTCAAAGGCATCCGACAGCCCGCACGCATTGAGTACTTCCTCGATGCTATCCATGGGCGACGAGCTAGCAAGCGCCACGCGAACGCCGCGGCGCGGCAGCTCTCGAATCGTATCCACGGCGCCTGGGTTAATCAAAGTCTGATAGTCGCGCGGACGTTTATGCGCCCACTCATCCCAACGGGCCAACGCTTCCTCGCCAGTAAAATGCCCCTTACCGGCACGCTCAAACCAATCGACCAGCATGCGGAGAAAGAACTGATGCGAGGTACCGACCTGCCCGTTCAGCTCCTCTTGGGTTAGGTTAAGCCCAAGCTCCTTGGCAAACGCGGCAGTCTCGCCCAGGTAGTAATACTCGGTATCGACAATGACGCCGTCCATGTCAAAGATAACGGCGTCGAACGGAAATGCGGACACGGCACCCTCCCTAACAAAAGGGCGCCTGTAAGCAGGCGCCCGAACTATGCATTATTGGCGATTCTAGCCCAGCAGCTTATCCAGCGTCACCGCGATACCGTCTTCGTTGTTATTGGCGGTCACCATCTGGGCCACAGCCTTGACCTCGTCGACGGCGTTACCCATGGCAACACCGGTACCCGCCCACTCAATCATGGACTTGTCATTCTGGCCGTCGCCAAACGAAACGACCTCGCTGGCATCGATGCCGAGCTTGGGCAGGGCACCCTCCAGTGCGCGGGCCTTGTCGATACCGGGCGCCGTGTACTCAAAATACCAGTCGGCCGTAAACATGCCCGAAAGCGTCTGCTTAAAGGGCGCATACATCTCCTCGTAATGCGCCTGCAGGTAGGCTGGATCGCCCGCCGTCAGCAGCTTGTCCACGGGACAAGCGTCCACGACCTCATGCAAGCTCTCGACCTCACGGATCTTAAGGTCGCACGCATCGCGCTCATACTTGACGATATTCTTCTGCGAACCGTCCGGCAGTGTGATCATGCAGCGATACGAGTCAACGACGTGCAGGTCCCGACCGAGCGAGATCATGGGAATCACGTCGAAATTGCGCAGATGATCAATCAGACGGTGCAGTTCGTCAGCCGGCATGGCCTGGTCAAAAAGGACCTCATCGGTCTGAGCGTCGACCACGTGCGCGCCATTAAAGGCAACTAGCAGACCGTCATGGTTTTGAAGGTCGAGCTCCTGCGCCAAGGCGTGCAGCCCCCATGCGGGACGGCCCGAAGCCAAGATGAGCTTAATGCCCGACTCCTGCGCCGCGAGCAGTTTCTCGCGCGTACGCGGGCTGATGACCTTTTGGTCGTTGGTGAGCGTACCGTCGATATCCATTGCGATGGCTTTGATTGCCATATATGTCTCCCTGTCATTGAACAACCTTGTCTGAGTCATCATACAGAACACCCACGGCGGCGCTGTTTGCAACGGGAAAATGTCATATTGTCCCAAACATGAACGGCGCGCCTTCGACGATTGCGATGCCCGTCGAGGCGCCTCCCGATACATTCCATCCTATCCAAATAGCAAAGGGCCCGCATCCCAACGGATACGGGCCCTTGTCTACTATGCGTTACTTATCGCAGCGAATCCTACTTACGATGAGCGCGGTAGAACTCGATGAGCGCCTGAGTCGAAGCGTCCTGCTCGGCCTTGGCGGCGTCGTCGTGGAAGGCCGGGGTGATCTGCTTGGCAAGCTGCTTGCCCAGCTCGACGCCCCACTGGTCGTAGGAGTCGATGCCCCAGACCGTGCCCTCGACAAACGTGATGTGCTCGTACAGGGCGATGAGCTCACCAAGCGCGAACGGGGTCAGCGTGTCGCCAAAAATCGAGGTCGTCGGACGGTTGCCCTCAAAGCAGCGGGCCGGGACGATCTGCTCGGGCGTGCCCTCGGCACGCACCTCATCGGCCGTCTTACCAAAGGCGAGCGCCTTGGTCTGGGCCAGGAAGTTGCCCAGGAACAGCTCGTGCACGTCCTGACCGCTGTCGGTCGCAGGGTTGGCGGTATTGGCAAAGGCGATGAAATCGGCCGGGGCCACCACGGTGCCCTGGTGCAGCAGCTGGTAGAAGGCGTGCTGACCGTTGGTGCCGGGCTCGCCCCAGAAGATCTCGCCGGTATCGGAGGTCACAGCGCTGCCGTCCCAGCGGACATGCTTGCCGTTGGACTCCATGGTGAGCTGCTGCAGGTAGGCCGGGAAACGGTGCAGATACTGGCAGTACGGAAGCACGGCGTGGCTCTTGGAACCGAAGAAGTTGACGTACCAGACGTTGAACAAACCCATCAGCGCGACGGCATTGTTCTCGAGCGGCGTGTTGCAGAAGTACTCGTCGATGGCGTGGAAGCCCTCAAGGAACTGCTGGAAACGCTCGGGGCCGAGCACGACGATCAGCGACAGGCCCACGGCGGAGTCGACGGAGTAGCGGCCGCCAACCCAGTTCCAGAAACCAAAGGCGTTAGCCGGGTCGATACCGAAAGCCTCGACCTTCTCGAGTGCGGTGGAAACGGCGACGAAGTGCTTTGCCACAGCCTCGGCGTTCTGCTCATCGGAGCCATCGATGGCGCCCTGAGCCTTGAGCTGCTCGAGCATCCAGGTCTTGACCTCGCGGGCGTTGGTGAGGGTCTCGAGCGTGGTGAAGGTCTTAGAGACGATGATCACGAGCGTGGTCTCGGGATCCAAACCCTTGAGCTTCTCGGCCTGGTCGTTGGGGTCGATGTTGGAGATATAGCGGCAGTCGATACCGGCGTCGGCATAGGGACGCAGGGCCTCGTAAGCCATGACCGGGCCCAGATCGGAGCCGCCGATGCCGATGGACACCAGGTGCTCAATCTTCTTGCCGGTAACGCCCTTCCACTCACCGGAGCGCACGCGCTCGGCGAAGGCATACATGCGATCGAGGACCTCGTGCACGTCGGCGACGACGTCCTGGCCGTCAACGATGAGCTGGCCCTTCTCGCTTGCCGGGCGGCGCAGAGCGGTGTGCAGGACGGCGCGGTCCTCGGTGGTGTTGATGTGCTCGCCGGAGAACATGGCGTCGCGGCGCTCCTCGAGCTTCACCTCGCGGGCAAGATCGCACAGCAGCTTGACGGTCTCATCGGTCACCAGGTTCTTGGACAGGTCGAAGTGAAGGTCGCCGGCGTCAAAGCTCAACTTATTCACGCGGTCGGCGTCAGCGGCGAACCAGGCCTTGAGGTCGATGCCCTCGGCCTCAAGCTTCTCCTGATGAGCCTCGAGTGCCTTCCAAGCGGCAGTCGACGTAGCATCGATAGGTGCGGCAACAGTTGCCATAGAGTCCTCCTCAGCATACGGGCGCACGCCTCCATGCGCCCGGACATTCAGATGCCACTATTCTAGCGCAGGTCAAGACTACAATCAGCGAGCGTTGCCAATCGGCCCCCAAACGGCAACCGAACAAAAAGGGACAGGTTTATTTTGGCAGGTCAAACGCTTTACCAACCAAAAATAACCCGTCCCTTTATGGCAAATATTAGGCCGCAGCGCAGACGCTACCGAGCAACTCACGCAGAGGAGACCCGATGTCCTCCAGCAGTTCGGGCGCGATAATGGCAAAAACGGGGACCTCGCCGGTGCCCACGACAGCAGGCACCTTGCCCTCCGAGACAATGCATCCATAAGGCACAAAGCCGTCTTCGTCGGCATCGAGCGCCGCCATGCGACGCGCGAGCTCGCGCGCAAAGCCAGCAGTATCGGCATCGCCAATCGCCAGGACAAAGTTTACGCCTTCGTCGGTCGCCAGGGCCACGGCTTCGTCGATCAGCTCGTCTCCCCCGTCGCCCTCAAACGAGCCGCAGCGGAAAAGCACACGCTCGAGTAGGGCTCGATCAAGCGAGCCAAGTGCCGCCGAGACAAGCTCATCGCGCGTATGCTTGTCACCGCCCAGCACAACCAGCGCCTTGGTGCCACCGTAGTGAGCGACCAATCGTCCGCACCAGCGAGCCACATCCCCATCCGCAACCAAGCGCGTCGGCATACCAAACCCATAGTTGACCATTATCCCCACAACCCTTCCGTGCGTATAGGCGGTATCAATCGTTAGGCTCATGCTACGAAGCGAGGTTTTCCGAGCTGTTTCGCTCTCTTTAGAGCTGCGTTAAAAAACCCGATGCAACCGCACGACCATACCCGCCAAAGAGGGACAGGTTTTGACGATGTCCGCGCAAGCAGGTATTATCGAACATGTATTCGATAAGAACATGTGTTTGATGGGAGGACGCGTGGGGCACGAGCGTCACACCTATATCTGCATCGACCTTAAGACGTTTTACGCCAGTGTCGAGTGCGTCGACCGCGGACTCGACCCACTCACTACGTGCCTGGTCGTTGCCGACGAATCGCGCGGGCGCACGACCATCTGCCTCGCCATCACACAGGCTATGAAGGACCTCGGGATACACAATCGCTGCCGTCTGTTCGAGATTCCCGACGGCATCGACTGCATCAAGGCCGTACCGCGCATGCAGCACTACATGGAGGTGTCGGCGAAAATCTACGGCATCTATCTGGAATACGTGAGTCCGCAAGACATTCACGTCTACTCCATCGACGAATGCTTTATCGACGTGACGCCCTATCTGGACCTCTATCACACCGATGCGGAAGGGTTCGCCTGCATGTTACGCGACGAAGTCCTCGCGCGCACGGGCATCACGGCAACGGTCGGGATCGGCCCCAACCTATTTCAGGCCAAGGTGGCGCTCGACATTACCGCCAAGCACGTACCCAGCCGCATCGGCATACTCGACGACGAGACCTTTCGCAAAGAGATCTGGCCTCATCGTCCCATTACCGATATCTGGGGCATCGGCCCCGGCGTGGCAGCCCGCCTCGAAAAGTACGGCGTCTACGATCTGATGGGCGTCGCCGCACTCGACGAAAACCTGCTTTACGATGAGCTCGGCGTCAATGCCGAATATCTTATCGACCACGCCTTTGGGCGCGAGCCAACGACCATCGCCGATATCCAAGCCTATCGCCCGCAAGCGACCTCGACCACCACGGGGCAGGTGCTCTCGAAGGGCTATGCCTACGAGCAGGCCTACACCGTCTTGCGCGAAATGGTCGATGCCGCCGTGCTGGATTTGATCGACAAGCACGTGGTGTGCGACAGCATCTCGCTCTTTGTGGGCTATGCAAGCGAGCGCGCCGACATACGCCGGCTCAACGCCAGCGGCACGGCGCAGTATATAGACGGCTGCGGACACCTGCGCTCGAGTACCTCGGGCATCGAACCCGCAGCGACCGACGGCTCCGAGCTCGCGCCCCGTGCTCCCAAGCCCGTCCAGCGCGATGACGAAAGGCGTCGCCTGGTGCGCGAAGCGCAGGCAATCGATGGCATCTTTGTGGGAGAGCATGGCGGCAAACCGCGTGGTGGCTATGCCGCACTCTTTGCGCACTCCAACGCCTCGCGAAAGCTGCCCGAGCGCACTAATTCGTTTAAGAAAATCATGGGGTATTTCGATGACCTTTGGGCACAAACGGTCGATCCCAAACGACCGGTCAAGCGCATCAACCTGGGATTTGGCAACCTCATGCCCGAGGAATTTGCCACCATCGATCTGTTCAGCGATATCGAGGCCGATGAGCGCGAGCGCGATCTGGCGCGCGCCGTCCTGGCCGTGAAAGACAAGTACGGCAAGAACGCGCTCGTCAAGGGATTAAGCTTTACCGCCGGCGCCACCGCGCGCGAACGCAACGATCAGGTAGGAGGACATCGTGCCTAAGTCCCAACAACAGCCGATGCGGCCACCGACGCCTTTTGAACGTCTAGCGGACCCCGAGGGAAGACGTCGATCCGCCGACCCCAAGCTCACCGCCAACGGCGCCGTCCGTGCCGGCCGTGCCGCGCAGTTTATGCCCTTTGCCGCCCTCACGGGATACTACGAACTCGTGCGCAAGCAGGAAATCACCGTCGAGCCAAAACGTGAGCTCACGGAAGAAAAAGCCCTCGTGCTCTCTAAAAAACTCGAGGGTCTCAAACGTAGCGACTTGGTTCGTGTCACCTATTACGATACATACGGCTATCGCAGCCGCACCGGCATCCTCGACGAGGCGCTCCCCGCCTTCAAGCTCCTCAAGCTCCGAGACATCGCCATCGACTTCGACGACATCCAAGACATCGAGCTGCGCGGACGAGCCTAGCCAAGGAAGCGCACCCAGAGCGACGCTTACAGCGTCATGACGTAGTAACCCGCATCTCTCACGGCAGTCTCAAGGACACCGCGATTGATCGGCCGCTTGGAGCGCACACGCGCTGTGTGGTCCGCGTACGTTACCGTAGCCCACACACCATCCAGCGCATTGAGGGCATTGGCTACGTTCTGAGCGCAGCCGTCACAGCTCATGCCGCCGATGAGCAGCTCATCGCTATAGGGATAGTGTGACGCATCGGTATCCACCACAACAACCTTTTTGGCCTTCTTGCCGCTCGCACCATCGCTGCAACAACTCTTCCCGTGTGTCGAAGCGGCAATGCGACGCAGTCCAAAAAACATGCCGACGGCAATGACGGCCAGCACGATGAGATTCGCAGGGTTGAGCAAGTCACTCATGCGCTCCCCTTTCAAGTAGCACTATCTAGATACCCCCATGGGGTGTCCCCATCTTAACCCAAAATCATGTCTGTTCGGTCAATTAGTTTCCCTCTTCAAACTTTTTTGTTGACCATGGCTTACTTTCGTGTATAAGTTTTCCTAGGCTAACAGTTTAGATCCGTAAGGAGCGCCGTGACTCGAACCATAGACATCCCAACGTTTCAGGCAGCAATCGTGCGCAACTGCTCTCCCACGCTCGCGGGCATCAAGCCGGCATCGCTCTTTACCTATCCCGGCGTCTACGCAAGTCAAAACGGCAAGCCCGGCAACCCCCATATCGAAGTGCGTCGTACACATCTCCTTGCCGTCATAGCTCAATGCAACCGAGAACTCCAACCGTTCGGCATCCACACGAGCGTCTTGGTCTGGCGCCCCTGCGGAGCGCTCATCTATGTGTACCGCCCTGCGGACCTCATGCGATACCTCTCCGACCCCCGCGCCACGACGGCGCTTGCCGCCGAAGGTTACGATGTCCACAACCTGCCCGCATCCCTGGTGCATCTCGCCGCGCGCATCACGCTGGCAAGCAGCAATGCCACGGAAAGCGCCTGCGCCGACGGACCATGCGTTCTTGCGCAGAGCGAACCTTGCGGCGACGGCTGCACCTGCGAGTTTCCTCACGAAATTGGCTATTTTTTGGGATATCCCTACGAAGATGTGCGTCAATTTATCGTCCAGCATGGCGAGAACTACAAGGTCTTTGGACCTTGGAAGGTCTACACGAATGTCGGGCAAGCGCTTGCGACGTTCGAATCCTACCGCGCTTGCACGCAACACCTCACCCATGTCTATCAGCAGGGCCATAGCCTGGCAAAACTTGCCCAGGCAACCCGATAGAACATACAAACCGCGGCCGCACGCCGCACAACCGAAAGGACAACACATGAGCAAGATCGCGGTCGTCTACTGGAGCGGCACGGGCAACACCGAGGCCATGGCAAACCTCGTTGCCGAGGGCGCGACGTCAGTCGGCGCCGAGACAGATGTCATCTCCTGCGCCGACTTCTCCGCCGACAAGGCCACTGGCTATGACGCCTTCGCCTTCGGCTGCCCCGCCATGGGCTCCGAGGAGCTCGAGTACGATGAGTTCCAGCCGATGTGGGACGAAGTCAAGGAAACCCTCGGCGACAAGAAGGTCGTCCTCTTTGGCTCTTATTCGTGGGCCGAGGGCGAATGGATGGACAACTGGAAGGCGGATGCCGACGAGGCAGGTGTCAACGTCGTCGATTCCGTCATTTGCTACGACGCCCCCGACGATGAGGGCGAGGCGGCCTGCAAGGCTCTGGGAGCGGAGCTGGCCTAACGAAGCCGGCATAAAGTCTCAAAGCAGCTGACAGCCGAGCACCGCACAACAACAGTCGCTCATGCCCAAACAAAAACGGGGCCGGATACATATCCGGTCCCCGTTTGTTATATCGACAACCTCGAGGCGCCGCTACGAGATATTGCCCAAAAACGCCTTGGTGCGCTCGCTCTTGGGATGGTCAAAGACCTCGCTCGGCGTACCCTCTTCCACGATAACGCCGCCGTCCATAAAGACGACGCGATCGGCGACGTCACGGGCAAAGCCCATCTCGTGCGTCACGACGATCATGGTCATGCCGTCGCGGGCCAAGTCGCGCATAACGCCCAGCACGTCGCGGACGAGCTCTGGGTCGAGCGCGGACGTGGCCTCGTCAAAGAGCATCACGTGCGGGTTCATCGATAGGGCACGGGCGATGGCCACGCGCTGCTGCTGGCCGCCCGAAAGCTGACTCGGCATAAAGTCGATGCGCTCGGCAAGACCAACCTTGGTCAGTTCCTCGACGGCGATCTTCTCGGCCTCTTCCTTGCTGCGCTTGAGCACCTTTTGCTGCGCGAGCATGACGTTCTTTTTGACCGACAGGTGCGGGAACAAATTGAACTGCTGGAACACCATGCCCAAATGCGTACGCACCTTGTTAAGGTCGACGCCCTTGGCGCACACGTTCACGCCCTCAACGACGATCGAACCGCTCGTGGGGTCCTCCAGGCGGTTGATGCAGCGCAGCATCGTCGACTTGCCCGAGCCCGAAGGACCCAACACAACGACAACCTCGCCCTTATGCACGTCCAGATCGATATCGCGCAGAACTACGTTGTCGCCAAAGGCCTTCTGAAGGTTCTTGATGCTGACGACAACCTCGTTGGAATTCGTTTCACTCATGCCAGGACCTCCTTACAGACCGGCGATATGATCGGCGGGCGTGGCGACAACCTGCCCAGCGCTCTTGTTGGGACGCTTTTTCTTGGTCTCGGTCGTCCCCAAAAGCCTCGCCTCAAGACCGCTCACCAAGCGCGCAAGCGGCAGGGTAATAACCAGATAGAACAGGGCGGCAACCACATACGGCGTAATGGAGCCCGTCGTGGCCACGATGGTACGGGCGTTCATGACGATCTCGACCACGCCCACGGCGGCGAGCAGCGACGTATCCTTGTAGAGCAGGATAAACTCGCTGGTCAACGTAGGCAGAACATTGCGGAACGTCTGCGGAATCATAACGTAGAGTAGTGTCTGGAAGGCATTCATGCCCAGCGAGCGAGCAGCCTCGTTTTGACCCTTAGGAATCGACTGAATACCGGCACGGAAGATCTCGCACAGATACGCAGACGAGTTCATGGCCATGACGATGACGCCCAGGACATAATCATCCACCTTGACGCCGGCCAGTGGCAGGCCAAAGAACGCGATATAGATCTGCAGGAACGCCGGCGTGCCGCGGATGATATTCACGTAGATGCCGGCAAGGCAGCGCAGGATGCGCGACTTGGAGATGCGCATGAGCGACAACGCAAAACCGAAGGGAATTGCCAACGGGAACGCCACAAGCACGATCGAGAGCGACATGAGGAAGCCCTTGAAGACGATCGGCAGGCTCTGGACCAAAATAACCGGGTTCAGGAACAGGCGGAGGAACATATTTGAGTTCCACGCCTCGATCCACGGCTGCTCCTTAAGGTCGGCCAGGAAGTTATCGAATGCCGTCACGCCCTTGATCTCCACCGACGGAATCTTGGAGATCTTCTTGGTCGAGCCGTCAGCCAAGATGTAGGTTCCGCTAAAGGCCTCGTCGCCGCCCTCGACGGGGAACGTCACGCCGTAAACCTCGACACGGAAAAAGCCGCCGGCAGGCGCCGTCTCGCCAAAGTCGATCTTGAGCGTCTGGCCATCGGCCTTGCACGTGGGCTTCATGGGCGTACGGTCCATGAGGTCCTCGCCCGAGAGCATCGTCAATCGCGTGTCATCGGTACCAAACGTCGCGCCGTCGACAAACGTCAGCGAAAGACCGCTCAGCTCCTCGTCGGCATCGGCCTGAACTTCCCAGGTAATGCGCGTCTCGGTGCCGCCGACCACAGCGCTGCCCGAACCGGTGTTGGGTCGGGCGGTAATCTTTGCGGTCTCAAGCGCCTGGGCGGTCGTGGGCGCATATGCCCCCGCGCACACCAGCGCGAGCGCCACGGCCATGACGCAGGCTAGCTTTTGGAGCAAGGCGGACAGTGAAAAACGCTGCTCCGTGGCCCCTTTGTTCAATCGAGACAAGGTGGCTCCTATCGTAGAAGTTGCCGGCAAAACAAGACGGAAACGCGGTCCGTCGAGAGAAGCGCAAAGGCCCTCTCCGCAAAACGGAAAGGGCCCGCACGCAATCAAGCATTAATTTACTTGATGTTGTACTTAGCCATGAGGGCGTCAACGGTACCGTCGTCGGTCAGGTCCTTGATAGCCTGGTTGATGTCGTCCTTGAGCTTGGTATTGCCCTGGTTGATGGCGATGGCGTACTCCTCGCCGGTGCTAATCTGCTTGATGGTCTGGCAGGTGTTGAACTGCTCGGCGGTCAGCTGGCTGGCAACGGAGCGGTTGGTGACTACGGCGTCACCCTTATCGGACTGCAAGGCGCTGAAGCACTCGGTAGCATCCTTGTAGGGGACGATCTTGGCCTTGGGGAAGTTCTCCTGGGCAAAGGCTTCGGCGGTCGATCCAGACTGGACGATGATGGTAGCGTCAGCGTTGTTGAGCTTCTCGCTGTAGTTGTCGGCCGTGATGTCGGTGTTATCGACCTTGGTCACGATAGCCTGATCGTCCATGTAGTAGGAATCGGAGAAAGTAACTTCCTTCTCACGCTCGGGAGTGTCGGTGATAGCCGCGATGGCGACGTCGTACTTGGCGCCCGAAGCAACGCCGGGGACGAGCGTGTCGAAGTCGTTGTTGACGTACTCGACATCCAGACCCAGCTTGTCACCGATAGCCTTGATGAGCTCAAGGTCAAAGCCCTGGTAGTCGCCGTTGTCATCCTTGTACTCAAACGGAGCGTACTCGGCAGAGGTGCCGACGGTCAGCGTACCGTCCTTGACGAGCGCGTACTCCTTGGAGCCATCGACCTTCTCGACCTTCGCGTCGTCAGAGCTGCTGGAACCGGCATCAGAACCAGAGGTGGCGTTGGACGAGCCGCAGCCCGTCAGAGCGAGGGCGAGCGCCATAGCACCCGTGGCGGCAAATGCGCCAAGCTTCTTCAGCTTCATAATCAGTCTCCTTCCAATGACCCCACGTGATTCAGAGGTCTGCAAAAACTGTGGGTTATTATGCACCCGCTTGGAAGAATCTGCAATCAGAAAACTGATTGAAACAAACCCATAACGTGAATGGAACACTCCACTTTATGACAGTCATTACTGCTGCAATGACCTTAACAGTTTGATTTCAGCCGCATAACCTGCAAGTTCGTTCGGTGTCTCCAAAATGAATGGCAATGCGCGCAAGCGGACATTCGATACAATATTCTGCATAACCTGCATACCGCCACCAAATTCCTCGCTGCCAAGGTATCCCTTGCCGATGCACTCGTGACGATCTTTATGGGCGCCACAAGGGTTCTTCGAATCGTTGATGTGTACGGCACGCAAGCGATCGATACCCACCACGCGGTCGAACTCGTCGAGTACGCCGTCCAGATCACGGATGATGTCGTAGCCGGCATCGCTCACATGGCAGGTGTCCAAACAAACGCCCAGCTTATCGGACAGCTCTGGGCGCTTGGCGGCAACGCCCTCGATAATGCACGCCAGTTCTTCAAAGCTACGGCCCACCTCGGTGCCCTTGCCCGCCATGGTCTCGAGCAATACCGTCGTCTGCTGTCCCTCAAACATCACCTGGCACAGCGTGTCGACAATCATCTGAATGCCGGCGTCGGAGCCCTGCCCCACATGCGCACCGGGGTGGAAGTTGTAGTAGTTGCCGGGCAGTGCTTCCAGACGCTGCAAGTCCTCGGCCATTGCCTCCAAGGCAAACTCGCGCGCCCGCTCTTTAGCCGAACAGGGGTTATAGGTATACGGAGCATGAGCCACAAGCGGGCCAAAATCGTTTTGCTCCATAAGCTCGCGCAGGGCCGCCACATCATCCATATCAAGGTCTTTCGCCTTGCCGCCGCGCGGGTTGCGCGTGAAGAACGCAAAGGTATTGGCGCCAATGGACAGCGCCGTCTCCCCCATTGCCCGATAGCCCTTCGTCGTCGAAAGATGACACCCAATCGTTAGCATCTCCAGCTCCCCCTCATCAGTTGCGGTGAAATACGGTCTATTGGTGCCTTATTTTGGCGCAAACAGACCGTATTCCACCGCAAGTTATAAAAGGGTCATGAGGAGCGCGTTTTGCAAAAGGCTTTAAGCGCAGCCGTTACGGGGCCAGGCTGGAAACGTCGGCGCACATCGTCGAGACGCTCGGGAATATCGATGTGCTGCGGGCAGTGACGTGCGCATTTGCCGCACTTGACGCAATTGCTCGCCAGCTTGGGCTCGTTCGTTCGCACCGCACTCGCCGTAAAGTACTGAGACAGCCCCGTAAACCAACTATGCGCGTAGCTCGCGTTGTAGGCGCCAAAGCAGCCGGGAATATTGATGCCCTTGGGGCACGGCATGCAGTAGCCGCACCCCGTACAGGGCACGCGATTCGATTTCTCAAACTCTCCCAGCACACGTGCGATGGTGTCGAGCTGCTCTGTCGTCATCGAATTCGGAAGTGCGCGATCCGCCAATGCCGCGTTCTCGTCCACCTGTGCGGTATCGGTCATGCCCGAAAGCAGCATCGTGACCTGAGGATGGTTCCACACCCACGAAAGTCCCCAGGCGGCAGGAGTGCGCAAATGCGGGTCACGGGCGTCATCGAGCACGGCGCGGGCCCGCGGAGGCAGCTTGCCCGCCAGGCGTCCGCCCAAAAGCGGTTCCATCACAAACACCGCGAGCCCGCGCTCGGCGGCTGCTATAAGTCCCGCCGTTCCCGCTTGGTAGCGCTCTCCAGCGTAGTTGTACTGAATCTGGCAAAAATCCCAGTCATACGCGTCGAGCATCGTCAGGAAGTCCGCCGCACTGCCGTGATACGAAAAACCTATCTGGCGAATACGCCCCGCAGCCTTTTGGTGCGCAATCCAGTCCTCGATACCCAACGCCACCACGCGTTCCCACTGGGCGGGCGAGGTAATGTTGTGCATAAGGTAATAGTCGATATGATCGGTCCGCAGGCGGCGCAGTTGTTCGTCGAAAAACCGGTCGAAATCCTCCGCGCACTTGCACGAAGCGTGCGGCAACTTAGTCGCCAGCAACACCCGGTCGCGCAGCCCCAAGCGCTCAAGTGAGGCGCCCACGCACACCTCGTTACCGGGATAGAGATACGCGGTATCCAGATAATTAATCCCCTGCTCCACCGCACGGGAAATGATGGCATCGGCTGTCTTCGCATCGGGGTGTCCCGGCGCACCGGGAAATCTCATGCAGCCCAGACCCAGAGCGGATATTCGGTTACCACTTTTGGGGTCAACGCGATATTGCACGGCCCCTCCTTTCGCCATCAGCGCCCCGGCAAGGCGAAACACAATGGTCACGCGGCCGAAACATCGTGGAATCGCAATCGAGAACGTATCGTAACGCAGCAGAAATCGAGCTGTCACGGCACCGCTTTAACATCAGCAAAAAGCCCGATGAAAGGAGCCGCCCATGCCCGCGCTCGACCTTTGGAACCTCGCCTCCCAGCTCAAAAGCAACGATTATCGCTGGGTCGACCTCACCCACACGCTCTCATGCGACACCCCGCACTGGTTTGGCTTTAAGCCATTTGAGTCCACCAAGCTCTTCGACTACCTGCCCGGCACGCCCGAGGACATGCTCGCGCCCATGCGTTGCTTCCAGTATTCGGTCGCCTCGCAGTACGGCACCCACGTCGACGCGCCGCGCCACTTCCATGTCGAGGGTCGTTCCCTTGGAGAGATTGAACCCATCGAGTTTATGCATCCGCTCTGCGTGATCGACAAGCATGAGGAGTGCGCCGCGAATCCCGACTTTATCCTGACCATCGAGGACCTCAAAGCCTGGGAGGATGAGCACGGTCGCATTCCCGAGGACGCTTTCGTCGCCTTCCGCTCCGACTGGTCCAAGCTCGCCGACCTCGAGAACAAGGACGAGGACGGCCAGCCCCACTACCCCGGCTGGGACCTCGGCGCCATCAAGTGGCTCGTTGAAGAGCGCGACATCGGCGCCATCGGCCACGAGCCGGCTGACACCGACCCGGCGAGCGTGACCACGCGTGAGGACGCCTACCCCTACCCCGGCGAACAGTACATCCTCTCGGTCGACCGCTATCAGATCGAGGTCATGGACCATCTAGACGAGCTTCCCGCCACGGGCGCCGTCATCTTCTGCACCTTCCCCAAGGTGCGTGATGGCGTCGGATATCCCACACGTGTCTTTGCGGTCTGCCCCGCGTCATAAGTTCCCATGCGTTTGTTCTTCTAAATACGGCCATCCGGTGCACGCGACATGGCCCGGCGGCATACAATCCATCAGGCGCCCCATACGCGGGCGCCTTTTTATGGGGAGATGATTCACATGCAGATCAACAAGGTCGCCTTCATCGGCAAGGGCGGCGTGGGCCTGCTCTACGGCAGCATGATCACCTAAGCGCTCGGCAATGACGCCGTCGAATACGTTATGGACGACGCGCGCTTTGAGCGCCACGCGGGTGATGCGCTCACCGTCAACGGCAAGCCCTGCGCGCTCAAGTCCGTCCGCGCGAGCGAGGCGACGCCCGTCGACCTGGTCATCCTCACGGTCAAGACAACCGGGCTCGATGTGGCGCTCAAAACCCTGGAAAGCGTCGTGGGACCCGACACGCTGATCGCGTCGCTGTGCAACGGTATCACGAGCGAGCAAAAGATTGCCGAGCGCTTTGGCTGGGAGCATACCGTTCTTGGTATTTGCCAGGGCATGGACGCTGTGTTTCTCAACGGAGAGCTCACCTTTACCAACACGGGCGAAATCCGCTTTGGCGCGGCGGCCGGTACGGATCCCGCAGCCATCACCGCAATCGACGAGCTCTACACGCGCTGCGGCATCGCACACACCGTCGAGAGCGACATTGCGCACCGCATGTGGGCCAAACTCATGCTCAACGACGGCATCAACCAGACCTGCATGGCCTACGGCGGCACGTACGGAAGCGCCACGGAGCCGGGCTCCGAGCAGCGTCGCTGCCTTGTTTCCGCCATGCGCGAAACGCTTGCGGTCGCCAACGCCGAGGGCGTTGAGCTGACCGAGGCAGACCTGACGCAGATGGTGCACCTCATCGAAGGAATCGATCCCGCCGGCATGCCCTCGATGGCGCAAGACCGCGTCGCGCGGCGCAAAACCGAGGTCGAGGAGTTCGCCGGCACCATCTGCCGTCTGGCGGCCAAGCACGATATCCAGGCACCGCAGAACGAATGGCTCTATCAGCGCATTCGCGATATCGAGGCAAGCTGGTAGCGCCCGACTCACCACGTCAACAGACTCAACAGCAAAGCCGCCGCAAGGGCACTCCCCTTACGGCGGCTTTCATCTTCATCTATAACCAGTAGTCGATGTCCCGACGGTCAGAGCTGCGACTCCGAGGCCTGGCCCTCATCGTCGCGACAAAGGACTACACCCGCACTTCCCAGCAGCGCGGCCGCAATCAGCGCGCCAACCACGATTGGAGCAGCCCCGCATGACCCCTGCATGCCCGCAATGAGCGCGGCCGTAGGACCAAGGCAACCAAGCACCAATGCGACGGCGGCAACGGCGATATCTCGAGCGTTCACAAGACCACTTCCTCCAAGAGAAAGACCTTATTTCTCATGAACTAGTGTGCCCCGCGCCCATATGCGCGGCGTACTGCCACGGTAAGCGCTCTGTTAACTCAAGCACGCACAAAAAACGAACGCCCTTACGTTGCCCAAAGGCTCGGTAAAGACGCCCGCCCGTCATGTCCTATTGGCTTATGGCAGATTACCAGCCAGTGTAGTAGTCGGTGGTTCCGGCAGCGCAGCCGGAGTCATAGACCTTGCACTCGCCCTTGGAACCGGTAAACGTAGAGCCTTGGGCCTTATCGCCCGCGGCAACGACGTAGTAACCATCGGAATCGCGCCAAAAGCCCTCGGAATCCTGCGTCCACTCGCCCGTGCGGTGGTGATACAACACGTTGCTGCTGTAATAAGTCTCGCGGCGGCCGTTATAGTTATTGACGCCGCTCGAGCGCGTCAGACCCGAGCCGTTCGCGTAATACGCAGCAGACGTATAAGACGAGCCGGAGCCGGCGTTGTAATACGAAGCCTGAACGGCCTCAGCGGCCTCGGCTTCGGCTGCGGCAGCCTCGAGCGCCTCGCGCTTGGCATCCTCAAGCGTGGAGCGAAGCTCGTCGAGCTCGGTCGACTTGGCGTCGACTTCCCCCATCGTCAACAGGCTACCCGCACCGTCGATGCAACCCTGCAACACAGCGCGCTCGTCATCGGTAGCATAGTCGCCATACATATTCATAATGATCTGAGCGCGCATCTCCAGGGAATCGCGCTTTGCCCCCATCGAGGCGTTCCACTCCTGCATAGAGCCATAACCGTCGCCGCGGTAGTCGACGGGCTGCACCAGCGTCGCCTCGGACGGCGCAGATCCGACCGTATCGGATAGTGTTGCCGCGTGGGCATCAGTTGCGCCGGCGCCCGCCAAAAGTGCCACGGTCAGAGCGGCGGAAAGGGCGGCGGCTTTCGGTTTTCGTGAATCGATCCTCATGTAGCTGG
>UREE01000017.1 GCA_900546825.1 uncultured Collinsella sp. | reverse complement strand
ATGCTGACTACGTCAAGAACATGATCACCGGTGCTGCTCAGATGGACGGCGCTATCCTGGTCATCGCCGCTACCGACGGCCCCATGGCTCAGACCCGCGAGCACATCCTGCTCGCCCGTCAGGTCGGCGTTCCCTACATCGTCGTCTTCCTGAACAAGTGCGACATGGTTGACGATGACGAGCTCATCGACCTCGTCGAGATGGAGACCCGTGAGCTCCTCTCCGAGTACGATTTCCCCGGCGACGATATCCCCGTCATCCGTGGTTCCGCTCTGGGCGCTCTCGAGGGCGACGCCAAGTGGATGGACGCCATTCGCGAGCTCATGAACGCTGTCGACGAGTACATCCCGACGCCTGCTCGTAACAACGACCTCCCGTTCCTGATGGCCGTTGAGGACGTTATGACCATCTCCGGCCGTGGTACCGTTGCTACCGGCCGTGTCGAGCGCGGTGAGCTCAAGCTCAACGAGCCCGTCGAGATCGTCGGCATCAAGGATACCCAGAACACCGTCGTTACCGGTATCGAGATGTTCCGTAAGTCCATGGACTTCTGCGAGGCTGGCGACAACGTCGGTCTGCTGCTCCGCGGCATCAAGCGCGAGGACATCGAGCGCGGCCAGGTTCTCTGCAAGCCCGGTTCGGTTACCCCGCACACCAAGTTCACCGGCGAGATCTACGTTCTGACCAAGGAGGAGGGCGGCCGTCACACCCCGTTCTTCGATGGTTATCGTCCTCAGTTCTACTTCCGTACCACCGACGTTACCGGTACGGTCAAGCTCCCCGAGGGCACCGAGATGGCTATGCCTGGTGACCACATCACCATCGAGGGCGACCTCATCCACCCGATCGCCATGGAGGAGGGCCTGCGCTTCGCTATCCGCGAGGGTGGCCACACCGTCGGTTCGGGCATCGTCTCCACGATCATTGAGTAAATTAGCTCTTTGATATAGCTGACTTAGAGAACCCGGCACTTATATGGGTGCCGGGTTCTTTTCTGCAATGGATATTGAGCCGTTGCTGGTGTCGAGAGGATCGATAATGGTCCTGGATGCACCGTCGATTAGCTCTCGATGGCTTCATTGATGTGTTCCAAATATGAATGGATCCACCGAGAACCAATTGACTCGAGGTTTTCATTGACAGCACTTACGTGGAGCTGATAAAGTAACAACTCGTGCCCGTACGGGGCGGAAATGAAAGGTTCAGGATACATGCGTACTCTAGTTACTCTTGCGTGCACTGAGTGCAAGCGCCGCAACTATACGACCACCAAGAACAAGTCGACCATGCCTGATCGTATGGAGATCAAGAAGTATTGCCCCTGGTGCCGTCACCACACGCTGCACAAAGAGACTCGCTAGTCTCTAGTCACATACGCCAGTAGTTCAATTGGTAGAGCATCGGTCTCCAAAACCGAGTGTTGAGGGTTCGAGTCCTTCCTGGCGTGCCAGTCATTATTCCGTAAGCTCCCACTTGGGGGCTTACGGTTTACTCATGTATAAGCGCATTGCGCGGAGGTAACCCAAATGGCCAACAAGAAGAACAAGAAGAAGGCTCAGCAGCCGGCACCTGCCAACAGCGCTGCCGCCAACTCCAAGGTTGAGGCCAAGAAGGCCGTTGCCAAGAAGAACGAGAAGGCTGCGAAGTCCAAGAAGAACGAGAAGCCTGGTTTCTTCGCCCGCACCAAGAAGTATTTCGCTTCGGTCAAGTCCGAGATGAAGCGTGTCACGTGGCCCGATAAGAAGGAGCTCGTGAACTACTCTGTCGTCGTTTGCGCTTCTCTGATCGTCGTCGGCGTCGTCATCGCTCTGCTCGATGCTGGCTTTGGCGAGGCTCTTGCTCTGTTCTCTGGATTGAGGGGCTAAACCATGTCTAAGCGTTGGTACGTCGTTCACACTTACTCTGGATACGAGAACCGCGTTAAGTCCGATCTCGAGCATCGCATCGAGACCATGGGCATGCAGGACCGTATCTTTGATATCGAGATTCCTATGGAGCGTGTCACCGAGATTAAAGAGGGTGGCAAGCGCGAGACCAAGGATTCTAAGATCTTCCCGGGTTATGTCCTGGTCCGCATGGAGATGGATGACGATGCTTGGACGTGCGTTCGTAACACGCCTGGCGTCACCGGTTTCCTGGGCGGCAACGGCAAGCCCGCTCCGCTTTCCCGCGACGAGTACAACAAGATGACTCGTCGTCCCGGTAAGGGCGATTCGCCCAAGCGCACCTCGGTCGATATTCAGGTCGGCACGTCCGTCCGCGTCACCGATGGCCCGCTTACCGACTTTGATGGCAAGGTCTCCGAGGTTAACACCGAGGCTGGCAAGCTCAAGGTCACGCTGATGATCTTTGGCCGCGAGACGCCGGTCGAGCTCGACTTTAACCAGGTCGCTGTCATCGCTTAAGTTTTCGTCCGTTCGCGCGAGCGTGCTTCTTCTGTGACTGCTCATCTCAGGAGTGCTTCTAACACGTGCGTGCTTACGATATAGCAAGTACTTCACACTCGTGATTCGAAAGGAATGACCATGGCTGAGAAGAAGGTTGCCAACGTCATTAAGCTCCAGATTCCTGCTGGTGCAGCTAACCCTGCTCCTCCCGTCGGCCCCGCCCTGGGCGCTGCTGGCGTGAACATCATGCAGTTCTGCCAGGCCTTTAACGCCGAGACGCAGGACAAGAAGGGCGACATCATCCCCGTTGAGATCTCTGTCTACGAGGACAAGTCCTTCTCCTTCATCACCAAGACCCCGCCGGCGGCTCATCTCATCAAGAAGGAGCTGAACCTCAAGTCTGGTTCCGCTAAGCCCCAGGCCGACAAGGTTGGTCAGCTTTCCCAGGAGCAGCTCACCAAGATTGCCGAGATCAAGATGCCGGACCTCAATGCCAACGACATTGACGCCGCCAAGAAGATCATCGCCGGTACCGCCCGTTCCATGGGCGTCACCATCGCTGAGTAGCGATTTCTTTAGGTAATGACGCGTGCTCCGACCGGGGCGCGCGTTATATGTGTGCAATAGGGCACACGATACGATGTGGGAGGGCTCACGCCCGTTTGACCACAGGAGGTAATGCACATGGCTAAGCATGGTAAGAGCTATAACGCCGCTGCCGAGAAGATCGACCGCGCCACGCTCTACACCCCCCTTCAGGCTGCCAAGCTCATCAAGGAGCTCGACACCGCCAAGTTCGACGAGACCGTCGAGGCCCACTTCCGTCTGGGCATCGATACTCGTAAGGCTGACCAGAACATCCGTGGTTCCATCTCCCTGCCCCACGGCACCGGCAAGACCGTTCGTGTTGCCGTCTTCGCCGAGGGCGAGAAGGCCCGCGAGGCCGAGGCTGCCGGCGCCGACATCATCGGTTCCGACGAGCTCGTCGCCCAGATCCAGAAGGGCGAGATCAACTTCGACGCTGCTATCGCTACGCCGAACATGATGGCCAAGGTTGGCCGCATCGGTAAGATCCTTGGTCCCCGTGGCCTCATGCCGAACCCCAAGCTCGGCACCGTGACCATGGACGTCGCCAAGATGGTCTCCGAGCTCAAGGCCGGCCGCGTTGAGTATCGCGCCGATCGTTACGGCATCTGCCACGTGCCCCTGGGCAAGAAGTCCTTCTCTGAGCAGCAGCTCGTCGAGAACTACGCTGCCCTGTACACCGAGATCCTGCGCGTCAAGCCCTCTTCTGCTAAGGGCAAGTACGTCAAGTCCATCTCCGTGTCTTCCACCATGGGCCCTGGCGTCAAGGTCGATCCCGCTGTCCAGCGCGACTTCCTGGCTGAGTAACTAACAGTTACTGCCTGAGCAAAGCAAGCATTGCTAAAGAGACCCGGTTCTGCCTCGTGCAGGACCGGGTCTCTTGCTTTTGAGTCAACGAAACCACCACGAAGGGTGCCTGTCCCCTTCGTGGTGGTTTTACTTGTGTTGTACTTTAGCGCGATGTAGTACTACCCGAGGCCGAAGGGAGCCCAACATGTTTAAGAACACGCAACAGCTCCTAGGCCTAGCGCTACTAGATTGGATAGCGCGCTAGGGTTGTAATCTCGCTATAACGATTTGTTGTACCCGGGTGCGCTATCGTCTGCCGCTTTCAGGCGTGATGAGCGACACGGGTATTTTTCTATCTCTAGGCCTTCTCTCTCTCCTGAAAGCCATCTGTCATAAAACGGTCAATCAGGAGGAACATATAAGCCGCAAAATCACAATCTTTGACGCCACCCTGTGCAACGGTGAGCAGTCGCCGGGCGCCAGCATGAATACCGAGGAAAAGCTCTTCATCGCCCGCCAGCTGGTGCGCATGAACGTGGACGTTATCGAGGCGGGCTTTCCCATCTCGAGTCCTGGTGACTTTCGCTCCGTACAGGAGATTGGCAAGATTGCGGGCGACCGATGCACGGTATGCGGCCTGACGCGCGCTGTCGACAGGGATATCGAAGTGGCTGCAGAGGCGCTCAAAACGGCCCAGAGGCCCCGTATCCATACAGGGCTGGGTGTGAGCACCAGTCACCTGCGCGACAAGCTCCATATGACTGAGGAAAGGGCAATTGAGTGAGCGATCCATGCCGTCAAACATGCTTGCAAGTTCGTTGACGATGTTGAGTTTTATGCCGAGGATGCCGGCCGCTCCGATCAGGAGTTTCTGGTGCGCATTATCGAGGCGGCCGTAAAGGCCGGTGCCACGGTCGTGAACATCCCCGATACGATGGGCTACAACATGCCGTGGGACTTTGGCGCCCGCATCCGTGACCTGCGCGGGCGCTGCGGGTGCGGCCGGTCAGCGTGCGGTCGACGTGATGGAGTATCGCGAGTACGAGATTGAGCGCATTGCGCGCCAGGCATTTGAGGCGGCGCGCAAACGTCGCGGCAAGGTGACGAGCGTTGATAAGCGCAACGTGCTGGAGACGAGCCGCATGTGGCGCGAGATCGTGCATCGCGTGCAAGACGAGGAGTACTCCGACGTGGAGCTTGAGGACCTGCTCGTCGACAACGCCGCCATGCAGCTCATCAGTCGACCGGCAGACTTTGACGTCGTGGTGACGGAGAACATGTTCGGCGACATCCTGTCCGATGAGGCGGCTCAGATTACCGGATCGCTCGGTATGCTTGCCTCTGCCTCGCTGGATGATGGCGTATCGCTGTTTGGGCCGAGCGCTGGCAGCGCTCCTGACATCGCGGGGCTCGGCGTGGCCAATCCGCTGGCTCAAATCTTGTCGGTGGCGATGCTGCTGACCTACGCGCTCGACATGGGCGAGCAAGCCGCGTGGATCGAGAGCGCCGTGGCGCGCGTGCTCGACGAGGGCTGGCGCACCCGTGACATCGCCGATGTCAACACCCCGGCAGATAAGATCCTCGGCACCACGACGATGGGCGACAAGGTCGTCGCCGCGCTGTAGGCGATGCCGATTCAAGCTGTCAAATATCTCAATCTGTAACATCTAAGGGGCAAAATCGTTCCTACCTGTTACAGATTGAGATTTTCGGCTGAGCATCCGTGGTCTGTCTCGATCTGTAACAGCTAACCGATTATTTGGGCCCTACCTGTTACAGATTGAGACAAACCGTTGGGACAGGTCGGACGAGTCAGCAAAACCACCACAAAGGTGCCGGTCCCCTTCGTGGTGGTTTTTAGCGCAACGAGGTGTTCCCAGCCGACCATACGGGCGGCCTTGCGCTCACGCTGCTCGATGACAGCGCATCTTTAGACGCGAAGTGCGGAACCGGGTGCATATACGAGCCGCGTAGCGTTACGAATTCATGGGAATGACCGTATCGCCAATTTGTACGCTTGCAATCTTGTCTGTGTCACAAACTTGCGAGAACGGCCAGGTCTTGTGGACATCAGTGGTGCCGTTATCCAGTTTATTTGCGAAATAGCCGCTGTGGCTGGTTGCGTCCTCAACATGACCGTCTTTGAACGTCACGATGAGGGGTATGTTGCCAACGGCATCCATAGACTCCTCCATGTTTTGAGACATCTTGCCGCTGTTGTTGTCGTGTTCGATGGAACGATCTATGTTGTAGCGGACTGAAACGCCAACGCAGGATACGGTGGCCTCTTGAATCGTCGCCTTGGTGCCGTTAAAGTTGACCGATTTGGGCGCGGGAATCGTAACGGATGTATCTTCGTAATTCAGCTGGAACTTAAGATCCCATGGGCCCGTAAGTATTTTCTTATACTCGGGAAGCTCTTTGCCAGCACGTGGCACAACGAGAGAGTTGATATGCGTGCGGACGGTCCTGCCCATAAGGCCGGGTGATTCAACGCTGAACTGTGCAAAGTATTGAATGCTGGAGTCATTGGGGTTCTTGTCAATGAGCCATGATTGGCCTTGGCCGCCATGCTCGCCATCAACGTATACGTTTCCATCGACACTTCCGGCGATAGTTCCGTTCTCGCCCGGCTCGGAAAGCTTTTTCAGGGCAGCGGGATCGTCGAACGTAAGCGTATAGGCGATGGTAACCATATCCTTGTCGCCCATGATGGCGTCGGCAGTCACGGTGACTCCGTTGTTGGAGCAGCTAGCACCGACGGGCCGGCCAATACGGTCGATGATCTCGGTTTGAGAAGCAGGTCCGTCAAAGATGTCGGAAAGCATGTCAGAAGGAAGCGGCAGGACGCCTGTTGCCATAGCCGTGCCAGCGCCTCCAATGACGATAGCGAGGACTGCCGTTACAGCGGCAATGCGAGCGACTGTTCTTACGGGATGGCGGGCGATGCGCGGCTTGCGTCGCGTGCCATTAAAGTTGCTTTGAGCGGTCGCCGCATCGCTTGAGGCGACGGACTGAGCAATCGAGTTTGCCATGTGCTGCTTCGCATTATCGGTAAACGAAATGTGCTCCAGGGCGTGGCGATAGTCATTCGAATTCGTAGTCATTGTGGTCTCCTTTCAAGGAAAGCCGAAGTGACGCACGTCCGCGGCTAAGGTGCTGGGCGGTTGCAGCTGGCGTCGCGTGAACGGCGTCTGCGATTTCCCTGATGCTCATGCCTGCGTAGTAGTGCAAAAAGATGGCGATGCGCTGTGCTTGAGGCAGGGCCGTGACAGCGGAAAGAATGGCGCAGTCGCGTTGCGCGAATTCTTGCTCGGTATGTGTTACGGGTGCGCAGAAATCGGGGAGCGAATCGAGGTCGACAACCGGGTGATTCGCGTGCGTACGGCCGATATCGCGACATGCGTTCAGTGCGACTCGGATCACCCAAGCACGTTCGTGTTCGAGCGAGTCGAACGGTTGAGTGCGTTGGAGAATCTTGATCAGCGTGTCCTGGCAGATGTCTTGAGCGTCGTCAGCGGATCCAAGGGCCGAATAGCACAATCGAAGGATGAGGTCGGAATACGTGTCGACCAAGCGCTTTGCTTCCCGCTCGATCTGATCGGCATCGCATCGGAGCGTGCTATTGCGGTTACGGCGTGCAGGCATAGTGTCACCTCCAATTGGTCGTGGTGGATATAGGGAAGGCGTCTCGCGAGGTCCCTCTACATACAACACGGTCGAGACTGCATAAGTTGACAAAAAAAGACGGCACGTGAGCGCCGTCCTTACAAAACAATGAGTGTTCTCGTTAATTACACAAGCACCGTGATGGACAGGTCGGACGAGTCAGCAAAACCACCATAAAGGTGCCTATCCCCTTCGTGGTGGTTGTTGGCAGTTACCAGGGTGTTCTGGCGGCTGAGGACTCGATGGCCTCGTGACGCTTGAGCTCGCGGCGCATAGTTTGCGAATTGAGCCAAGCTGCCTGCCAGCCACGGATGGGGTAGCGCGCTTCGTCAAGCTCAAACTGCGCATAGCCGCAGGCGTTGATGATCGTTGTCCCGCATGCATGCTGGCGCTCACGCTGAAAGTCGCGACCATAGCATTGGTGCACATGCCCGTGCACCATGTAGTCGGGGTTCCAGGATTCGAGCGCTGTGTTGAAGCATTCGAATCCTCGATGTGGCAGATCATCCAGATCGCCCACGCCGGCGGCGGGCGCGTGGGTGAGCAAGATGTCACAGCCGCCGACCATCCTCACTTTGCGGGACAGTTTGCGCATGCGCTTGGTCATCTCGCGCTCGGTATACATGTTGGCACCGTCTCGGTAGCGCATGGAGCCGCCAAGCCCCGCAATGCGGACGCCGCGATACACGTACACGGTGTCTTCGACACAGATGCAGCCGCCCGGTGCATGACGCGCATAGCGGTCATCGTGATTGCCACGCACGTAAATGAGCGGTTTGTTGATGACGGTGACCAAAAACTCAAGATAATCCGGGTCCAGATCGCCAGCGGACAAAATCAGGTCAACACCCTCAAAGCGCTCCTTGCGAAAGCACTCCCATAGGCATCGTTCTTCGGTATCGGCTATGGCAAGGATTTTCATAGGGCGCGGACCTTCGGCTCATCGTCGAGTTGCGGAATGGTGCCCACCACGTTATCGGCCAGCCAGTCCATCTCGACGATTTGCGTGCTCGGCAGCGGGGGAAAGCCTTCGATCTGCACCACGCCGTCTTGGCTATGGAGCTCGCCGCCAAATGGATTGATGGAGCCCTCGACGATGCCATTGCGGAGCAGCTGAACAAGCTTGCGCGTCTGATAGGGCAGGCCCGGAGCGTAGCGAATGTCGATGACGCCCGAGCTCATACCATACCAGTAGTTGACGGCGCGAACCTGGCTGTCGTCACTGGTCTCATCCCAGGTGCCATGCAGCAGGCTTCGCACGATAAGCTCGTAGTATCGGCCCCAGTTCCATACCGGCATGGCGATGCCGACGACCTTGCCATCGACCAGGCGGTGAAGTCCGTAGGCCGTGGGGTCCTCCAGCGACTTGGACATGTCAGCGCCGGTCATGACGCTCACACCTTCGCGGCACATGGCCTCGGCAAGACCGCCGGCGGGCACATCGCCCCAGGTCAGGATAATTTGCGCGCGGGGGTCGAGCAGCGAGGCGCCAATTGCAAAGGCGTTGATCTCGCTAAGCGCGCCCGACGCAAAGACGGACGCGTGGTAGCCAATGCGATGGTTGTCCGCCATGCTGGCCGCAAGGGCGCCCAGCAGAAACTTTGCCTCGTACATCTTTCCAAAATACGAGCGCACGCTTTGGTGGGGAAGGCCGATAGAGCAGTTGAGGAACCGAACCTGGGGATACTCAACGGCAGCCCTGAGCGTGTATTCCATCAGGCGATGCGAGGTCGAGAAGATGACGTTGTCTCCATGTTTGACAGCCGTTTCCACGGCGGCGTAGAACACGTCCGGATCGTGGCAGTCCTCAAACGCCTCGGTGCGCACAATACCGCCAAAGTGCTCATCAAGATACCGGCGGCCCTGGTCGTGTAGGCTGTCCCAGCTCGACGTGGCACAGGGAAACTCGTGGATAAAGGCGATTCGCATGGGATTGGCAGTGGAGTAGACAGTCTTGCCCATAAAGAAGTTGAGCACGCCGGAGGTGGACTTGGCGGGTGCCTCTTCCTCATCGACGCTCGGCGCTTCGACAAGATCGACCTTGTCCTCGTCATTTTTGCCGGCAATGACCAGCTCGCGCCAAATCTTGCACAGGCGGTTTACGACGATATCAGTCGGCGTATCCAGCAGGCGGTCTTGGTTGTACACGTTGAGGTAGACGAGCATAGCGTCGGCGGGCGTAATGTCCAGATGGTCGCCGCCGGCGCGCAGGTAGGCTCGTTTAAAGAGTAGGAAGGTGTGGCGCAGGTAGTCGACCTTTTTCTGCGGCCATTTTTCGATAAGGTTCTGACCGAGCATCTTGGCGAGCGTCTCGTAGCTTCCTTCGCGAGAGAACTCGATCTCGTATAGGGGGCAGACGCGCCAAAACGCGCAGAACTCGCCGTACAGGCGGCTTTCGACGGATTCCCATGTGCCGGGGTAGAGACGGGTGACCTTGGCCGAAATCGTCGGGGCGTCCAGGAATTTGAGAACGCTGACGCGCTTGTTGCCCTCTTGGACGTAAAACCGATGCATGAACTCGGTGACGATGACGGGATCGCGATAGCCCTCGGTCACCTGGATGTCGTAGAGGTTAGACCACTTGCGGGCGAACTCGGTGCTAAACGGCAGCAAGGGCATAAAGTTGCATGAGAAGGCGGACTGACGGCCCTTGGTAACCGTGCCGACGACCATTTCGAGCGGAATATCCCGCAGGCCGACGCTCTCTCGCTGACCTAAGGGGAGCTGGGCAACCAAGCTGTCGAGGTCCGTAAGGTACGGGTGCTCGCTTTGGCTGATGGCGCGACGGCGTCCCTGCTCGCCGCGCTTGCGTGCTTGACGATAGGCCTCTTCCATAGTTTTGCTCCCTTAGTCGTTTAAACAACTATATGAACCATGGTACCATCGTCTCGGTCGCTCGAAAAGGGGCAGCTCGTAAAGGGCGGCTGGGCCATTGAGAAATAAACCGCTCATTTGCCCAGATAAAACCAGCCTAAATAAACCTGTCCTTATTTGGTGGGTTGGGCAATGATGGGGGCGATGGCGCGGATGCAGGCGTCGGCTGCCGTAAAGGTGGTGCTGTCGTCACTGACGATAAAGATGATCTTACCCTTAATGCCAAAGTCGCCGATCTCGCTAAAGAGCACGTAGGGTTCCTTGTCAAAGCCCGAGATGGGTGAAACGGCGACCTTGGTGGCACAGGCGAGCTCGTCTGCCAGCGCATCGAGCGAGTCCCACTTTGACGTGTCCTTCACCGCGACGGGAACGACAACGCGTCCAAAGGGCATGAGGTGCACGAGTGTGTTCTTGGAGATGTTGGAGTTGGGGACGATGATGGTCTGTCCGCAGGCGTCCTCGATGGTCGTGTGGCGCCAAGTGATGTCCTGGACCACGCCCGACACGCCGCCGACCTCGATATTGTCGCCGGGCTTGATGATGCCCATAAAGGTCACTTGCATGCCGCCGATAAGGTTTGATAGCGTGTCCTGAAAGCCGAGCGAGATGGCGATGCCGCCGACGCCAAGAGCGGCGACGAGCGCGTTTGCGTTAATGCCAAAGCAGTTGTCGAGGATAAAGCTGCCGCCGATCATCCAAATGACGGCACGCGCGATGTTGATGAAGATGCTCGATGCGGGAAGCGGGTTGTCGTCTCGGTTGAGTAGGTGGCGCAGGGTCTTGGATGCCACCTTGGCGGCGATGGCGGTGACTATTACCAAGATGACGGCCCAGATGATGTTGTGGACCCAGCGCTGCTCAAAGAAATGAAGAATCGGTTCAAACAATTCCATGTAGGGAAAACCTCCTAATGATCATTCAACCATGATACCCACCAAAAAGCCCGTCCGATCACATCGGACGGGCCGATAACTTGAGATGGGGTGGCCGCGGTGGCGTAAGCTGGGCCGCCGGCGAGCACGCCGGCAAGGAGTGCGGCGGTCAAGCAAGACGGGGAAGGAGTCTTCTCATGGCAGTTTCCTTAGTTCTTAACCAGTGGTTCCTGCTGACGCTGGATTATCGACATGATATGCGAAAACCGTCGCAAAGGTATCTGTTCCTTTGCGGCGGTTTTGACGTTTGCGCAGATAAAACCTGCCAAAATAAACCTGTCCCTTATTGGCAGGTTTTAGCTCAGCAGCATGCGGTCGTTGGCGAGCTCGCCGCCCGAGACCTCCTCGAACTTCTGCAGCAGGTCGGCGACGGTGAGCGACTTCTTCTCGTCGCCCGCCACGTCGTAGATAACGTGGCCCTCGTGCATCATGATCAGGCGATTGCCCAGACGGATGGCGTCATTCATGTTGTGCGTGACCATGAGCGTGGTCAGGTGGTTCTCGTCGACAATCTCCTCGGTCAGATTGAGCACCTTAGAGGCCGTCTTGGGGTCGAGTGCCGCGGTGTGCTCGTCGAGCAGCAGCAAGCGCGGCTTGGTGAGCGTGGCCATGAGCAGCGTGAGTGCCTGGCGCTGGCCACCCGAAAGCAGGCCGACCTTGGCGTTGAGGCGCGTGTCCAGGCCAAGGTCCAGGCGCTTGAGCAACTCAACGTACTCGTCCTTCTCGGCCTTGGTGACGCCCCACGAAAGGCCGCGACGCTGGCCGCGACGCTTGGCGAGGGCCAAGTTCTCGGCAATCTGCATGTCGGCTGCGGTGCCGCGCATGGGATCCTGGAACACGCGGCCCAGGTACTTGGCGCGCTGCGACTCGCTCAGGCGCGAGATGTCGGTGCCGTCGAGCTCGATAACGCCCGAATCGAGCGGATATACGCCGGCAATCATGTTGAGCAGCGTGGATTTGCCGGCGCCGTTGCCGCCGATCACAGTTACAAAGTCGCCGTCGTTGAGGGTAAGGTCGACGCCGGTGAGCGCGCGCTTCTCGGTGACGGTGCCCTTGTTAAAGGTCTTCTTGACGTGCGAGAGCTTAAGCATCTGCCTCATCTCCCTTCGTGTAGGAGCTGCGGAGCTTATAGCGCTCCCAAACCACGGGAACGCACAGGGCCACGGCGACGATCACGGCGGAGAGCAGCTTCATGTCGTTGGCGTCCATGCCCAGTTGCAGCACGATGGCGCGGATGAGGAAGTACACCACGGAGCCAAAGACGGCGGAGGCCAGACGGACGGAGAACTGCGTGAGACCGCCGGGCAGCAGGCGGCCGAGCACCTCGCCGATGACGATGGCGGCAAGACCGATAACGATGGCGCCGGTACCCATGCCAATGTCGGCATACTTCTGGCTCTGGCAGATGAGCGCACCCGAAAGGCCAATGAGGGCGTTGGAGAGCACGAGGGCGATCATTTTGGTGGAGTTGGTGTTGACGCCTAGGGCGCGGATCATGTACTCGTTGTTGCCGGTGGCACGCAGCGCCGAGCCGATCTCGGTGCCAAAGAACCAGTACAGGATGGCGACGATGGCCACGGCCAGCACAATGCCTAGGATAATGGCAACAGTGGACTGCGGCAGGCCCGTCATGTTGCTGACGGATGAGAAGATAGTGCCCTTGGCAAGGATGGGCGTGTTGGACTTGCCCATGATGCGCAGGTTGATGGACCACAGACTGATCTGCGTAAGGATTCCGGCGAGGATTGCGGGAATCTCAAAGACGGTGGTCAAGATGCCCGTGACGGCGCCCGCGATGGCGCCGGCGCACATGCCGGCCAGCACGGCGAGCAAGGGGTCGACGTTATTGTTGACGATGAGTACGGCGCAGACACAGCCGCCGAGGGCAAAGCTGCCGTCGCAGGTCATATCGGGGATGTCGAGCAGGCGGAACGTGATAAACACGCCAAGCACCATAATGCCCCAGAGGACGCCCTGCGAAACGGCGCCCTGCAATGCAATGAGCATGCTTCATACCTCCTAGGATAGGGTGGACACGTGATTTTCCATAATAGCGGTACCAATGCATAAAAGAGCTGCGGACGGATGTTTTGTCTCATCCGAAACAAGCAGGGCGAACGCCGGTCTTTAGCGTTCGCCCCAAGGACTCAGATATTGAATAACGCGGCTGTGGCGCGCGTGCGGGCCCTAGACGCGTTACCGCGCATGGCGCTACTCGTCCAGAGCGGAAAGGTCGATACCCAGAGCCTCGGCCATCTCGTCGTTCTTGACGACGACCAGGTCCTTGCTCGAGAGGTGCTTGATCGGCATATCCTCGGGCTTGGCCTCGCCCTTCAGGATCTTAACGGCCATCTCGCCCGCGGCGTAGCCCAGGTCCTTATAGTTGATGGAGAGGGTGAACAGGCCGCCGGCCATGCACATACCCTCCTCGCCGGTCACGAAGGGGAGCTTATTCTCCTTGCAGATCTGGCCGACCTGCGAAGCGCCCGCGGCGATGGTGTTGTCAGTGGGGGAGTACAGCGCGTCGACCTTGCCCACGGAGGACTCGACGACGGACTGAATCTCGTTGGAGCTCGAGACGGTGAAATCGGTGTACTCGAGGCCCAGCTTGTTGAGCTCCTTCTTGGCGGCTTTGATCTGGACGTCGGAGTTGGACTCGGCGGTGCAGTAGAGCAGGCCGACCTTTTTAACGTCGGGCAGGACCTTCTGCATCATCTCGAGCTGCTCGGCGACTGGGGTGAGGTCGGAAGCGCCCGTGACGTTGGTGCCGGGCTTGTCGTTGTCCTGGACCAGGCCGGAGGCGGCGTAGTCGGTGATGGCACAGCCCACGATGGGGATATCGGCCGTGGCGCCGGCGGCAGCCTGCGCGGCGGGCGTGGCGATGGCATAAATCAGGCTGACGTTGTCGCCCACAAACTTGTCGGCAATGGACTTACACGTGGACTGGTCGTTCTGGGCGTTCTTCTGGTCGATCTTGACCTTAAGGCCGCTCTCCTTGATGGCCTTGACAAAGCCGTCGTTGGCGGCATCGAGTGCGGAGTGCTCGGTGAGTTGCAGAACGCCGATGGTGTAGTCGGAACCGGCGGCAGCAGAGCCGGAACCAGAGTTGCCGCCGCATCCGGCGAGCGGGGCGAGCGCGAGCAGACCGGCGGAGACCAGAAGGCTCCTGCGGCTGATGGTGATGTCCTTCATATCATTACCCCCAGTATAAAAATGGCTGGAAACACTGCACTGGGACAAAGTGCAAGTGGAACTATAGTAGCGCTGATGTCCATTTTTACAACAGCCTGGCGGGTTTTTTAATACAGAATCGGATGGGCGGTACGGGTAGTCGAATGGGCGGCGGAGGGTCTTATGCGGCGGAGGAGGCATCGTCCTCGTCCAGGACGGCGAAGAGCTTCTTGCCGTCGAGGAGACGTGTGGTGACGTTTCTCATGCGGCCGATCTCAACGGTACGCAGCGTGTCGTCGGCGCCTCGCGCGTCATAGACCGTTCCCAGCAAATACGAGATGCCGTCTCGTTGCTTGATGGCAAAGGGCCGGAGTGTCATCCGCGCCACTTCGACCTCTCCGCGTGCCGTGACACTCGAAATATCAAAACTCACCGTGGTTCCGTGGTCGATGGCCTGCTCGATGAGCTCGCAGGCATTGATGCGCTTGACGGGCGTGCGTATGGCCTTGGTGGATTTGTCGCCTGCGCTTGGAGCAGGCTCGGGTGCATCGAGGTAGCCGCGAACGTCGGCACTCGCCATGGCGACCAGGTGCTGCGCCATGCTTTTTCGAATGGCGATGGGCGTAGAGCGGTTGCGCATGACCATGCCGTGGAGCCGGATGATCTCTTCGTCGGTGAGCGGACGGGTCAAGAGCCGATACCCCACGCCGCGCTTGTATTCAATTTCGTATCCGGCATGGCGAAGTGCGGAGATGGCGGTGTAGATGCTGCGCCGCGCCGCCGAGATGGGCATGCGGGCGGGGTCGTCGGGATGGGCGAGACGCCGGATCAACTCATCGGAAAGCATGGCCTTGTCCTCGCCGGTGTTTTCGCTTAATAATTGCAGGATGCGAACGGCGCGATAGGCTGCCATCGAGGCGGCGCCCCTCGTCGTGGTCTCGTAAGTTTCAACAGCGGTTTCGGTCATGGCGTCCACGTCCTTTCCGTTTTGGGTGGCGACGGTATGGAGCCTAGGGCGCGGGGCTTTCCCAGGGGTGCAGGACACTCCGGGCGGTCGGTAGCCGTCGGCAAGCGGCGGGTCGAGTTTTCAACAGCCCTGGTCAACTGACCAAAAACTTGCCAAAAGCTTGACGGATGTTGTTGAAAAAAGCGTCTCTCGACCGATGTCGAGAGACGCTTATGCGATGAGCGTTGGCGTGTGGCGACGCGAGCTAGCGTCCGACGATTAGAAGTCGGCGTTGCCCACGGTGCGCGGGTGCGGCAGGACGTCGCGGATGTTGCCCACGCCGGTCAGATACATGACCAAGCGCTCGAAGCCCAGACCGTAGCCGGCGTGCTTGCAGGAACCGTAGCGGCGCAGGTCAAGGTAGTACTTGTACTGCTCGGGATTCATGCCCAGGTCCTTGATGCGGGCCTCGAGCAGATCCAGGCGCTCCTCGCGCTGGGAGCCGCCGATAATCTCGCCGATACCGGGAACCAGGCAGTCGGCGGCGGCGACGGTCTTGCCGTCCTCGTTCATGCGCATGTAGAACGCCTTGATCTCGGCCGGGTAGTCGGTCACGAAGGTCGGGCGCTTAAAGTGCTCCTCGGTCAGGAAGCGCTCGTGCTCGGTCTGCAGGTCGATGCCCCAGCTGACGGGGTAATCAAACTGGTGGCCAGCAGCGACTGCCTGCTCCAGGATCTCGACGGCCTCGGTGTAGGTAACGCGGGCAAAGTCGGAGTTTGCCACGTGGTCCAGGCGCTCGATCAAGCCCTTGTCCACAAACTTGTTGAGCATGTTGAGCTCGTCGGGGCAGGTGGCCATAACGTCCTTAAGGACGTACTTGAGCATGGCCTCGGCGTTATCCATGTAGTCGTTAAGGTCGGCAAAGGCCATCTCGGGCTCGATCATCCAAAACTCGGCGGCGTGGCGCGTGGTGTTGGAGTTTTCGGCGCGGAAGGTGGGGCCAAAGGTGTACACGTCGCCAAAGGCCATGGCAAAGTTCTCGGCATTGAGCTGGCCGGATACGGTAAGGCTCGCGTGCTTTCCAAAGAAGTCCTGGCTCCAGTCAACCTCGCCGGACTCGGTGAGGGGCGGATTTTTGGGGTCGAGCGTGGTCACGCGGAACATCTCGCCGGCGCCCTCGCAGTCACTCGTGGTGATGATGGGGGTGTTGACGTAGACAAAGCCCTGCTCCTGGAAGAAGCGGTGGATGGCGGCAGCCGCGACAGAACGGATGCGGAACACGGCGCGGAACAGGTTGGTGCGCGGGCGCAGGTGCTGCTGGGTGCGCAGGAACTCGACGGTTGCGCGCTTCTTCTGCAGCGGGTAATCCGGGGCGCTGACGCCCTCGACCTCGATGGAGGTGGCAGAAAGCTCGAAGGGCTGGGGCGCATCGGGGGTCAGCTTGACGGTGCCGGTGCAAATGAGTGCGGCCGAGACGTTTTGATGGGCGATCTCGTCGTAGTTGTCGAGTGCCTCGCGGTTCATGACGACCTGCAGGTCGCGGAAGCAGCTGCCGTCGTTGAGCGTAACAAAGCCAAAGTTCTTCATGTCGCGGATGGACTTGACCCAGCCGGCGACGGTGACGGTCTGGCCGCCAAGCGACTCGGCATCGGCGTAAAGCTGCGCGATTTTGGTGCGGTTCACGTATCCTCCCATAACGGTTGAATGATAGTTATCCATACAGTTCGATATTCTAGCAGCTCGGCTCATTTGGGCTATACGGATAAGGCATTGGCGGGATGGTTTTTCAAACGAAAAGCGCCTGCGGCCAAATGGTCGCGGGCGCTTGACGAGGTGCCTTTTGGCTGTGTGGCGCGGGGCCTGGCTACTTGGTCTTGGCTACCAGCAGCGGGTCGCCCAGCTTGACGAGCGGGTTGCCGCCGATAAGCGTGCCGGACTCGCCGACATGGTCGATGCTCTTAAGACGATCGAGCTCGGAGACGATGACGGTCACGATGTCCTCGTGACCGGCGGCCTTGATGGCCTCGCGGTCGAAACTGATGAGCGGCTGGCCTGCCTTGACCGTGTCACCCATCTCGACAAAGCGGGCAAAACCTTTGCCGTTCATTTCCACGGTGCCCAGGCCAACATGGATGAACACGCGAAGACCGTCCTCGGTGATCATGCCGATGGAGTGGTTGGTGACGGTGGTGGCGCCGATGCGGCCGTTGGCGGGCGCATAGATGGTGCCGGTAATGGGCTCGATGCCGTAGCCCTGACCGAGCATACCCGAGGCGATGGTCTCATCGGGAACCTCATCGAGGTTGACGAGCACGCCGTTGACGGGGGCGTAGATGACGCCTTCGCGGGTGGCGAAGCTTGCTGCGGGCGGAACGGATGCCTCGCCCGTCGAGGTGAAGGTGGACTTAAGCGAATCGAGCAGACCCATAGTTGCCTCCAACTTAAATAGGCGCATATCGCGCGCTTGGTTTGCCGGAAACGTTTCATATGTGTTTCGCGGCTTGGTCAACGCCCCTATTTTACGCTGCTCAACGATACCTCTGAACTGGGATTATGTGATATATCAGTTGAAGGGAAACTTATTGCTGGAGTGTTTCTTCGCCACGGGCTCAAGTGGGGTACGCTTAGACGCGAAAAACAAGGGCGCATAATCTGCGCGAAGGGAGCACATATGATTGTCGAGAACCATGCGCTGTGGGGCGAGGAGCCGACCGAGGAGTATCCGGCGACGTTTACGTATTTGGGTGCCGAGCCGCTGCCCGATAAGCCGAATGGCCGCCGCCCTGCCGTGATTATCTGCGGCGGAGGTGCGTTTACGCATATCGCTCCGCATGAGCAGGATCCCGTGGCGTTTGCGTTTTTGGACCGCGGCTACCAGGCCTTTGTGCTCAACTATGTGACAAGTGGCACGGGCGACGTGAGCTTTCCTCACCCGCAGGCAGACCTTGCCAAGATGGTCGCCACGGTTCGCGCCAACGCCGACGAGTGGCATGTCGATCCCAAGCGCGTGTGCGTCGTGGGCTTCTCGGCAGGCGGCATGATCTGCGCTTCGCTGGCAACGCAATGGAAGACTGGTCCCTTCGCGGCGCTTGCCGGGTCGCGTCCGGACGACATTCGTCCCGATGCCGTGGTGCTGGGCTATCCGCTGCTCGACTTTGCCTATGTGCGCGACATGCAGACGCGCGACCCGCGCATCGACCTGCGCGTTCCCAAGACGGGTGGCAAGACGGGGCGCGATTTGCTCAACGACTATCTGTCGATGGTGACGGGCGGTGAGGCGACCGACGAGCACCTGGCCGACATCTGCCCCACCACGCATGTTTCGCGTCAGATGCCGCCGACCTTTGTGTGGGGCGTGTCCGACGACAAGACGGCGCCGATCGCGCAGGTCTATCCGTTTGCGCAGCGCATGGCCGAGGAGGGCGTCGCTTGCGAGATGCACGTCTTTGACCAAGGTGGTCACGGGCTTTCGCTCGGCAACGCCAACACCGCGGTCGATAACGAGGACAAGCAGGTGGCGGTCCGTCCTTGGATCCGCCTGGCCTTCCGTTTCCTGGAGCGCCACGGCTTCTAGTTACGCGGTTTTACCAAACCGCGTAACAGCTCGACGCTGCAAACCCGCCAGAGCGGCAATCTGCCTTTCAACTGCGGCGGCATGACCAGAAAGTCAATGCCGCCTCGCTTCGCGTCACCTTGCTCGCTCTGGCGGGCTTTTGCTGTCGGCGTCAAAATATCGGTGTTGTCTTGGCTGCCAAAAGAATGACCCCTCGGGGACGGAGGAAAACGGATCAGTTTGGGCGGTGCTGGCGCCAAGGTTTAAGACCGACGTTGTCCCTTGTTGCTTTCCTACCAGACAGTGAACTGGGCGTTTTCCGTGTTCCAATGGACATCGCGAACGTAGTCGCGCACGCCCGTCGCATCTCGTGCTTCGAACAACTCAAGAATATGAGCATGTTCGTTGTTGGCTTTATTGAGCAGCTTACACGCCGTCTCCTGGTCAACAGTCTCGTAATCGCGCTTGATAAAGCAACGCTCGAGCTGCGAGATCATATCGCGCAGACGGTCGTTGCCACAGCGGTTGAAGTACGTAAGGTGAAAGTCTCGCTGAATGTCGTCATACTTACGGATGAGACCGCCTTGGATCGCGAGGTCCATGGAGCCGACGAGAAATTTCAGCTGCGTAATATCGTCGTCAGTTAGATTCGGACAGGCGAGATATGCGGCCTGCCCGTCGAGCGGCCCCATAATCTCAAAGACTTCAACGGCGTTTTGCTGATCGAACCCACGGACGCGGAATCCGCGGCGGGGGAGATTGTCCAGGTAGCCATCGCTTGCCAGCTGGATGAGCGCCTCGCGGACCGGCGTGCGCGACACGCCCATGGCATCGCAGATCGCTTGCTCGCTCAGCCGGTCGCCGGCGGACAACTCGCCGGCGTCAATACGGCTCGAAATATAGTCGTATACGTGGTCCTTCAGGGGCCTTCTGAGCGTTTCCATGAGCTTGTGTTCCTTAACGGTATATTTCTAAAATTAAATACGTTTCGCTTGAATAGCTCAGTCGAATTATAGAACGACCAGCTAAATCGTGCTACTTTGCGCCGATAAGCAGGAATACGCTTACCGAGGATTATCTACCGTTCGGGATTGTATACAATATACAAAACAGCAAAGACACCCTAAGATAAAGCCATCGGAAGGAAGGCGGACGCAAGGAAGTCCGCTCAGTACTATGAGATCCAAGGAGGATCATCATGACCAAGTTCAGCCACGTCATCATCCGCCGCCCCGGCAAGTCCCTGAGCAATGGCATCACGAGTGCCCCCGAGCTTGGCCAGCCCATCTACGAGCGCGCCATCGAGGAGCACTACGATTACGAGCATGCGCTCGAGCAGTGCGGCGTTGACGTGTCGGTACTGCCGGCACTCGAGCAGTATCCCGACAGCTGCTTCGTCGAAGATCCGGCCGTTATCACTCGCTGCGGCGCCATCATTACCAACCCCGGCGCCGACAGCCGCAACGGCGAGAAGGACGAGATCGAGCCGGCCGTCCGTCGCTTCTTTGACGACGAGCATGTCAAGCACATCGTTTCTCCGGGCACGCTCGACGGCGGCGACGTCATGATGGTCGGCGACCATTTCTACGTCGGTCGCTCCGCTCGTACCAACGAAGAGGGTATCCGCCAGTTCTGCGAGATTCTTGAAGGCTGGGGCCTCGAGGGCTCCGAGGTTCCGCTGGAGGAGGTCCTGCACCTCAAGACGGGCGTCAACTACATCGAGGACAACAACATGCTCGTCTCCGGTGAGTTCATCGATAAGCCCGACTTTGCCCAGTACAACAAGATCGTCGTGCCCGAGGACGAGGCTTACGGCGCCAACTGCATCTGGGTCAACGGTACGGTCATCGTTGCCGAGGGCTATCCGACCGTGCTCAAGGCCGTGCAGGATCTGGGCTACAAGACGCTCGTCGTCGATACCTCCGAGTATCGCAAGGTCGCCGGCGGCCTTGCGATACTCGGAGGTCGCTGCGCTTCTAACGCGATAGCTGTAACAGTCTGATGATCGCTTGACCGATGGCCCGGCACCCGATTCGGGGCGTCCGGGCCATCTTTCGTTCGATCACATGATGAAGGGGGTGCACATACAATGGCCTCTAAAGCTCAAAACGACGAGATTATCGACCCTAATGGCCTCGATCTCTTTCGTCTGACCATGATGGTCATTACCGCCAGTATTTGTGGCGGCATCTTTTCGCTTGCCGGCGATATGGCAGCAGGCGGGGCAAATACCGGTGCGGTTATCGTCTCGTGGGGAATTTGCTTCATTGGCGTCTTTGCGCTGATGATGGTGTTCAACGGTTTGTCTCAGGCCCGTCCCGACCTGACCGGCGGCATCTATGCATACGCTGCGGCCGGTTTTGGCGATTACATTGGATTCAACTCCGCCTGGGGCTACTGGATCAGCGCATGTCTTTCCAACGTGAGCTTTGCGCTCTTGCTGTTTAGCGCGCTGGGCTATTTCTTCCCTGCGTTTGGCGCGGGTAACAACCTGCTTTCCATCGTCTGCGCCAGCGTGTTTTTGTGGTTCCTTACCGCCCTTGTGCTTCGTGGTGTTAAGGAGGCTGCGGGCATTAACACGATCGTCACGTTGGCGAAGCTGGTGCCGCTGGGGCTCTTTGTGCTGAGTATCGTGCTCCTGGGTAAGTTCAACGTCGATATCTTTATGGACAACTTCTGGGGAGAGCCGGCTGGTCCTGGCTTTGGCGAGCAGGTTGTCTCGACCATGATCGCCCTTGTCTGGGTCTTCACGGGCATCGAGGGCGCTGTCGTTATCTCGGGCCGTGCTAAGTACGTGCGTGACGTCGGCCGCTCGACGGCGCTCGGATTTGCGGCTGTATTCACGCTGTATCTGATCATCTCGATGCTGTCGCTCGGCATTATGCCGCGCGAGGAGATGGCACAGCTCGCAACGCCCTCCATGGCGGGAATTCTCGAGTGCGCAATCGGTCCGGTTGGTGCTGCCATCGTAAACCTTGGCGTTATCCTCTCGCTGGTCGGCGCGATGCTGGGCTACGTCATCATCGCTTCCGAGACGCCGTTCGAGGCGGCGCGCCAGGGTTCCTTCCCGCTGGCGTTTGCTAAGACGAACAAGCATGATGCCCCGGTGGTGACGATTCTCGTGAGCTCCGGAATCACGCAGCTCTTCTTGATCGTGTCGTATGTGGCGGCGAGCACCTACCAGTTCTTCTATAGCTGCGCGGTTAACACGATTCTGGTTCCGTATGTCTGCTCGGCTGCCTATTACATGGTGATTGGTTGGAAGAAGGAGCATCTGGACGGACCGCATGCGCCAAGCGTCGGCAAGGCGCGATTCTTCGGCACGCTCGGCTTCATTTACACATTGTTCCTTGTGTGGTCGACGGGCCTCCAGGGCGTCATGATCACGACGATCCTTTTTGCTCCGGCCATTCCCGTTTATATGCTGGGCGAGCGAGGTCGCGGTAAGCCGGTACTTCCGCACCTGCACGACAAGCTGATCGCAGCGGTGGTCATTGTCGTGGCGGTCATCTCGCTGTATCTGCACTTTGCCGGCATTGCGCCGATAGTCTAAGACTGCGGCAAGCTTCATCGCTTGGTAAGCCGACGGAGGCGTCGCGTGCCGGTGCCGTTCGGTAATCCATAACTGACGTGGGCCTCTGTAACGTGCCTTTGTGAGCGCCCACCAAGCCCGCGCAGGTGACATTTGTTGCCAGCGCGGGCTTTTGCTGTTGCGGCGAAATAGTTCCTGTTTTTGCTGGTTAAAGCATCAAACAGGAACTATTCCACCGCAACTTGTTTTGATTCGCTGGGGGACGGAGGAAGCGGCGATCCGGAATCCACCTGCACAGTCGCTCCGCATCCCGTCCGTTGGCGCAAGTGGTGCCAAATGTAATCTGCCCCCCCCCTTGCACGCTTGTCCTCCTTGCAGCAATCTGTTGGTTGAACGTCGTTATGTGCTTGCAGTTTCTGGGCAAGCCGTCTCGCAGCAAAGTAGACTAGATGGCCATTTCAAAAAGCCTACTCAGAGGAGGAACCATGCTTGAGGGTACGTATGTGGTTTCGGCCCAGACGCCGGTGGGGAGTAGACGCGGCGAGGTGACGTTTTCACATGGGGTGAACGGCGCGCTCAGGGCAGTACTAAACGTCAGGGGTCTCAATATCGCTCTCTCGAGTGCCCGTGCTGAGGGCGATTTCTTTGAGCTCTTGGGTACTATCTCCCACGTCTTGATGGGCAAGGCGCCCTTTACATGCACGGGGTCGGTCGAGGGTGATCGACTCACTGCTACCGCGCGGTCGGGTTCCGTTTCGATCTCGCTGAGCGGTATGCGTAAAGAGCCTTCGGGGCGCACCGCATAAAGTTTGCGCAGGTAAACATCGGTATTTGACTTTATAAAATAGTTCAGAGCGCTATCATTTGTCGTTACGAGTTGGTTAACCCCGGTAAACGGTTAACCGCGTCTAACGAAAGGATGAGCGCGTGAAGCTCGATACACTCGAGATTGGAAAGGACGCCGTTGTCGCATCGGTGACATCCGACGACCAGGCGCTCCGTCAGCATATTTTGGACATGGGCCTGACGCCGGGCACCGAAGTCACCATGATGAAGTACGCCCCCATGGGCGACCCGCTCGAGATTCGCCTGCGTGGCTACGAGTTGACGCTGCGCAAGGACGATGCCGCTCGCATCGAGCTCGTGGGTATTCACGACACCGATACGGGTCCGCGCGCTAACGCCGCAATCGGCACGACGGAGCATCCGGCCCTGGGCGAGGGGACATATTCGCCCCGTGCGGCAAAGACGGCCGTGCCCGAGGGCGCGCCGCTGCACTTTGCCCTCGCTGGCAACCAAAACTGCGGCAAGACCACGTTATTCAACCAGCTGACGGGCTCCAACCAGCACGTCGGTAACTTTCCCGGCGTGACTGTCGACCGCAAAGATGGCACCATCCGTAACCATCCCGAGGCGAGCGTTACCGACCTGCCTGGCATTTACTCCCTGTCGCCGTACACAGGCGAAGAGGTCGTGAGCCGTCAGTTCATCCTCGACGAGCGCCCGGACGCCATCATCGACATCATTGACGCCACCAACATTGAGCGTAACCTGTACCTGACACTGCAGCTCATGGAGCTTGACCGTCCTATGGTCATCGCGCTCAACATGATGGACGAGGTGACCGCCAACGGCGGCGCCGTAGACGTCAACTTGCTCGAGAGCCTGATGGGCGTGCCTGTTGTCCCCATTAGCGCTGCCCGCAACGAGGGCATCGGCGAGCTGGTGGACCACGCCCTGCACGTGGCACGGTTCCGCGAGCGTCCTGGTCGCCTGGACTTTTGCGCGCCCGACGGTCCGGACGGCGGTGCGCTGCATCGCTGCATCCACGGTATTGCTAACCTGATCGAGGACCATGCCGTGACGGCGCACATCCCGGTGCGCTTTGCGGCGACTAAGCTGGTCGAGGGCGATGAGCTGGTAACCGAGGCGCTTCACCTGGATCGCAATGAGCTCGACGCTATCGAGCACATCATTACCCAGATGGAGGGCGAGGCCGGCACCGACCGCCTATCTGCGTTGGCCGATATGCGTTTTAGCTTTATCGGCGACGTGTGCGGGCGTTGCGTCGTCAAGCCGCACGAAAGCCGCGAGCACGTGCGCTCCGTCAAGATTGACCGCATCCTGACGGGTCGCTACACAGCCATTCCGGCGTTTCTGGTGATCATGGGCCTCGTCTTTTGGCTGACGTTTGGCGTGATCGGCGCGGCGTTGCAGGGACTCATGGAGGACGGTATCGCTGCCATCATCGCCTCGGCCGATGCGGGCCTCAAGGCGTTCGGAACCAACGACGTGGTGCGCTCGCTGGCTGTCGACGGCGTGCTTACGGGCGTGGGTAGCGTGCTGACCTTCCTGCCGATTATCGTCGTGCTCTTCTTGTTCCTCTCCATTCTGGAAGACTCCGGATACATGGCACGCGTGGCCTTTGTCATGGATAAGGTGCTGCGTCGCTTTGGCCTGTCGGGCCGCAGCTTTGTGCCCATGCTCGTCGGTTTTGGCTGCACCGTGCCGGCTATCATGTCGACCCGTACGCTCCCATCCGAGCACGACCGCAAGATGACGGTCATGCTCACACCGTTCATGAGCTGCTCGGCCAAGCTGCCGGTTTACGGCTTGCTGTGCGGGGCGTTTTTTCCACAGGCGACGGTTCCCGCCATGGTCTCGCTCTATCTGATTGGTATTGCGGTTGGTTGCATTGCGGCTTTGGTGCTCAACCGTACGGCATTTAAGGGCGACCCGGTGCCGTTTATCATGGAGCTCCCCAATTACCGCCTGCCGAGCGTCAAGACGACGGTGATGCTGGCATGGGATAAGGCCAAGGACTTTATTACCAAGGCCTTTACCATTATCTTTGCCGCTACGGTGGTCATCTGGTTCCTGCAGACGTTCGATATCCGCTTTAACGTGGTCGCCGACCAGTCGCAAAGCCTGCTTGCCGGTCTGGGTAGCATCATCGCGCCGGTGTTGGCCCCGCTCGGTTTTGGCGACTGGCGCGCCTCGACGGCACTCGTCACGGGACTTATTGCCAAGGAGAGCGTCATCTCGACGCTCACGGTGCTTTTGGGCGCAACCTCTCCCGCGGCACTGTCAGCCATGTTTTCGCCGTTTACCGCCTACGTGTTCTTGGTCTTTACGCTGCTGTACCCGCCTTGCGTGGCGTCCATCGGCGCCGTCAAGAGCGAGTTGGGCGCGCGCTATGCCGTGGCCGTATTCGCGTTTCAGGTGACGGTCGCCTGGATCGTGGCGTTTGTCGTGCATTCGGCGGGCATATTGCTGGGGTTGGCTTAGTTATTAATTGACGGCGCAACCTCTGTGTATTGAGTTGATTGCGGCCCTGCATCTGTACTGACGGATGCGGGGTCGTTGCTATATAATCGCCCACCGCTCAAGACAATCGGAGAGGTTTCTACATGGCTCAGGCAAGACAAGATGGCATCTCACTCAAGCAGTGGCTCCCGCTTATCGGGCTCGCCTGCTGCGCGTTCGTATTCAACACGTCGGAGTTCATGCCCATCGGCCTTCTGACTGATATCGCCGCGTCGTTCTCGCTCACCGAGGCCCAGGCAGGCTTCATGATCTCGGTCTATGCCTGGGGCGTCATGCTGCTGTCGCTGCCGCTTATGGTGTTTGCCTCGCGCTTTGAGTTCAAGCGGATGCTGCTGGGCGTTTTGGCCGTGTTTTCGCTCGGCCAGTTCCTGTCCGCTGTGGCGTCCACCTATCCTATTTTGGTCTGCGCGCGCTTGGTGGTTGCCTGCGCGCACGCCGTGTTCTGGTCAGTCGCCTCGATCATGGCCTCGCGCCTAGTCGACACCCGCCACGGGGCGCTCGCGATCAGCATAATCGCCACGGGCTCGTCCATCGCGCAGATCTTTGGCCTGCCGATCGGCCGCGCCATCGGACTGGCCGTGGGCTGGCGCATGACATTCGCCGTGGTCGGTGCCTTCTCTGCCGCCGCGGTGGTGTACCAGGCAGCGGTGTTCCCGGCCATGCCGGCGGGCGAGCGTTTTACGCTCAAGCAGCTGCCTGAGCTGCTCAAGAACCCGTTCCTGATCGCGCTCTACGCGGTCACGGTCTTTATGGCGACCGGCTATTATGCGGGTTACAGCTATATCGAGCCGTTCTTGGCACAGGTCGCGCACGTCGACGCAAGCGCTATTACCATGACGCTGACGGCGTTCGGCTGTTCTGGTCTGGTGGGCAGCTGGCTGTTTGGCCGTCTGTTCGACGGGCACCGCTTCCCGTTCTTGGCTATCACGCTTTCCGGCGTGCCAGCGGCCCTGCTGCTCATGGGTCCGGTCGCATTGTCGCTCGTCGCCGTTCTCGCTGTTTGCGCGCTATGGGGCTGCTGCTCCACGGCCTTTAACGTGGCGTTTCAGGCCGAGCTTATCAAGTACACGCCGGCAGACTCGTCGGCCGTGGCCATGTCGATCTTCTCGGGCCTGTTCAACCTGGGCATCGGCACGGGCACCGCGATCGGCGGCGCCGTGGTTTCGGGTCCCGGTATCGCTTGGATTGGCTTTGCGGGCGGGGCGATTACCGTCGTGGGCGTCATCCTTGCCATCACCGTTCTGTTCCCAGCCATCCGCCGCGCCAAGCCCGTCGCCTAATCACAACCTAGGAGAGGGTCGGGGTGGCTAAAAGAGCCCCGTCCCAAATTAGCTACCCTGCCGGGCATACAATGGATAGCGTTGCGTGAAAGTTACTCGGGAGGTTGCTATGTGGGCATACGAGACGACGTTCTATCAGATCTATCCGCTGGGCTTCTGCGGAGCTCCGCGCGAAAACGCTGCGCCCGTTGCCGAGGATGAGCTCGCCCAGGCTGCCAACGCCGCGCCCAACTCCGATGCGCCCATCATGAAGATTGCCCGCTGGGCTGACTACCTGCAGGAGCTTGGCGTTGGCGCCGTGCTCATCAACCCACCGCTCGAGTCCGATAGCCATGGCTACGATACGCGCAGCCTGCGCCACATCGACCGCCGCCTGGGTGGGGACGCCGACTTTGCCGCCGTGTGCGAGACGCTGCATGCCCACGGCATCCGCGTGGTACTCGACGCCGTCTTCAACCACGTCGGCCGCGGCTTTTGGGCCTTCCGCGATGTTCAGGAGCGAAAGTGGGACTCGCCTTACAAAGACTGGTTTCATATCAGCTTTGACGGTGACTCGTGCTACGGCGATGGCTTTTGGTATGAGGGCTGGGAGGGCCATTTTGAGCTCGTGAAGCTCAACCTGCAAAACCCCGCCGTGGTCGATTACCTGCTCGAGTCCGTGCGCCGTTGGGCCGATGTCTTTGGCGTTGACGGCCTGCGGCTGGACGTCGCCTATATGCTCGACCGCGACTTTATGCGCCGCCTGCACGCCTTTACCCGTGAGCTTAAGCCCGACTTTGTGCTGATTGGCGAGACGCTCCACGGCGACTACAACCAGATCGTCAACGACGAGATGCTCGACTCCTGCACCAACTACGAGTGCTACAAGGGCCTGTACTCCAGCTTTAACTCGGTCAACATGTTCGAGATCGCGCACTCGCTGCACCGTCAGTTTGGTGGCGACCCCTGGTGCATCTACCGCGGCAAACACCTGCTGTCGTTTGTCGATAACCACGACGTGCCGCGCCTGGCAAGCATCCTCACCGACAAGTCCTGCCTGCGTCCCGCTTATGGCATGCTGTTTGGCATGCCGGGCATCCCATGCGTTTACTATGGCAGCGAGTGGGGGATTGCCGGCGAAAAGGGCGGCCCCGATGGCGATTGGGCGCTGCGCCCTGCGCTCGACGAGCCCGCACCCAACGAGCTGACGGCCTTCATCAAGCAGCTTGCACGCCTGCGCTCGACCGACGACGCGGCGGCCCGTGCTCTCAACTACGGCGCGTACCGTAACGTGGTGATTCAGAACAAGCAGCTACTGTTCGAGCGCGCCTGCGACGACGCCACGGTGCTCGTGGCGGTGAATGCCGTGGACGAGATCTTCGCCTTTGGCGCTGGCGAGCTCAACGGGTCCTTTGTTGACCTGCTTGTCGACGGCGCGCCCACGGTCGAGTTGGCGGGCTCCCTTGAGCTTGCGCCCTACGAGGTGCGCTATCTATTGAGGGCCTAGCTCATGGCCACATCTGGCGAGGGCTATCAACATATTGAGCATGGGTTTGAACCCGTGTTTGACGAGCGCTCGCGCGTTTTGGTGTTGGGGTCGTTTCCCTCGGCGCTTTCGCGTGCCAATGCCTTCTATTACGGCAATCCTCAGAACCGCTTTTGGCGAGTCATGGCCGCATGCCTTGGCGTGCCCGTGCCGCCCAACGAGGGCGATCCTTTGGCAAGCGGTGAGCCCGCGACGCTCGATGCCTCCATTGCTGCCAAGCGATCCATGCTGCTGAACGGCGGCGTGGCCCTGTGGGATGTGATCGAGAGTTGCGACATTAAGGGCTCGAGCGACGCGAGCATTCGCAACGTTGAGCCGGCACATGTCGAGCGCATTACCGGCGCAGCTCCCATCAAACAGGTGATATGCAACGGTGGTACAGCTGGCCGGCTCTACAAGCGCTATCTACAAGAACGCACCGGGCTGCCCGCCATCGTCCTGCCCTCGACAAGTCCCGCCAATGCGGCTTGGCGTCTGGAGCGCCTTGTCGAGCGCTGGCGCGAGGCAGTTGACTGGACCGCTCTCTAATTTAGATATTTGATTGAGCATGGGCGCCGAGATGTTTGATGATGGCACGCCAGATTGGTGCGGGAACGGCGGGCTCGACACGCACCATGCCGTCGGCGTCGACGCTACCGGCATTGCCACCGCCAAGCAGCTGCGCATGCTCAATGGAGCAGCCCATGCGCACAGCGCCCACAAGCTTATCCATCGCTTCCGAAAATGGTCGGCGCAAGAGGCCCATGCGCGGGGAATGGCGAAGCGCCGCAATGCCGCTGCCGGCACAGATGACAACGCCGCCGCACCACGTTAGTTTACGGAGCTCGCAAGCTTCCCGCAGGCGCTTGACGGGCATGTGCATCCCCTCGGTGCTTCTGTGGGCAACCTGCACGACGACATAGACGCGCGCCTCTGTATTTCCAAGGCGATTGAGCATCTGCTCGACAGTAGCCATCGCTTCATCATCAAATGCATCATCAACAGCGAGCACCATGCCATCGACTGCATCGGTGCCATTTGCCTTCAAGTCGACTGGGCGGGGGAGCGCGGTGCCAGAAAGCCGGGCATAGGCGGCGATGGCATCCTGCAGGTCCCAGAGCAAAAACTCAAGATCGGCGTTATTGGGAATACTGATATACGCAATGGTTTGCAGCGTTTTTGGTACATCGCCACGCGCGATTGTCTTCATGCCATCTCCTTTCCGGTTCGTTTCCGTTTAGGTTACACCGTCTGGTGGCGCTGGGCGCGCTATCCTAGTGCAACCCTTACGAAAGGAACGCCATGCGTCTGCCCATGAATACCTCGCTTGCCACGCTCAAGCCCTCCGGCATCCGTCGGATTAACGCACTCGCCGCTCAGCACCCGGGATGCATCGCGCTTGCGCTTGGCGAGCCCGATTTTCCCACGCCCGATGTGATTAGTGCCGAGGTGACCGCCGCACTGGACCGCGGTGACACGCACTATCCGCCCAATAACGGTCGCCCCGCCCTGCGCGAGGCGTTATCTGCCTACATGGGGGACGCGGGCCTTATGTTTTCGGCCGACGAGGTCATCCTGACCGACGGCGCGACCGAGGCCCTGTCGGCAACATTCATGGCTATGCTCAACCCCGGCGACGAGGTCATTATTCCCACGCCGGCCTTTGGCCTGTACGAGAGCATCGTCGTAGCCAATCACGCCAAAGCGGTCTTTTTGGATACGGAGCCTGCGCAATTTCAGATTGACGAGGATGCGCTTCGCGCCTGTGTGACCCCGGCGACCAAGGCCATCGTTATCTGCTCGCCCAACAATCCTACGGGCTGCATCCTCAACACGGCGTCGCTCGACGCCGTGGCGCGCGTGGCAGAGCAGGCGGGCATCTACGTAGTCTGCGACGACGTATACAACCGTCTGGTCTATGTGGATGGCTACGAGCGCTTTGCCCAGCGCCATCCGGAGCTGCGCGACCAGACGGTGGTCATCGAGAGCTTCTCCAAGCCCTGGGCCATGACCGGCTGGCGCTTGGGTTGGCTCGCAGCCGCAGCCCCCGTCATCGCTGAGATCGCAAAGGCTCACCAATACTTAGTATCGAGTGCTGTCTCCTTCGAAATGGACGCCGCAGCCCGAGCCCTGACCGTTGACCCAACCCCCATGCTCAAAGTCTACCGAGCCCGCCGCGAACGCGTACTCGCAGCCTTAAACGCCATGGGCCTCGACGTAGTAGAGCCCGCAGGAGCCTTCTACACTTTCCCGAGCATCAAAAAGTTCGGCCTAACCAGCGAAGACTTCTGCATCAAAGCCATCAAAGAGGCCAACGTTGCCCTAGTTCCCGGAAACTGCTTCGGAACCGAAGGCCACGTCCGCCTCAGCTATTGCGTTTCCGATAAAGACCTGGACGAAGGCCTCCGCCGCCTGTCCACCTTCCTTTCAACCTTGTAGCCATCAGGGACGCAACATATCAGCCCACCGACTTAAGGCTTATGAGTGGGGGTGCCGGCCAACGGGAAACCGGGCTGCCCCAAAGTCACCGCAGGCCGCGCCGCCGAAGGCCAGGCGCAAGGTTTTCGTAGATTCCGCACGAGCCGAAGAGCACTTAATGTGCTCTTCGTGCGAGCCAGGACCTGACCGAGCGAAAACCTTG
>UREE01000016.1 GCA_900546825.1 uncultured Collinsella sp. | reverse complement strand
GTCAACAATCTGCGAGCAGATTGAAATGTGAAAATTGCGAAACGCAGCGAAAAAGGTGAGAGCAAGAATCGTCCCGTGGCCACAAATTTTCAATTCTTGAAAATTCTTGCCCCTTTGGGACAGCTTCTTGTTGGGGCGTGCCTGCCCCAAACCCTGCTAGGAACGAGTACGACAAACTGGAATTTATACCCGGTACTTGTCTCGATTTATAGTCATATCAACCAAATGAAATACAAGTAAGATAATAAAAAAAACGGAAACTATTATTATTCCTGCGCCCGGCTTGATAAAATCAATTATACCGCCAAGACAAAAGAGCATTGCCCATGTCTTAATCCGTTTTCCAGTAACTCTGCATATTTTCTCTGTGTTTAATCCAGTATAATCTCCTGATAAAAACAGCACACTTCTTTCTGTATTCCTTGATTTGATAAAAAATCTTCCAACAAAAAAGAGAACAGTTGCCATCAGTAAATCAATAAATATAATTATTATTTTCATTTTCAACACCTCTAATTCTAAGTTCACAACTTCCAATTTACTGGGCTAAGCCGAGTATACCATACTCTCCAATGAAAGAACACCCCCGATATAGTGAAATTTTGCCATTTTCCTGCGTACGTGCGTACACGCTCCGCAGAGATTCCAAAGGGGCTATGCCCCTTGGCACACAGACTTTGGAACAAAGTCTAGTGTGTTACACCTTGCCAGAGGTGTACACGCTCTCCCGGTACGCACGCACACAGCGATTGCCCCCAATGCGTCATATAGGGTGACGACCAAGTTCGCACAAGGCGAACTTGATTCCTCAAAGTAAAAGGCAGGATACCACCGTCATAGTGATACCCTGCCTTTACTCATTTAACGCTCTGTGTAGTCCTTCCGCAGAATTTCCGATAAACAAAAAACGTACCCGAACCCTTTCTCGTAAAGAATCGGGTTCGAGTACGAACTGAATGCTGGAGCAATAAAAAACCACCAGAAAGGTGCCTGTCTCCTTTGTGGTTGTTTTGGGCCAGTCCTAGAGCGTGTGGCCGTAGGCGTTGGCGGCCTTGATGGCGGCGGCGAACTTCTCGTCGGTGAAGGGCTCCGGGTTACCCTGCTTCCACTCGTTGGTGGCGTGCGCATACTCGCACAGCGCCGGGATTTCGGCCTCGGTAAGGCCGACCTGCTCAAGCGTCACAGGCAGACCCATCTGCTTGTTAAAGGCGGCGTAGCGCTCAAGGTTCTCGGTATCGCCCGTATAGGCAAACAGCACGAGCACGCCCAGGCTCACGACCTCGCCGTGCAGATAGGTTCCCTCGCGCGGAATGCTGCACGTCGCATTGTAGAACGCGTGCGCCACGCTCGAGTTGTAGTAGTAATCGTTTTGGTTGGTCAGGTTCGAGACATAGCCCGTGTTGACCACGATGTCGAGCGCGATCTGCTTGACGGCCTCGCTCGACAGATTCTGGCGCACGTCCTCAAGACCCTGGACGCCGTAGGTAAACAGCGGCTCGGAGCAGGTGTGGGCGAGTGCCAGGCCAAGACCGGCGGTGTGTTCCAAATTGCCGGCGCTCGTGGCGTACTCGACCTCGGGCTGCTTGGACAGGGCATCGCCCACGCCGGCCCAGAAGTACTCCGCCGGAGCCTCGGCGATGATCTTGGGGTTGATGAAGATATGCGCCGGACGGTTGGGGTACGAATAGCCCTCGAGCGAGCCGTCGTCGTTGTAGACAACGGCAATGGCGGTCGCGGCCGAGCAGTTGGAGCAGATCGTCGGTACCGTAAAGACGATCTTCTTGAGCTCGATGGCCGCCGTCTTGACGGTATCGAGCGCCTTGCCGCCGCCGCATGCGATGAGCACATCGGCCTCTTGGCAAGCGGGGGAGTTTACAACCTTGGCGATATTGGTGCGCGTGCTGTTAGTACCGTAGACGCGCGTCTCCAGAATCTCTACGTTGGTGCCGGCCAGCACGGCTTCGATGCCGGGGAGCGCCGCCGCTAGCGCCCGTTTACCACCGATGATTGCTACCTTGGTCGCTCCGTACTCAGCCAGCGCGCGGGGCAGCTCGTCAAAGCAATCCTCGCCGACGGTATAGTCGCTCATTCCAATCGTGCGCATAGTAGCCTTCTTTCGTTAGATAAAGTGCTTTCAGGTATTTTGCTCCAAGAGAAGGTCTGCGACTGCAAGAAATTTCTAAAGTATGAAACCGATGTTGAGGGTTTTTTGCCGGCGTTGACCGTGCTACCATACAGCGCATAAGCGTTGATGGGGACGAGTAGTCGGCCGTCCGCATGCTACAGAGAGCGGGGAGCGCTGAGATCCCGTGCATGCGACCGATGAAAATCACCCCGGAGCTGCGGTCCCAACGGATGTGTCGTGCAGGCTCGTCTTAGTAGACATCGCCGAGATGGTCGTCGATACAGGCCAGCCGAGTAACGGATGCGAGCGCGCGAATACGCGGGCGAGGGCATCTAAGCTGGGTGGTTAAGCGAAGAGCTTTTGCGGGCGTGCAGCCCGTTTGCGGCGCTTCGTCCCAGCTTGTAGGGACGGGCGCTTTTTTGGTGCCCAGAGGGCGTGCGCGCCCATGACATGAAAGGGGTACCGTGGCAAACGAGTACAAGCAGACGATGAATCTGCCCAAGACCGGTTTTCCCATGCGTGCCGGTCTTTCCAAGTCCGAGCCCAAGCGACTCAAGGACTGGCAGGACAACAAGGTCTACGAGCAGGTTCTGAAGAAGAACGAGGGTCACAAGAAGTTCGTGCTGCACGACGGCCCTCCGTACGCCAACGGTCCGATCCACATCGGCCATGCCATGAACAAGATCTCCAAGGACATGATCAACCGCTACTGGATGATGCAGGGCTATGAGGTTCCCTATGTCCCGGGTTGGGACTGCCATGGCCAGCCGATTGAGCATAAGGTCGAGGAGAAGCTCGGCACCGAGAAGTTCAACCAGACCTCTACGGCTAAGATCCGCGAGCTCTGCAACGAGTTCGCTGTCGAGAACATTGAGCTGCAGAAGGCGGGCTTCCGTCGCCTGGGCGTGCTCGGCGATTGGGACAACCCCTACCTGACGCTCTACCACCAGCACGATGCAGCCGACATCGAGGTCTTTAAGGCCATGTTCGATAAGGGCATGATCTATCGCGGCCACAAGCCGGTTCACTGGTGCAAGCACTGCCACACCGCACTCGCTGAGGCAGAGATCGAGTACTCTGACGAGACGAGCCCCTCCATTTTCGTGCGCTTTGAGATGACCTCCAAGCCCGCCGGCCTCGAGAACTTCGACGGCCCGGTTGACTTCATCATCTGGACGACCACGCCGTGGACCATTCCCTCCGACCAGGCAGTTTCCCTCAAGCCCGGCGCCGCCTACGTCGCCGTTGAGAATGATGGTCGTGCCGAGGTCATGCTCGAGGACCTGGCTCCCAAGTGCTGCGAGGAGTTTGGCTGGGAGTACACCCCGGTTATGGTCGACGGTAAGCCCTACGTGGTTCCCGCCGAGACCTTCCATCACATCCACTACAAGCAGCCGATCTTTGACGGTGTCGAGGGCGTGGCGCTGCTGGCTGATTACGTCGGTGTCGACGACGGTACCGGTATCGTCCACAACTCGCCCGGCCACGGCGTCGACGACTACTTTGCCTGCCTCAAGGAGGGCATCACCGACATCTGCATGCCGGTCGATGACGACGGCAAGTTCTACACCGGTGAGGAGTTTGGCACCGGTGGCCCCTTCAGCGGTATGGATACCGATGAGGCCAACCCGCACATCATCGAGTTCCTGCGCGAGCGCGGCACCCTGGTTCTCGAGAAGAAGATCACGCACAGCTATCCGCACTGCTGGCGCTGCAAGCACCCGGTGCTCTTCCGTGCTACCGACCAGTGGTTTGTCTCGATGGACAAGACTGGTTTGCGCGAGCAGGCTGGCAAAGAGGTCCGCGAGAACGTCAAGTGGTATCCGGCCCACGCGGCAAACCGCATCGGCGCCATGGTCGAGCAGCGTCCCGACTGGTGCATCAGCCGTCAGCGCAACTGGGGCGTGCCTATCCCGAGCTACACTTGCGCCGACTGCGGCGAGAAGGTTATGAACGACGCCACGCTCGACGCCGTCATCAAGCTCTTCCACGAGAAGGGCTCCGACGCCTGGTTCACCGACGCTCCCGAGAGCTACCTGGGCGAGGCCTGCGTCTGCCCCAAGTGCGGCGGCCATCACCTCAAGGCCGATAAGGACATCCTCGACGTGTGGTGGGATTCCGGCGTCTCCTGGAAGGCCGTCTGCGAGTACCGTCCCGAGCTGGAGTATCCGGCGGACGTGTATCTCGAGGGCTCCGACCAGCACCGCGGTTGGTTCCAGAGCTCGTTGCTCACCTCGGTGGGTGCCAACGGCCACGCTCCGTACAAGGCGGTCGTCTCGCAGGGCTTCACCCTCGACGGCCAGGGTCGAAAGATGTCCAAGTCGCTCGGCAACGTCATCGACCCCAATAAGGTCTGCGACGAGATGGGCGCCGACATCATCCGTCTGTGGGTTGCATCTGTCGATACCAGCTCCGACGTGTCCATCGACCACGAGATTCTTGCTCGTACGTCCGATGCCTACCGTCGTTTCCGCAACACGCTGCGCTTCCTGCTCTCCGAGCTCGAGGGTCAGTTTGAGCCCGAGACCGACGGTGTCGCCTTTGCCGACTTGCTGCCGCTCGACAAGCTCATGGTTGCCCGTCTGACCCAGGTCCAGGCCGAGGTCGATGACGCCTACGCCTGCTACGAGTTCCCGCGCGCCTACCGTGCGCTCTACGACTTCGTGGTGACCGAGCTTTCTAACGTGTACCTCGACGCCCTGAAGGACCGTCTGTACTGCGACAAGCCCGGCTCGCTCGAGCGCCGCAGCGCACAGACCGTGCTGGCCGAGCTCTTCTCTATGCTCATGCGCGACCTGCAGCCGATCCTGTCCTACACCGTCGATGAGGCCATGGCCTATGCACCTGCCGGCTGCGTCGATCACCAGAAGTACGCCGCGCTGCTCGATTGGTACAAGTCGCCCATCACGGTCGACGAGGCCAACGAGTTTGAGGGCGTGCTCGAGGCTTCTCTCGAGCTCCGTAGCGCCGTGACCAAGGCACTTGAGGATGCCCGCTCCGCCGGCACCTTCACCAAGAGCCAGCAGGTCCGCGTCAAGGCGGTCGTTCCCGCCGAGATGTACGCGCTGCTGACCGGCGATAAGGCCGTTGACCTGGCTGAGTTCTACATTGTCTCCGATGTTGAGCTGACCCAGGGCGAGGAGCTCTCCGTTGCCATCGAGGCTGCCGAGGGCGAGTGCTGCGACCGTTGCTGGAACTACCGCACCACCGTCGGCGAGTACAACGGCCACGCGCATATTTGCAAGCGTTGTGCTGAGGCTCTTTAGTTACGCGGTTTTACCAAACCGCGTAACTGCTTGACGCTGCAAACCCGCCAGAGCGGCAATCTGCCTTTCAACTTCGGCGGCATGACCAGAAGGTCAATGCCGCCTTGTTTCAAGGCACCTTGCTCGCTCTGGCGGGTTTTCGCTGTCGGCAACGAATCATCGGCTATTTCGTTGCTGGTCAATATAAGATATTGATTTGCGTTAAACGTAATTCGATGTTCTTGAGGGTAGGGGATTGATTTGGGTCGTACTGGGGATATGACGCCGCCTTTGCGTTGGAGGTTGGGTGTTGCTGGTGGGGTGGCGCTGGTTGTGCTGCTTCTTGACCAGCTGACCAAGCTTGCGGTTCGTGCCGTGGGCGATGCTCTGCATATGACTGTTATCCCCGGTGTGATTGACTTTCTATTTGTTCGCAATATCGGTGCTGCCTTTAGCATGGGCGAGGGGCATGGCATCGCGTTTGCCGTGCTGGCGTTGGCGGTCATCATCGCTATTGCCGTGTACTTGCTTCGTGCGCCTCAGCTCGCTCGCTTGGAGGTCGTGGGCATGGCGATGGTTTCGGGCGGTGCTATCGGCAACGCGATCGACCGCTTCGCCTTTGGCTTCGTGACCGATTTTATTGCCACCACCTTCATCGACTTCCCCGTCTTCAATGTGGCCGATATCGGCATTACGGTCGGTGTTGTGCTGGCGCTCATCGGTTATATGTTCTTGAGCCCCGCGGCCCGTGAGGTCGATGCGACCGCCGAGCTTAACGCTCGTGACGAGGCCCGCGCCAAGCGCAAAGCCAAGCGGCGTGGGGAGCGTGCCCGCAATATTCGCGAAAGGAATGAGCGCTAATGGCCGACATCCATATTCTTGTTGCCGATGATGCTACTGGTCAGCGTCTCGATGCCTATCTGGGCGCCAACGACGGCTGCCCCACGCGCTCTGCCTGCGCGCATCTGATCGAGGGCGGCGCCGTCGCCGTCAACGGCGAGACTTGCCTTTCCAAAAAGTATGCCGTGCGCTCCGGCGACCGTATTTCGGTCGATTTGCCCGAGCCTCACGATCCGACTGACGTGATTCCCGAGGCCATTCCCCTCGATATCCGCTACGAGGACGATTACCTCATCGTGCTCTCCAAGCAGCGGGGCCTGGTGTGCCATCCCGCCCATGGCCACGAGAGCGGCACTCTTGCGAACGCTCTGGTCTACCACTGTGGCATCGACCATCTTGGTACCGTGCAGGGTGAGGACCGCCCCGGGATCGTGCATCGTTTGGATCGCGATACCTCGGGCCTCATGCTTGCGGCAAAGGACGACGACACGCAGCGCGCACTTCAAAATCTCATTCGCACGCGTACGCTCGACCGCCGCTATATCACGCTTGTCCACGGGCACATCGCCATGGACGAGGGCACCATCAATACCGGTATCGCCCGTTCCACGCGCGACCGCGTGAAGATGGCGGTGTCGGACGATCCCTTTGCACGTCAGGCCATTACGACCTTCAGGGTGCTCGAGCGCTTTGATTCCACGCGCTTCGACGACGGCTATACGCTCGTCGAGTGCCACCTGTTTACCGGTCGCACGCATCAGATTCGCGTGCATATGCGTCATATCAATCACGCCTGCGTGGGCGATCCGCTCTACGGTAAGTGCGATGCACGCGCCGATCAGGGTCTGACCAGGCAGTTCCTTCATTCCTGGCGCGTCGCATTCGACCATCCCGTGACGGGGGAGCGCATTGAGTGCCGCGACGAGCTGCCGTGGGATCTCGCTGCGGTTCTTGACGACCTGGCCCCGCGCTCGCTTGGTCGCACCGCTGCCGGTGACGAGATCGTTCCTCAGCTCGGTCTTCTCGAAGCCTAGTCAGTATTAGGTGGTTTCTTGAACGCCCCTAGCCTGCGGTAAGATATACGGTTGTTTACGTAACGCGTTCCTGGGAGCCTGCATGCTCGCCTTTTTACAAACCAACACGCCCATCGTGATCTTTAACCAGATTGTGGTTACGCTGCTCACGGTCTGCTTTCTGTACCAGGTGGTCTTCTTTGTCATTGGCGCCCTGCGCGGTGAGGTCGCACCTCCCAAGGCCAAAAAGCTCCATCGCTATGCCTTCTTCATTGCGGCGCATAACGAGGAGGCGGTAATTGCCAATCTCGTGTGCTCCATCAAAGACCAGGACTATCCGTCCGAGCTTATCGAGGTCTTCGTGGTTGCCGATGCCTGCACCGATAACACGGCGCAGCTCGCTCGCGAGGCTGGCGCCATCGTCTATGAGCGTAACGACCTGGCCCGTAAGGGCAAGAGCTGGGTCATGGACTTTGGTTTTGACCGCATTCTTAACGAGTATCCCGATACCTTTGAGGGCTACTTTATCTTCGACGCCGATAACGTTATCTCCCGCGATTACGTCTCCAAGATGAATGATGCCTTTGACCAGGGCTTCCATGTGGTCACAAGCTACCGCAACTCCAAGAACTTTGGCAGCTCGTGGATCTCGGCTGCCAACGCCACTTGGTACCTGCGCGAGGCGCGTTTCCTCAATAACGCACGTAATATCTGCAAGACTTCCTGTGCCGTTTCGGGTTCGGGCTACCTCATCTCTGCCAGTGTTATTGAGGGCATGCACGGCTGGCAGTTCCACACGCTGACCGAGGACATTCAGTTCACCACGTTCTGCGCCATTCACGGCATTCGCATCGGTTATGCGCCGGCGGAGTTCTTTGACGAGCAACCCGTGACGTTCAAGGCATCCTGGAAGCAGCGTATGCGCTGGACCAAGGGCTTTTACCAGGTGTTCTTTACGTATGGCAAACACTTAGTCAAGTCGACCTTCCGCTATCATCGCTTTGCCGCATATGACATGTTTATGACCATCGCTCCGGGCATGCTTCTTTCCCTGATTTCCATGCTCGCCAACGCGACGTTCCTCATCGTGGGTGGACTCTCGCACGGCTTCTTGGCTACCGAAGTCGAGATGCAGGCTTGTGCCGCCTCGCTCATTATGACCTTCGCGATGATGTACCAGACCTTCTTTATCCTGGCGCTGCTCACGACTATCTTTGAGTACAAGCACATTCACTGCGCGCAAAAGTGGCGTCTGGTGACCAACCTGTTTACCTTCCCGATCTTTATGTTCAGCTATATCCCCATCACGGTGGCTGCACTGTTCCTAAAGGTCGACTGGGTCCCGACGCAGCACGCCGTCAACGTTACCCTCGACGAGGTCATGCAGGGCGCCAAATAACCACCATCAAAACCACCACAAAGGGGACAGGCACCTTTGTGGTGGTTTTTGCTTTTGAGCAGCTGTTCATGGAGGTACACGATGTTCTACATCCCATTTTGGATCTGCGCCTTTGCCGGTGCGTGGATTGATGCCCGTGAGCGGCGGTTTCCCAATGAGCTTGCCGGCGCGTGTGCGGTGGCGGCGCTTGCAGGCGTTTGGCTCGACAGAGGTGTTAACACGGCACTTGACCACGCCGGTCTTGCGATCATTGTCTACCTTGCCCTTGTGCTCACTGAGTCGCTCTGGCGGCGCCTCCGTCAAGCCCCCGGCATCGGCATGGGGGATGTCAAGGCACTCTTCGCGCTTTGCACGCTCGACCCTATGGGCGGCATCGTGGCATTTGCCGTCGCGCTCCTGGTCCTGGCCCTCTCCTGCCTCTTCACAAAATCGCGCTCCCTGCCATTGCTCCCGTTTTTGGTGCCGATATTTGCCATAATCGAGGTCGTGGGCTGCACTTTGTAACTTATTGCGCATCCTTCTTAAGGAGCATGCCATGGCAACTAATCAAAAAACGGCCGTCATTAAGGCGCGCATGGACCGTATTCCTTCGGCGTTGTCGCCCGAACTTGTCGAGCGCATTTCCGCCGACCGTGCTTCGGGTGCCGTCAACCCGTATCGCTGCAACGACGACCGGGTCATTCGTCGTATTGATCGCGCTGACGACAAAGGCACGCTTATGCGTCCAGCGTTTATGCGCGATACCGAAAAGATACTTCATCTTCCGGCGTACACCCGATATGCAGGCAAAACGCAGGTCTTCAGCTTTCGCAGCAACGATGACCTATCGCGCCGCGGCCTGCATGTGCAGCTTGTCTCGCGTATCGCTCGCGATATCGGTCGTGCTCTGGGGCTCAACTGCGATCTGATCGAGGCGATTGGCCTGGGCCACGACTTGGGCCACACACCCTTTGGCCATGCCGGCGAGCGTTTCCTCAACGATATCTACCACGAGCGCACAGGTCGCTCTTTTTTCCACAACGTGCAGTCGGTCCGCGTGCTCGACGCGCTGTACGGCCGCAACGTGTCACTCCAGACGCTCGACGGCGTTCTATGCCATAACGGCGAGTACGAGCAGCGTGTGTTTGAGCTCTCGGACATGGCATCGTTTGACCAGTTCGATCACACGGTTGAGGACTGTATAGCCACGGGCTATAGCGCGATTGAGCACCTGCGTCCCATGACGCTCGAGGGCTGCGTGGTCCGCATCTCGGATATCCTTGCCTACGTTGGGCGCGATCGCCAGGACGCCATTGCGGCGGGCCTGCTGTCACCCGACGCCTTTGACGATGGCCTGGGCGGTCTCTACAACAGCTGGATCCTTACGCACGCCTCCATCGATATTGTCGAGCACAGCTATGGCAAACCGCGCATCGAGATGAGCGAGGATCTGTTTGAGGAAATCCGCCGCGCCAAGCGCGAGAACTACGAAAAGATCTATAGCAAGGGCGGCATCGAGGGCGATTCCGAGGCGGAGCTGCGCGAGGCTTTCGAAAAGCTCTACGACCGTTGTCTGCAGGATATAAATGAAGGCGACGAGTCTTCGTACATCTTTAAGCATCATATTTCTCGCATTGAGCAGCAGCTTTCTTACTACGATCGCACCTATGCCTGGCAGGACGACAAGGATCAAGCGGTGGTGGATTACATCGCGAGCATGACAGACGGCTATTTCTGCGAGCTGACGAGCAAGCTGTTCCCGGGCTTGAAGTTTCCACACCGTACCTATATTAACGAACGGTAGTTCGTATCCTTTCGGTATACTGTTGGTCAACAACGATTTTGATTGATGTACAGGATGGCTATGGACGACCTTTTTTCTGCCTCAACGCGCGAGCGTTCCTTTAAAAATGCGCCGCTCGCGGTGCGCATGCGCCCCAATTCGCTCGACGAGTATGTGGGCCAGCAAAAGGCCGTCGGTAAGGGCTCATGGCTGCGTGCCGCGATTGAGCACGACGTGCTATCGAGTGTGATTCTGTACGGGCCAGCCGGTACGGGCAAGACGACGCTGGCCCACATTATTGCTAACCATACCAAGAGCGAGTTTGTTGAGGTCAGCGCCGTGACGGGCTCCGTGAAGGACTTGCGCCGCGTGATTGACGAGGCAAAGACGCGCCTGAATACGTATGACCGCCGCACCATTCTTTTCATCGACGAGATTCATCGCTTCTCTAAGTCGCAGCAGGATGCCTTGCTGCATGCGGTTGAGAACCGCACCGTTATTATGATCGGCGCCACGACGGAGAACCCGTACTTCGAGGTCAACTCGGCGCTGCTCTCGCGTGGTCGCGTGGTGGAGCTTGAGCACCTCAAAGACGAGGATATCGCCACGCTTATCGAACGTGCGCTCGAGGCGCCGCAGGGTTTGAACGGTAAGTTCTCGGCCGATGAGGATACGGTCAAGACCATTTGTACGCTGGCTGCGGGTGATGCACGCTCGGCCCTGACGACACTTGAGCTGGCGAGCGAGATTGCCGTCACGCGTCCCGATACGGAGGGAACGCCAGCGCCGGCGGCGGGGGAGCGCTATCCCATCACCGTGGATGACGTAAAGATTGCCAACCCGCGTCGTGGCTTTTCGTACGACAAAAACGGCGACATGCACTACGACATCATCAGTGCGTTTATTAAGTCTATGCGCGGTAGCGACCCCGATGCCACGATCTATTGGCTCGCGCGCATGATTGATGCGGGGGAGGATCCCAAGTTTATCGCTCGCCGTATTATGATTTAGGCTTCTGAGGACGTTGGCAACGCCGATCCGCAGGCGCTTTTGGTGGCGCATGCCGCGTTTAAGTCTGCCGAGGTCATTGGCTATCCCGAGTGCCGTATTAACCTGGCTCAGGCTGCCCTCTATGTGTGCTTGGCGCCTAAATCCAACGCGAGTGAGGCTTCGATCGATGCGGCGCTGGCCGATATCCACTCTAGTGGGCTTCGCGAGGTGCCGAGTTATCTGCGCGATCGCCATCGCCCGGGCAGCGATGAATACGGTGTGTATAAGTATCCGCACGATTATCCCGAAGGCTGGGTCGACCAGCGCTATTTGCCCGAAGGCTTAGAACGCGGTGCATTTTGGCGGCCTGCCGGCCGTGGTTGGGAAGAATGGCGCGTAGAACAAAGCGAACGCGACCGCAGCGGGAATGCACCGAAGTAGCTGCTGATAATTTTGTCCCACGTTGCTGCTCTTGGCATGTTCGGTCCCCTTTGGGGTACCATGAAAAGCGTCTGTATTTCGATTCCTTTGGGAGGCTTGTATGAGTCCCATTCAAATCGCCTTGCTGCTGCTCGCCGTTGCCGGCGTGTGGGCTATCGTTGAGCTTGCGCTCACCTTGCGTAAAACCCGCACCGTTGTCGACTCGCTCGACAAGACGGTAACCGACCTCAACAATACGATTGCCGAGGCGCAGCCCGTGGTGGCAAAGCTTGATGGCACCGTTGACGAGCTTACGCCGGCACTTGCCCAGATGGAGCCGCTCCTCAAGTCGAGCAAGACTGCCGTTGACGCCCTGACGTCCAACCTCGTTGAGGTTGAGGCGGTCGTTCGCGACATCTCCGAGGTCACGGGCAGTATGGCCGAGGCCAGTAATGCCGTATCGAGCGTGACAGATTCTGCGGCCGGCGCCGTGCAGAAGCTCTTCAATAAGGTGAAGGCTCCTGCAGCCGACGCCGATCGTAAGCTAGCCGCTGCCGCCGCCGAGGCCGAGCAGCCTACCGAGCGCGTTCTGATCGGTGAGGCCGAGGACGAGGCCGCCGATGGTGCGGATGCGGCTCAGAAGCCCGCAGCCAAGCCGGCTCAGTATTACACCTATACGCCCGCCGAGTCCTCTGAGGAGTCCTGCGATGAGTAGCGAAGCAACCTGCCCCATCACGCTGACCGTTGCCGGCGACCCGCGTCTCGCTCGCCTTGTGCGCATGACGGCAGCCAACGTTGGTGCCCTGTGCTCCATGTCTGTCGATCGCATCGAGGACATCCGCATGGCTGCCGAGGAGGCTTTCATCTTTGGGTGCACCGCGGTCGACTGCGACGACATCACCATCAAATTCGATGTCGATGAGACTCACGTTGGCATGACTATTACCTTTGGAGACCAGGCTACGGTTGATGAAAACGACCAGGCTGCGGTGTATGCCGAGCTCATCCTCGCGAGCGTGTGCGATTCCTACGAAAAGACTGCGGCGCCCCTGACGCTTTCCCTCGATCTCAAGGCGGATATCTAATATGACCGAACGTTCCCGGAGCGGCAAGACCGCTTGGGACAAGGAGAAAACCCGCGAGCTGTTTCGTCGCTACAAGGAGACCGGTGATCCGGACGCCCGCGAGCAGCTCGTCATGTCCCATATGAACCTGGTAAGGTTCCTTGCCAACAAATTTAAGAATCGCGGCGAGCCGCTCGACGACCTGATGCAGGTTGGCTATTTGGGCCTGCTCAAGGCAATCGACCGCTTTGACCCTGAGCGCGGACTCGAGTTCACCACGTTTGCCACGCCCACCATCTTGGGCGAGATCAAGCGTCACTTCCGTGACAAGGGCTGGAGCGTGCGCGTGCCTCGTCGCCTGCAGGAGCTTTCTGCCAAGGTTAACCAAGCTACCGACAAGCTTACCAACGAGTTGCAGCGCTCGCCCAAGGTCGAAGAAATCGCTGAGTACCTGGACGTGACCGTCGACGAGGTTCTGGAGGCCATGGAATCGTCGTCGGCCTATACGTCGGTGCCCATCGAGGCTCCCGGAGCGTCCGATTCCGACGATGCGCCCTCGATTCTTGACCGTTACGCCGACGACGACAACGAGCTCGACTTTACCGATGACCGTCTGGTCATTGAAGAGGCCATCCGCGATTTCTCGCCGCGCGAGCGCGAAGTCATCGAGCTGCGCTTTGTAAAGGGCATGACCCAGATCGAGATCGCCAAGAAATTGGGCATCTCGCAGGTGCAGGTCTCGCGCCTGCTTCGCCGTACCCTTAAGAAGATTCAAGACAAGATTGACCCCGACGGAGTGATGGTTCGTTCATGAATGAGCACCCCCAACAATCCGACCGCACGCTGCGCGATGCCCGCATTCTGACGCTTCGTATTTGGGCCGTCGTCGGTTGCATCGTTATCGCCGCTGTCATCTTTAACCTTATGGGCATCCTGGCGCCGGTTATCGAGTTCCTCGCTGTCGGTTCCATCATCGCTTTTGTGATGTCACCGATCACCAATTGGCTCGAGCATCACGGCGTCGGTCGTGGCATCGGTTCGCTCATCGCGCTCATTGTGGTTGTTGCCGTGCTCGTCGGCGTCGTCTGCATCCTATCGCCTATTTTGCTCGGTCAAATCATGGAAGTCCTGAGCCGCCTGCCCGAGCAGCTTCGCGTTGCGGGTGGCGATCTCAACGAGATGCTCTCGCACGCCAAGACGCTCAACAACACGCCGCTCAAGGAGTATCTGGACGACAATCTTTCTTCGCTGGTTACCGTAGCGTCCAAGTACGTCTCGCAAATCGCTGCCGAGCTCGGTCGCGGTGTTTTCCCGCTCATTACCAATACGGCCTCGCAGCTGTTCGTCATCTTCCTGGGCTTAGTGCTTGCCTATTGGTTGGCCTGCGACTATCCCCGTATGCACCACGAGGTCTGCACCATCATCGGACAGGAAAAAGAGACCTCGTACCGCTTTATGGTTGCCATCCTTTCACGCTCGGTCGGCGGCTATATGCGCGGCATGGTCGTGACGTCCATCTGCGGTGGCTTTTTGGCTTTTATCGGCTTTACGCTCATTGGCCATCCATACGCAGCGCTCATGGCCATCTTTACCGGCATTATGCACTTGGTTCCGGTTGTCGGTCCCTGGGTGAGCGCGGCGATCGCCACGGTGCTCGGCTTTATGTTCAGCCCCATGTTGGCGTTGTGGACGCTCATCGTGACGATGGTCGCGCAAAACGTCACCGATAACGTGATTTCGCCTAAGGTCATGCAGAGCTCGGTGCAGGTGCATCCCATCATGAGCCTCACGGCGCTCGTTATTGGCTCGGCACTCATGGGCCCCATCGGCATGATTATTGCCATCCCGCTGTGTGCGGCCCTCAAGGGTATCTTCGTGTACTACTTCGAGAATGAGACCGGCCGCCAACTTGTGGCCTATGACGGCGCCGTGTTTAAGGGCACGCCGTATCGCGATGCCGAGGGCAACCCGGTCGCCGCCTACGACGCGCTTGGGGACGATACGTTCATCTATGAGTCCGAGCTCATCGGTAACGAGACTGCGCCCGAGGCTAAAGCTATGCCCAAGCCCGAGCTCGATAATCCTTGGATCAAGCTTTCGGACCTGCAGCCCGATGCCACGGGCTTCTTCAAGAACCCCTTCGCCAAGGATGACGATTCCAACACGGATGACGACACCAAAACCGGCATCGACGGCTCCATGGACGATTCGGATTCCAAATAGGCCCTGTTAGCGTTTCTTGATGTTGTAAAAGACAAGAAACACGAGCAAAGCGATTGATAAGGGGCCGGCTACATAGAAATAGAGAACGTCAATTGCGCGTAGAGTGCAATAATGGTTGTCGCCGGACGTTACTGCATACAGTACGTAGCCAAATGCTGGTTGGTTTGCGTACCATTGGGAGAAGGCCAAGAGCGCTAAAAGTGCTGCTACCAGAAGTGCATTCAGGATAAATCGTTTGGTTTTCATCGGTCGCTCCTTCCGGATAATTCTTATATGGTATTTTACTAAATCCATTTTTTTTCAAAGGATTGCTTAGTCCTAAATAACGTGCACTTTCGCTGGAGGGTCGCTGTTTGGCGGCCCTCTTTTTTTGCACAGGCGCGGTGGGATGGTAATATCGTTACGTTTGAACTGTTTCGATGTGAAACCGAGGAGAATCCCTCTATGAGTGCTGACTACCCGTCAATGACTACGGCCGAGATCCGCTCCAAGTTCCTCAACTTCTTTGAGGAGCGCGGTCTTAAGCTTTATCCTTCTTCGTCTCTTGTTCCCGACGATCCCTCGCTGCTGCTTGCCAACGCCGGCATGAACCAGTTTAAGGAGTACTACCAGGGCAAGAAGACCATGAAGGAGATCGGTGCGATCTCCTGCCAGAAGTGCGTCCGCACCAACGACATCGACTGCATCGGCGAGGACGGCCGTCACCTGTCCTTCTTTGAGATGCTCGGCGACTTCTCCTTTGGCGGCGTCTCTAAGCAACAGGCCTGCGCTTGGGCCTTTGAGCTCATCACCAAGGAGTTCAAGCTGCCGCTCGACCGCCTGTACTTTACCGTCTTTACCGAGGACGACGAGACCCACGACGTGTGGCGCTCTCTGGGCGTTGCCGAGGATCACATCTCCCGCCTGGGCGAGGACGACAACTTCTGGGCTGCTGGCCCCACCGGCCCCTGCGGTCCGTGCTCCGAGATCTACTTTGACATGGGCGAGGAGGTCGGTTGCGGCAGCCCCGACTGCAAGCCCGGCTGCGACTGCGACCGCTTCCTTGAGTTCTGGAACCTCGTGTTTACCCAGTACGACCGCCAGGAGGACGGCTCCATGCCGGAGCTGCCGCACCGCAACCTCGATACGGGCATGGGTCTTGAGCGCATGGCCGCCATCATGCAGCATAAGACCGCTAACTACGACGGCGATCTGATGCAGCACCTCATCAAGCTCGGTGAGGAGATCAGCGACAAGACCTATGACGCCGATGATTACTTTGGCGCCAGCCGCTCCCTGCGCATCATCGCCGACCACTCCCGTGCCGTCGACTTTATGATCTCTGACGGCATCCTGCCCGGTAACGAGGGTCGCGAGTACGTCCTGCGCCGTCTGCTCCGCCGCGCTGTGTTCCACGGCCGCTTGCTGGGCATCGAGGGTGCCTTCCTGACCAAGTTTATCGATGAGGTCAACGCTCAGATGGGCGAGGCCTATCCCGAGCTGCTCAAGAACGTCGCCCTCGTCAAGGGCATTGTCGCCTCCGAGGAGGAGCGCTTCTCCACGACGCTCGACAACGGCCGCGTCTATCTGGACGAGGCTCTGGCAGCGCTTGCCGAGGGCGCTGTCCTTCCGGGCGACGTTGCCTTTAAGCTGCACGACACCTTTGGTTTCCCCATTGACCTGACTGTCGAGATCGCCGGTGCTGCTGGCCATGACGTTGACATGGACGGCTTTACCGCCTGCATGGAGGACCAGAAGGCCCGCGCTCGCGCCAACGCCAAGGGCGACGCCTGGGGCAGCTTCAATGACGTGTGGGTCGAGCTCTCCGACAAGGTCGCCGCGACCGAGTTCGACGGCTACGACAACGATGTCATCGAGGGCGCCAAGGTTGTCGCCATCGTGCGCAATGGCGAGTCCGTCGAGTCCGCTGCCGCGGGCGAGGATGTCGAGGTTGTGCTCGACCGCACCCCGTTTTATGCCGAGATGGGCGGCCAGCAGGGTGACGCCGGCATGCTTTCCGCCGAGGGCGTTGCACTGACCGTTTCCGATACCAAGAACCACAACGGCCTGTATGCTCACGTCGCCCACGTTGCCGAGGGCACGCTGACCGTCGGTGCTACCGTGACCGCCGCGCTCGACGCCGAGCGCCGTGGCTTCCTGCGCCGCAACCACACCGCCACGCACCTGCTCGACGCCGCCCTTAAGCAGGTCCTGGGCGAGCACGTCTCCCAGGCCGGCTCGCTCGTGACGCCCGAGCACCTGCGCTTTGACTTCACGCACTTCGAGGCCCTATCCTCCGAGCAGCTCAAGGCTGTCGAGGACCTGGTCAACCAGCAGATCTTTGCTTCCAAGCCGGTCGTGACCCGCGTCATGGGCATTGACGAGGCCAAGGCCGCCGGTGCCGTCGCCCTGTTTGGCGAGAAGTACGGCGACGTCGTCCGCGTCGTCTCCGTGGGCGCCGAGGACCAGCCGTTCTCCCGCGAGCTCTGCGGTGGCACCCATGCCGCCAACACCGCCGAGATCGGCCTGTTCAAGATCATTTCCGAGTCCTCTACGGGCTCCAACGTCCGCCGTATCGAGGCCGTGACCTCTAAGGGCGCCCTCGACTACATGGCCGACCGTTTGGCGCTCGTCGACGCCGCCGCCGCTGCGCTCAAGTGCCGTGTGGACGAGGTTCCCGCCCGCGTGGAGAACCTGCAGGCCGAGCTGCGCGAGACGTCCAACAAGCTTAAGAAGGCGCTGACCGGTGGCTCCTCCGATGCCATTTCCAGCGCCATCGACGGTGCTGTCGAGCTGAATGGCTACAAGCTCGTTGTCGCTGAGCTTCAGGGTCTTGAGGCTGCCGACCTGCGCAACGTTTGGGATACCGTGCACCAGAAGGTCGCCGGCCCCGTCGCCTGCGTTGTTGCCAGCGTGACCGAGAAGGGCACCCCGGCCCTGCTCGCCGCCGGCTCCGATGACGCCGTCAAGGCCGGCTTCCACGCCGGCAACGTGATCAAGCAGATCGCGGGCCTGGTCGATGGTCGCGGTGGCGGCCGTCCCAACATGGCCCAGGCCGGTGGCAAGAACGCCGCCGGTATCGCCGATGCCCTCGCGGCCGCCAAGACCGCGCTCGGCGCCTAAGAACCTAGGTTGTCGCTGTGGTCGCGCTTGCGCTGGACATAGGGGAGACCAGAATCGGCATCGCCGTCTCGAGCCGTGATGGCAAGATGGCGATGCCCGTCAAGGTGCTCCCGGCTGCCGAGGTCACCGGTATGGCCAAGACGTTTCGTTACCTGGTCGAGGACTATGAGCCCGACATCTTGGTAAGCGGACGTCCCTTGACCATGGCCGGCGAGCCCGGCCCCCAGGCCGAACGCGTTGCCGCTGTGGCGCAAAAGATCGCCGACGAACTCGATCTTCCGCTGGAGTTTGAGGACGAGCGCCTGTCCTCGCAAGAGGCCAAGCGCATTCTGCGTGAGCAGGGCCTTAACGAAAAGCAGATGAGGGGCAAGATTGACATGATTGCCGCCAGCCTGTTCTTGCAGACCTGGCTCGATCGTAAAAACGAGGAGGTTCCTCATGCCTAGTGCTTCCGATCCGCGCCAGCCGAAGCGTACACCACAGCCCGTGCCGCGCTCTGCGCAGCCTGGTCAGCGTCCGGCACAGCCGACCCAGCGCGCAGCTCAGTCTGCCGCGCGCCCGGTGCAGTCCTCCTCTCGTTCGGCCCAACCTGTTCAACGGACGGGTCAGCAGCCTTCTGCTCGTTCGGTTCAGTATCCGGCTTCTCACGCGGCTCAGCAGCCCACTGCTCGTTCGGCTCAGCCTGCAGGCGGTGCTCGCTTTAAGCAACAGGCACCTACCCAGCGAACGCAGGCCCCCCAATCGCATTCGCATCACGCTCGCGGTTCGCATGGCGTTGCTCCGGCGACTCGCTCGAGCTACAACACGCATGCTCGTCGCGGTGCTCAAAAGAAGAGTTCTCCGGTTCCTATGATCATCGGCGTTGTGGTGGCCGTAATCGCGCTCGCTACTATCGCTTTCTTTGTCGTGCCTGCCGTCAAGGGCTTCTTTGCCGGTGAGGATACGAAGGTCACGGCTGGTCAGCAGGTTACGGTGACCATTCCCGACGGTGCTTCGGGTGATGCGATCGCCTCGATTCTCTCCGAGAACCATATCGTCGAAAATCCCAAGGATTACTACGCGGCGGTGAAAAAGCTCAACGCCGATATGTCGCTCAAGCCTGGTACTTATTCGTTCACCACACTCATGGATGCGACCAAGGTTGTTCAGCAGCTCATGGAAGGCCCCAACGCGGGCTCCAATGCGCTGACTATCCCTGAGGGCCTAACGGTCGATCAAGTCGCCGACCGCGTGACCCAGGCCTACGACAGCATCTCTAAGGAAGACTTCCTCAACCAGGCCAAGGCCTCCAACTACGTTGACGACTATAGCTTCCTTAAGGGCGCCGCCAACGACTCGCTCGAGGGTTTCTTGTTCCCCAAGACCTATTCGTTGGGTGATTCGCCGACGGCCGATGACGTGATTCGCGCCATGCTCGATCAGTTTAAGACCGAGTACAAGTCGCTTGACTTTGCGAGCTGCGAAGCCAAGATCAAGGAGCGCTACGGTGTGGAGATGTCCGACTATGACATCGTCAACTTGGCCTCTATCGTTGAGCGCGAGGGACTCAACGCCGATCAACGTGCACACGTGGCCTCGGTCTTCTACAACCGCCTTGCCGGCAAGCTCGACGGTCTGCGCTATCTCAACAGCGATGCGACCATGATGTATGTCACCGGTGGCGAGGTTACCGCCGACGACCTGCAGAGTGATAGCCCCTATAACACCTATAAGCACGAGGGTCTGCCACCCACGCCCATCTGCTCTCCGTCGCTCGAGGCACTCAAGGCCACGCTTGAGCCGACCGACTCCGATGACCTTTATTTCTACATTACGCAGGACGAGGAGTACTTCTCGCAAACCTACGAAGAGCATCAACAGTCTTGGAATTAGCATGAGGATATTTAGCCCCAAACGATACGTTGCCTCGGTCGATCGCATCGACCTTGATACCCTGTGGGCCGACGGCAAACGCGCCATTCTGCTCGATCGCGATAACACCCTGGTGCCGCGCGACACCGAGCAGGTTCCCGCCGTGGTTTCCGCTTGGCTCGATACCGCCCGCGCCAAAGGCTTTAAGCTGTGCATGGTGTCCAACAACTGGCATCGCGATCAGGTCATGAGCTCTGCACGCGAGCTGGGACTCGAGGCCATCAGCCACGCCATGAAGCCCGCCCCGTTTGCCTTGAAGGCGGGTCTTAAGCGCCTTGGCGCCACGGCAGACGAGGCGGTGCTGATCGGCGATCAGCTGTACACGGACGTGTGGAGCGGTAACTTTGCCGGCGTTGACACTATTCTGGTCAAGCCGCAGACAACCCAGGACCTGTGGTACACGCAGATCTTCCGTATCTTTGAGCGCCGGGCCCTGCGCGACCTTCCCTGCGAGGAATAGGTTTCGCCATGTCTCAGCACATCAAACACGGCTGCGACCATATCTTCTTTATCGGCTTTTTGGGCGCGGGCAAGTCGACGCTTGCGCGCAATGTGGGCACTATGTTCAAGCGTCGATTCATCGATACCGATCGCTTGGTTGTGCGTCGATGCGGCAAGTCGGTGACCGAGATATTTGAGACCGAGGGCGAGGATCGTTTTCGCGAGCTCGAGACCTCCGCACTCCGTTCGCTTCAAAGCGAGCGCAGCCTGCTGGTATCGTGCGGGGGCGGCATCGTCGAGACGCCGGTGAACATTGAGCTGATGCACGAGATGGGTACATGCGTGTACCTCGAAGGCGACTTTGAGGACTCGTTGCGCCAGATTCGTCGCTCCGATACCCGGCCCGATTTCCGCTCGCCCGAGCACGCTGCGCGCTTGTTTGAGCATCGCCGTCCGCTGTATCGCCAGGCGGCCGATATTACCCTTGATATTCGCAACAAGTCCTTCGAGGACGTTTCCTACCTTTGTGCCGAGATGCTTTTGGAGCGTGGACTGCTATGATTCGCCGTCAACTTATCAATTTCCAAAACCGCAGTGTCGATGTCCGCGTCGGATTGGGGGCGTTCGAGGAGCTTTCGCGCATGTTTGCCTCGGCTGTGGGCAAGCCTAAGCGTGCGATGGTGGTTTGGAACGACGCCACATCCGAGCGTTTTGGCGAGGTTGTCGAGCATGCACTTGTTGACGCCGGTTTTGCCGTGTCGCCGCTCGTCCTCGAGGTTTCGCCTGCCGGTGCTACGCTGGTCGATGCCGATACCGTCTTTGGCGCGCTGTCGGCTAACGGCATTACCTGCGATGATCTCGTTGTCGCTGTCGGCGACACGGCGACCTGCTCGGTTGTTTGCTGGTGCGCCAATCAGTGGTGCGGTCGCACCGAGTGCGCCTTGCTGCCGACGACGTTCGACGCTATGCTCACGGTCGCGACGACCATGAAGCCGCTTGTTGCCTCGTCGGCGCATGCGCTTCCCGCTATCGCGTTCCGTCCCGAGCCGGCCTTGGTCGTGTGTGACCTCGACCTTGTACGCGAGGCGGACCCCGAGGACCTCAAGCTCGGCTATGCGGTACTTGTTGGCACCATGCTTTCGAGCAGCAAGTCCCGCTGGAATCAGTTTACCGAGACCATTCCCGAGATTCTCGCGGGCGAGGAGGTCGCGCTCGTCAATGCCGTTCAGTGGTCTCAGACTGCCCGTAAGGACGTACTGATGGCCACGAACCCGAGCGCCCGCCATGCGCTCGATTTTGGCAAGACAGGGGGGCGTACTCTGCGCGTCTGCTTGGGCGATACCGCTTCGCAGGTCCCTGTCTACCAGCTGTTGTCCGAGGGCATGCGCTTTGAGGCGCGCGTTGCCCACGATGCCTGCGACTTCGATATCGACTATGTGTTTGATCTCGATGACTGCCTGGAGGACTTTGGCATCGAGGAGCTTGCCTTCGATCTGGAGCCTGCCGCATATATCGAGGAGTTCCGCAGGCAGCAGTTTGTCCGCTCGAACCGCAGCATGTTGCCGCTGCCCGCGGCGCTCGGCGCCATTCGTCTAACGAGCGTTGAGGACGAGGTTCTCGACCGCCATGCTCACGCATACTTGGCTTCTCGCAAAGAACTTCTCTAGGATTTATTGACATACATCGTCTTTCGTATCATGTTGAGGGGCGGGTTTCCAATCGGTTGCGAATCGCGCGCGATTCCGTACGCTGATTGAGCCCGTCCCGTCTTTATGAAGACAACAAGAAAGGAATCTGCATGTCTGAGTTTGCTGCCGGTCCTGCCGGTCGTATCGAGCGTGTCCGTGCCCTGATGGCTGAGCGCGGCTACGACGCTATCGTCGTGCGCGACGAGGCCAACCTTCGTTGGCTTACGGGCGTGAAGGGCGTCTTCGATTACACCTTCGAGTTCCCGCACGCTGCGTTTATTACGGCCGGCCAGTGCCTGTTCCATACCGACTCGCGCTATCTCAACAGTTTTGAGGAGAACACGCCCGCCGGCAGCCCCTGGGTCTACGACATGGACGAGGGCACCATCCCCGGTTGGGTCGCCGGCAAGATCGCGGCCAACAAGTGCCGCGTCTGCGCTGTCGAGGACGATATGCAGATCAATTTCTACCAGGGTATCCAGCGTGGCTTGGAGGATCGTTCCGTCGCCTGCATGTTGCCGCTGATGCATGACGACATTCGCAAGATGCGCGCCATCAAGGACGCCGAGGAGATCGAGCTCATGCGCCATGCGCAGTCGATCACCGACACCGCCTTCCAGCACATGCTCGGCTATATTAAGCCCGGTATGACCGAGAAGCAGGTTCGCAACGAGCTCGAGAACTTTATGTTCGCCAACGGCGCCGACAGCCTGGCCTTCGGCTCCATCGTGGCGAGCGGCCCCAACACCGCCAACCCGCATGCCGTCCCGAGCGACCGCGTGATCGAGAAGGGCGACTTCGTTCTCATGGATTATGGCGCGGGTTATTGCGACTACCGCTCCGACATGACTCGTACCGTCGTGATGGGCGAGCCCACGCAGGAGCAGCTCGACTTGTACGCGCTCGTGCGCCGTACGCACGAGGAGTGCGTCGCCGCCATCCATCCGGGCGTCGAGGGCAACGACATTTTCAAGCTTTCCAAGAAGATCATCGGCGATGCCGGCTATGGTGATTACTACAACCATGGTCTTGGCCACGGCGTGGGCATTGACATCCACGAGCTGCCCAACTTCAACCGCAGCAAGAATATCATCGAGGTCGGCTCGGTTATCACCATGGAGCCCGGCGTGTACCTGCCCGGTGTGGGTGGCGTGCGCCTGGAGGACTACGGCGTGGTCACCGAGAACGGCTACGAGCCCTTCACCAAGACACCGCATGACCTTCACGTTATCGACTGCTAGCCCTCTTCGATAGATTTTTGGGCGGGGCGTCCGGAGCAATTCGGGCGCCCCGCGTTCTCTTTTTATGCGCTCGCTGCAGGCGCCGTCTGCAAGTGTATAATTTCGGTCGTATGTAATTTGGACGCTTGTGCGTTCTGTCCATAACAAGAAAGGTCACTATGCCTACCATTTCTACCGCCGACTTCAAGAACGGCCTCGGTCTCCGTATTAAGGACAAGGTCTACACCATCGTCGAGTTCCAGCATGTTAAGCCGGGCAAGGGCGGCGCGTTTGTGCGCTACAAGACCCGCGACATCAAGAGCGGCCGCGTCGTCGAGAACACCTGCAACGCCGGTACCAAGTTCGAGAGCGTTATGCTCACCACCCGCGAGTTCCAGTACCTCTACAACGATGGCACCGACTACATCTTCATGGACAACGAGTCCTATGAGCAGGTTCCCGTTCCCGAGGACATGGTGGGCGAGAACTCCAAGTGGCTGCGCGAGAACGACATCTGCCAGCTGCTCTTCGCCGACGATGAGCTCATGGGCGTGACCCCGCCGATGTTCATCGAGACCACCATCGTCCAGACCGACCCGGGCTTTAAGGGCGACACCGTCCAGGGTTCCACCAAGCCGGCCACGATCGACACCGGCGCTGTCATCCAGGTCCCCATGTACCTCAACGAGGGCGAGGTCATCAAGGTTGACACCCGCGACGGCAAGTTCGTCTCCCGCGTCTAGCAACCAACTCTTCTAGGAGGACTCATGCCCCAGGAAATCAAGATTGACGGCATCGGCATTTCGCCCGATGTTCTGACCGCCATCGTCTCGCGCGCCGTGTCCGATGTCGAGGGCATCGCCTCCGTTGGCGTCAAGGACCTTGCCACCAACCTTGTCTCCATGATGCTCTCGTCCAAGGCCCCGGCTTCTGAGCCGGCGGTCGAGGCCGAGGTCGTCGGCGACAAGCTCGCACTCACCGTGCGCGTCGTGGTGTTCTTTGGCTATCCGTTCAAGAAACTCGCCGAGGCCGTTCGCGCTGCCGTGGTAGCCGCCATCGATGCCCAGGTTGGCGTTGAGGTCGAGCGCGTTGACGTTTGCATCGACGGCCTCGTTTTCCCCAAGGAGTAACCTTTGAGCCTTAAGGTTTATCGCGGGCGTACGCTTGCCCGCAGTCAGGCGCTGCAGCTGCTGTTCCAGGCCGAGGCCACGGACAGCCCGCTCGAGCGCGTCCTCGAGGGTGATTTCCTGATCTCGAAGGGTCCCCTCGACCCCTATGCGCTGGAGCTGTGCCGAGGTGCCTACGAGCATATCGACCGCATCGACTGTGCTCTGCGCTCCGTTGCCAAGAACTGGGATCTTATGCGCATGCCCGGCGCCGACCGCAATCTGCTGCGTATCGCCGTCTACGAGATGCGCTTCCTCACCGACGAGGAGGTCTCGGACGCCATCGTGATCAATGAGGCCGTCGAGCTTGCCAAGGCCTATGGCACCGACCAGTCCGCGTCGTTCGTCAACGGCGTGCTGGGTAAGATCGCTCGCAGTGAGGAGCTGCCGGGTGAGGACCTATACCAGGAGCTGCTGGCCGAGGATCGCGCTCGCGAGGAGGCACAGGCTGCCGAGGCTGCCGCTAAGGTTGCGGTTGCCCAGGCTGAGGCTGGCGTGCTGGCCGAGGACGCGGACGCCTCCGAGGTTGTCGTCGACTCCGTCGAGGAGTAGTCATGCCAGAGGGTTCTGTCCGCAACTTTGACGAGATCTCTGATCGTCTGGACCAGATTATCGCTACCGTTCGCTCCAAGGATACGTCCTTGGAGCGTTCGCTCGATCTGTTTGACGAGGCGATTGAGCTGGGCTCCCGCGCGGTCGACATGGTCGATAAGTTTGAGCTGACGCCGCGTGAGGCCGACAAGCTCGAGCAGGAATACGATGAGGATGCGGCAAACGAATCCCAGGATAGCTAGGCCGCATCTCCGGATACGAATGGTTGATGGCATTCATGAAACGCGTGCGTCTTGATGACGAACTGATTTCACAGGGCATCTGCGCCGATCGCGCGGATGCCCTTCGCACTCTTATGGCCGGCTTGGTCTCGAGTGGCGGCGAGCGCTTGACTTCGCCGGGCCTTAAGGTGACCCCGGGCCTTCCGTTGCACGTGAAGGGGCGCATTCCCTATGTTGGCCGCGGCGGTCTTAAGCTCGAAGGCGCGCTTGATGCGTTTGGTATCAATCCGACGGGCCTTGCCTGTCTGGATGTGGGCTGCTCTACCGGCGGCTTTACCGATTGCCTGCTCAAGCGCGGAGCTGCGACCGTTGTCTCGGTGGACGTGGGTCGCGCCCAGTTCGATTGGTCGTTGCGCCAGGATGATCGCGTGACGCTGCATGAGCGCACAAACGTGACGCAGCTGCCTGAGCTTGGCTATGCCGGCGCCATCGACCTGGCAGTGTGTGATGTCTCGTTTACCAGCATCGGGAACATTATCGATGCGGTACTGGCGTGCCTGGCTCCTACGGGTGCATTCTGCACGCTCGTAAAGCCGCAGTTTGAGGCTCCGGCGGCGCTGGTGGGCGAGGGCGGCATTGTGACCGATCCCGTCGTGCGCCGCGATACACTTGTGGCGGCGGTTGAACTCTTTGCTGCCAAGGGCCTGTTCCCGGTCGATGTGTGCGTGTCGCCCATTCATGGTGCCAAGGGCAACGTTGAGTTTTTCCTGTACGGCACGAGATTTGACCCCGGCGACCGCACGCAAGACGAGCTGCAATTCCAGGTATCGGTTTTGAGCGAGAAAGCTGCAACGCTATGAAGGTCTTTCTGGTTCCCAATTACTACAAGCAAGAGGCGGTCGAGAGCGGCTTGATGCTCGAGCTTTGGCTGACGCGCCAGGGCTATGAGGTCGCATGGGCTGCCGACCAGCGATCGAAGATTCAAAGCACGCCTGATATTGACGGCTCCGATCTGGTCATTACGCTCGGCGGCGACGGTACGTTGCTGCGCGCTGCCCGCATCCTCAACCATCGCGAGATTCCTATCCTCGGTCTTTCCTATGGTCACCTGGGCTTTTTAACTGCTGCGAGCCCCGAGGAGCGCGACATTCTGCAGGTCGTGAGCGACGCCCTGTCCGGTGAGCTGCACGTGAGCCGTCGCGCCACCATCGCCGCGGATATCGTGTCCGTGCGCGACGATGGCACGAAGGATGTCGTGCGCACGTTCGCCCTCAACGACATGGCGCTCACGCGCGGCCCCCTGTCCGATATGGTTGAGTTCGACATCACGGTGTCGGGCCACCATATCGATCGACTGCGTGGCGACGGCGTGGTTGTATCGACGGCGACTGGCTCCACCGGCTACGCGCTATCCGCCGGCGGCCCCATCGTCAGCCCCGATTACACGGGCATGGTCTGTGTGCCGATTGCTCCGCATACCATTCAGGCTCGCGCCTTTTTGACCTCGCCGAGCGATGTTGTCGAAATCTTTATGTCTGATGACCGTCCGAGTGTTCCGGCGATCGCTATCGATGGACAGTTTATTACCTGCGATGGCACCGTTGAGAGCGTGGCGGTGCGTCGCGGTCCCGGAGATGTGCTGCTTCTCGATTACGGTCCCGAGAGCTTCTATAACTCGGTGAGCCGCGTATTCTACGGAGTCCGTCATGATCGATGAGCTGCAGGTTTCTAACATTGCACTCATTCGCGAGGCGACGCTGGTGCCGAGTGCCGGCCTGACTGTCCTGACCGGCGAGACCGGCGCCGGCAAGACCGCGCTGCTCTCGGCCCTCAAGCTTATTTTGGGTGAGCGCGCGGATTCGTCGACGGTGCGCGAGGGCGAGGCGCTGGCGAGTGTCGAGGCGCGCTTGTTCGACGGCCCGCACGACACGGAAGGCTTCACGGTCCAGCGCAGCCTTTCCGCTGAGGGCCGCAGCCGCGTGAAGATTGACGGCCGTATCGCCAGTGTGCGCGAGCTTTCGGAGCGCGTCGGCGTGATGATGGATCTGTGTGGCCAGCACGAGCACCAGCGCTTGCTCGATCCGGCGCATCATGTTGCCATGGTCGATGCCTGGGCAGGGCGCCCGGCACTCGAGACGCTGGATGCGTACCGCGCCTGCTTTAAGGCATCGCGCGCTGCCGCCAAAGAGCTTCGCCGTGTGGAGGAAGCCTCACGTGCGCAGGGGAGTCGCGTCGAGGAGGCGCGCTTTGCCCTCGAGCGTATCACCGAGGTCGACCCCAGGCCAGGCGAGTACGAGGAACTCGAGGAACTGCTGCCGCGCTTCGAACATGCCGAGGTACTGGTTGCCACGGCTAACGATGCCCATGCATCGCTTGCCGCCGAAGGGGGAGCGCTCGATGCCGTGAACAGTGCCGTGGCAGAGCTTTCCCGAATGGCTACCGTCGATCGCAAACTGGGCGACATTGCCGATGCACTTTCGGATGCTTGTATCTCCCTTGAGGATTGCGCGAACGAGCTTCGTGCCTATCGCGATGGCATCGCCTTCGACGCGCGCGAGCATGCGTGAGCGGTATTCCGACCTCAAGGGCCTGTTGCGTCAGTTGGGTCCCACCATGGACGATGTGTTTGCCATGCGCGACCGCTCGCAAGAGCTGCTGTCCCTGGTCGATGATGGCGATGAGCAGATCAAAAAGGCGCGTGAGGCACTCGGGAGCGCTGAGCGCGAGTTGTTTGCCGCCGCCAAGGCACTTAAGCGCGCTCGCAATACGGCGGCCCCGCGCTTCTGCCACGAGGTTGGCCGCCAGATGGCTCGCCTGGAGATGGGCGGCGCCGAGCTCGTCTGGGAGTCGCGCGATCTTCCCCGTGCTGAGTGGACGCCCGTTGGTCCTTCGAGCTACGAGCTGCTATACCGCAGCGGTGCCGGCTTGACGCCGCGTCCCCTGCGTCGAATTGCGTCGGGCGGCGAGCTCAGCCGCGTCATGCTGGCAAGCAAGGTTGTCCTCGGTAACGCGGACGGTGTTGATACGCTGGTGTTTGACGAGGTCGATGCTGGTGTCGGTGGCTCTACGGCGCGTGCGCTCGCGGGCGTGCTGGCAGATCTCGCCGCTACGCATCAGGTGATTGTCGTAACCCACTTGGCGCAGGTCGCCGTCATGGCTGACAAGCATTATGTTGTCAGCAAGGAACCGGGCGATGTTCCCCAGACGCATTTGGACGAGGTAACCGGTGAAGCGCGTATCGCCGAGATTGCCCGCATGTTGAGCGGCGATCAGTCCGAGGCGAGCTTGGCCCACGCAAGGCAGATGCTCGAAGAAGCTCGAGGTTAGGTCGTATCAGCGGTGTTGGTGGGACAAAATAGACTGAAATTTTTGTCTCACTATGCGTTTTACTCCACAACCTTATCCGGCTGGATGAGCTCCTCGTAGTAGCTGATGTGCTCTCGGGCGTCCTCGATTTCGGGCAGCAGGAAGTTGTAGATGACTTCGATGATCATCGTGGCGCTGATCTTAGAGAACGCAAAGTCGCCCGTCGTCAGCAGCGCTTCGTGGTTGACGGTATTAAAAGTGTAGTCTGCCAGGCGCGCGAGCGGGGATTTGCTGTCGCTGCTGATGACGACTACGGTTGCGCCACAGTCGCGAGCCGCTTTTGCCATGCGATTCAGTCGGCGCGATTTGCCAGAGTTTGAGATTAGCACGATGACGTCACCCGGTCGTAACGTGAGCGCAAAGCCGATTGATGTCTCGCTAATGGTGCTCGCCATGCAACGCAGGCCCAGCTGCGAAAACTTAAACGTCGCATCGAGCGCGACCGCGTTCGTATTGCCCACAGCTGCAAACTCAATAACCCCTGCATGCTTAAGGGCATGCACAACAGCCGCCAGCGTATCGTGGTCGATCCCGTCGATGGTCGCATTAAGCTCGCTCACCTTGGCAGCCAGGATGTTCTTGAGGCTCTGCTCCATATTATCGAGCGAGACCTCGTCAGTCAGGCCCTCGTTGCGCTGGCTTTCCAAATCCCTCGCCAACGAAAACTGAAAGCTGCGGAAGCTGCCAAAGCCAAGCTTGCGGCAGAAGCGGGAAACGGTCGCCTCGGACGTGGCGGCGGCGCGCGAGAGCTGAGCGGCCGTGAGGCGCGGCGCCTCGGACTGGTGCTCCAATATATAGTCGACAATGCGCTGCTCGGACTCGCTGTATCCCTGATGGGTGCTTATGAGGGAAAGTGCGCTCTTGCTACTATCGGTCATGGATGGCTCCTGGTTGGCATGAAAATCAAATTTGATTTGCAATGCCATAGTATACGGGCTTTTCAATTACAAGATACACCTTGCCGTTTCAAGTGTTGATGGTAAACTTTCACCTACCGTTTACGGTTATGAAAGAACCTTTCACCGGAGAATTGCACCTTGTCTCTTCTCACGCGGACGGTAGGTTGGTATCTTTCAGTTGTGGAAAAACGCGCATCGAAGCGCGTGTAGGGGAGCGCCCGCGGGCGCTGTACTCAAGAAGGAGGGACACATGGCTAAGTTTGACATCATCGCCGCCACCGGTTGCCCGACCGGCATTGCGCACACCTTCATGGCGAAGGAGGCGCTGGAGAAGGCAGCTGCCGAGCGCGGTCTGACCATTAAGGTTGAGACTCATGGCCAGGTCGGTGTCGAGAACGAGCTCACCAAGAGTGAGATCGCTGGTGCCAAGGCCGTCGTCGTCGCAGCCGACAAGGATGTCCAGGCTGAGCGTTTCGCCGGCAAGCCCATGGTTTCCGTTGGTGTTTCCAAGGCCCTGTCCGTTGAGGCCGCCGGTAAGCTGATTGACCGCGCGCTCGCCGCCAAGGGTGACGACACGGTTGCAGCTGCTGCCGATATCGAGGATGAGGTCGAGGAGAAGGAGTCCATCGGCCACATCATCTACAAGCACCTCATGAACGGCGTCAGCCATATGCTGGTCTTCGTCGTTGCCGGTGGTGTTCTGACCGCCGTCTCGTTCCTGTGGGGCATTACGTCTTTCGATTCGACTGCGTCTGACTACAACAGCTTTGCTGCGATGCTCAAGATCATCGGCGGCATCGCCATGAACCTCATGGTTCCGGTGCTTTCCGCCTACATCGCCGAATCCATCGGCAAGCGCCCGGCGCTCGTCCCCGGTTTTGTTGCCGGTATGATCGCCATCCAGGGCCTGCCTGTTAACGCCGAGACCGGTATGATCGACGCCGGTGGCGCCGGCGTGGGCTTCGGCTTCCTGGGCGGCATCGTCGGCGGCTTCCTCGCCGGCTATGTCATCCTGCTGCTCGAGAAGGTCTTTGCCGGTCTGCCCAAGAACCTGGACGGCCTCAAGGCCATCTTCCTGTACCCGCTGTTCTCGACGGCTATCGTCGGCCTGGTCATGCTCGGTATTTCCGGCCCCATGGCTGCCATCAACACCGCCATGATGGACTTCCTCAAGGGCCTGTCCGCCTCTGGCGCCGTTGTCCTGGGTCTTGCCATCGGTTGCATGTGCGCCTTTGACATGGGTGGCCCGGTCAACAAGGCTGCTTACGTCACCGGTACCGCTATGCTCACCGAGGCACTGGCTGCTGGCGTTGGCACCGATACCTATAACTTCGGCACCAACTTCATGGCTGCCGTCTCCGCCGCTTGCATCGTTCCGCCGCTGATCACCACCTTCGCCGTCGTTGTCGGCAAGAAGTACTTCAGCCAGGAGGATCACGACGCCGGTATCGTCAACCTCATCCTTGGTTGCACCCACATCACCGAGGGCGCCATTCCGTTCATGACCAAGAACATCTGGCCCGTCATGCCCATCATGATGCTCGGTTCCTCTATCGCTTCGATCCTGACCATTATGTTCAACGTTCACGATCCGGCGCCTCACGGTGGCTTCCTGGTCCTGCCCGTTGTCGAGAACGGTCCGCTGTGGGTCCTCGCGATCCTCATCGGCGCTGTGGTCGGTGGCATCCTGTTCGTGGCCTTCAAGAAGTACGACTTCGAGAAGAACCAGAAGGCCGCTCCTGCAGCCAAGCCGGTTGAGGCTCCCAAGGCCGCTGCCGTCGAGGCCCCCAAGGCCGAGGCTGCCGACTTCGTGAAGGTCGAGAATGTCTTTGTCGCCGAGGACTTCGCTTCTCGTGACGAGGCTCTGAGCTTCGTTTCCAACCAGGCCGTCAAGGCCGGTATCGCCAGCGACGCCGACGCCGTGATGAACGCCTTCTTGGCCCGCGAGGCCGAGGGCACCACGGGCATGATGGAGGGCTTCGCTATCCCGCATGCCAAGTCCGACGCCATTACCGAGGCTGCCGTCATCGTCGTCAAGGACGAGTCCGGCGTGACCGGTTGGGACACCATGGACGGCGCTCCCGTCAACGTGGCTATCGCCCTGCTCATCCCCGGTGCCCAGGCCGGCACCACGCACCTCAAGATCCTGTCCAAGGTCGCCGAGGCGCTCATGGACGAGGACTTCCGTGCCACCGTCAAGGGTTCCACCGACGCTGCCGAGATCGCCAAGACGATCAACGCCCGACTGGTCTAATCCCGCAACACGCGAATACCATCGCCCCCTGTAGCAAAGGCGGAGCCCCTCTCCAGGGCCTCCGCCTTTTTCATGCCCCTTCTTCTAACTTGCGGTGAAATAAGGACTGTTTAAACGTTTCAACCCCAAAATCAGTCCATATTTCACCGCAAGTCAGAAGAAGGGGATAGCGCTGCCTGTCTATCGGATCGTCCGGGCGGACAAATATTCAGCCTGAATTCCTTTCAGCCGACATTGCTCTGGACCGTCCGAGTTTCCGCAGCTTGCTCGCCCCGGACCCCG
>UREE01000015.1 GCA_900546825.1 uncultured Collinsella sp. | reverse complement strand
TGCTCGGCGGGCTTGAGCCGGGTGAGGTCGATGGCGCGCTCGAGGCGCACGTGGACCGCAATCGATCTTTCGACGACATCCCGATGGCCGCTGGCAAGCCTGAGGCCTGCTCGCTGCTGCTGATGCTCGTGCGTCAGGGCGAGGCCGCCCGCCGCATGCTGCCGACGGCGTCGATCGTCTCAGCCCGTTCGTTTGTCGAGCGCGCCTGGCCGTACATGCTCGCGTGGTCCGACCTGGGGCTTAACGGCAAGGAGCGTATGACGGTCGATTCGCTGGCGCGCGCCGAGGTGCGCCGTTTTGCTGACGAGGATACTAGTGAGCGCGTGCGAAACGAGATGATGGGCGTGCTGGGCGAGCTACTGGGTATTTCGCCCGAACAAATGGAGGAGTTGCGCTCTGAAGACGGTCAGCGTCGTTTACACGAGGGAATGAAAAAGTTCGAGGGCGAGGTTCAGGACGCCATCGATAAGATGATGGGCGGCCAGGGTGGCCCGCAGGGTGGGCCCCAGGGTGGCCCGATGCCGCATCCGCCGGTTGATCCCCGACAGTTCCCATTCTTCTCGCAGAACTAAACTGGGGATGGGATTCGCTCTCAACCCCGATACTTCAACTAAGCATCTTGACCCCGTTGTGTTATTCTAGAACAGACGTTCGTGAGTAGTGCGCGGGGCCTTGCCTTGCGCTTGGTAAAAGACGAGGGGAGGTTGGCTTGGTTATTTTAGGCATTGACCCCGGTTTGGCTCATACGGGTTGGGGGATTATCGAGGAGCGGCGTGGCGAGGTTCGCTGCCGTGCCTATGGCTGCATCGAGACCAGCGCGGGTAGTCCGCTCGCGGTGCGCCTGTCGCATATCGCCCGCGACCTCAAGGGTGTCGTGGAGCGCTATCGACCCGATACCGCTGCTATCGAGAGCATTTACTTTGGCGCCAACGTTCGCTCGGCCATCCCTACGGCGCATGCCCGCGGCGCTGCGCTTGTGGCGCTTTCGGAGTGCGCGCTCGAGATCGGCGAGTACACGCCCATGCAGATCAAACAGGCTGTGGTGGGTACCGGCGCCGCGGACAAGCGGCAGGTCGCCTACATGGTACGCACGCTAACGCAGCTCGACCACGACCCGCATCCCGACCATGCCGCCGATGCCCTGGCCTGTGCCATCTGCCACGTAAACCTCAGCCGCACCCGCGCCCTCACCGGTGGCGAGTTCTATCAACAGAGAGGAACCGGATACTGATGATTTCCCAGCTCCACGGAACGCTTGTCGAGGCCACGATGAGCTCTGCTGTCGTTGACGTGTCGGGCGTTGGCTTTGAACTCGGCATTTCTGGCAGCACTGCGGCCACGCTGCCTACGCCCGGCGGTGAGGTGCGCCTCTATACCCGTATGCAGGTGCGCGAGGACGCTATGACACTTTTCGGTTTTTCCTCTAAGGATGAGCGCACGATGTTCGACCGGCTTGTGTCCGTCTCGGGCGTTGGCCCGCGCTTGGCGCTCGCCGTGCTTTCCACCTATACCGTGGGGCAGCTGTATTCGCTGGTGATGGCCGAGGACGACAAGGGCATGGCCAAGGTACCCGGTGTGGGTAAAAAGACCGCCCAGCGCCTCATCTTGGAGCTCAAGAGCACCTTTGCCAAGGATAAGGGCTTTGTGCCGGTCGACGTGATCCCGGGGCAGGTTGCGATGCCGGTCCCCGCCGCCGCTCCCTCGGCGATCGATGACGCCCGTGCGGCGCTCCTTTCCATGGGCTTTAGTCCGCAGGAGACCGATGTTGCCCTGAGCGGGTATGATGGGCAGGATATGCGTGTCGAGGATCTGCTCGGCGCGGCGCTTAAGCGACTCGGAATGGATGCGTGATGTGGGAAGCCGATGACTCTCAGGACCTGTGGGCGACGCCCGGCAACTCGCCGGCGGCATCCATGGCGCACGGCGAGCGCATGGTGAGCTCGGAGCTGACGGCCGAGGACCTCGATGTCGATCGCACTTTGCGCCCCCAGCGCCTGGACGATTACTGCGGCCAGGAGCATATCAAGCAGAGCCTGCGCGTGTTGATCGAAGCGGCGCAGAGCCGTGGCGAGACGCTCGACCACGTGATCTTCTCGGGCCCTCCGGGTCTGGGCAAGACCACGCTGGCTACGGTTATCGCCAACGAGCTGGGCGCTCAGATCAAGACCACGAGTGGCCCTGCCATCGCGCGCACCGGCGACCTGGCAGCCATCCTTACTAACTTGCAGCCGGGTGATGTGCTGTTTATCGACGAGATCCACCGCCTCAACCGTTCGGTCGAGGAGGTCCTGTACCCCGCGATGGAGGACTTTGCCCTCGATATCGTGATTGGCAAGGGTCCGGCGGCGCGCTCGATTCGCCTGGATATTCCCAAGTTTACGCTGGTGGCGGCAACGACCCGCTCAGGCATGTTGACCGGCCCGTTGCGCGACCGCTTTGGCATTTCATATCGCCTGGATTACTACACGGTCGAGGAACTCGCGCAGATTGTTACGCGCTCGGCGACTATCCTGGGCGTGACGATCGACCATCCCAGTGCACTCGAGATCGGCTCGCGTTCGCGCGGCACGCCACGTCTTGCCAACCGCCTGCTCAAGCGCGTGCGCGATTACGCACAGGTGCGCGGCAACGGCCCCATCGAGCTCGATATCTGTCGCCAGGCGCTCGAGTTCTTCGAGATCGATGAGCTCGGTCTGGACTGGATGGATATTCGCATTTTGGAGACGCTCGCTAAGACGTTCTCCGGTCGTGCCGTGGGACTTACGACCCTTGCCAGCGCGGTGGGCGAGGACCCGGGCACGCTCGAGGATGTCTATGAGCCGTATCTGCTGCAGTGCGGGTTGATGATTCGTACGCCGCAGGGCCGTCAGGCAACCCTTCGCACCTTTGAGCACCTGGGGATTGAACCTACCGTTTAGGGCGCTTTGTTTTGGCGGGCTGTTGGGCTATCGCTGGGCATCGGGTAAACATATCGCCGTTCATCGGTTATGGGTGTTTTACTATTGCGCGCCCGTGCTATGCTGAATTGGTCTTTTTCTCATTCGGTAACGAAAGGACCGCCCATGCCTACTGACATCGAAATCGCACGTTCTGTCACGCCGCTGCCTATTACCGAGGTGGCCAAGAACGCCGGCGTCGACGTTAAGCACCTTATTCCGTACGGCTTCGACAAGGCTAAGGTCGACTATTCGCTGCTCAACGAGCCGACCGATCACCAGGCCAAGCTCGTCCTCGTGACCGCTATCAACCCAACGCCTGCGGGCGAGGGCAAAACCACCACGACCATCGGTCTGGCCGATGGCCTGCGTCGTCGCGGCGTCAAGAGTGCCGTGGCCCTGCGCGAGCCTTCGCTCGGCCCCGTCTTTGGTGTTAAGGGCGGTGCTGCCGGCGGCGGCTGGGCTCAGGTGATCCCCATGGAGGATATCAACCTGCACTTTACCGGCGACTTCCATGCCATCGGTGCTGCCAACAACCTGCTGGCCGCCATGCTTGATAACCACATCCAGCAGGGCAACCAGCTTGGCATCGACGTTAAACGCATCACTTGGAAGCGCGTCGTCGATATGAACGACCGTCAGCTGCGCCACGTCATCGACGGTATTGGCGGTAAGGCCCAGGGCGTGCCGCGCGAGGACGGCTTCGATATCACCGTCGCCTCCGAGGTCATGGCAATCCTGTGCCTGTCTACGAGTATCAGCGACCTCAAGGAGCGCCTGGGCGAGATCGTCGTCGGCTACAGCTTTGCCGGCGAGCCCGTCCGTGCCCGCGACCTTAAGGCCCAGGGTGCCATGGCCGCGTTGCTTAAGGACGCGCTCAAGCCCAACCTGGTGCAAACGCTCGAGGGCACGCCCGCGTTTGTCCACGGCGGCCCCTTCGCCAACATCGCCCACGGCTGCAACTCTATCATGGCCACGCGTATGGCGATGCGCTTTGGCGATGTCGCCATTACCGAGGCCGGCTTCGGTGCCGATCTGGGTGCCGAGAAGTTCCTCGACATCAAGTGCCGCATGACGGGCGTTCGCCCCAGCGCCGTCGTGGTCGTCGCGACCGCTCGTGCGCTGAAGTACAACGGTGGCGTCGCCAAGGCCGACCTCAACGAGGAGAACCTCGAGGCACTCAAGGCCGGCATGCCCAACCTGCTGCGTCACGTCGACAACATCCAGAACGTTTATGGTCTGCCCTGCGTAGTCGCCATCAACCGCTTCCCGACGGACACCGAGGCTGAGCTTGCGCTCATCGAGTCCGAGTGCCAGAAGCTCGGCGTCAACGTTAAGCTTTCCGAGGTCTGGGCCAAGGGCGGCGAGGGCGCGCTCGAGCTGGCCGATGAGGTCATGCGTCTGATTGAGCAGCCGAGCGAGCTCAAGTTTGCCTATGAGGACGGCGCCGATGTCGCCGACGCTCTTGAGGCCATTGCCACCAAGGTCTACCGCGCCGATGGCGTTGACTTTACGCCGGCCGCCAAGCGCCAGCTCGCCGAGCTGCGCGAGAACGGCTTTGGCAACCTGCCGGTGTGCGTGGCCAAGACGCAGTACAGCTTTAGCGACAACGCCAAGGCCCTGGGCGCTCCCGAGAACTTCCGCATCACGGTGCGTGAGCTCAAGGTTTCCGCCGGTGCCCACTTTGTGGTCGCACTGACCGGCAGTGTTCTGACCATGCCGGGCCTGCCCAAGGTCCCCGCGGCTGAGAACATCGACGTCGACAACGACGGCAACATCACCGGCCTGTTCTAAGCTTGTTGCCCATAGCTGCTTGCCCGCCCCGTCGCGCCTACCAAGGCCCGGCGGGGCTTTTGTTTTCTAGCCGCGCTTGTCTTGTAGATATGGACGGGCTCTGTCCGTCACGGGCTTTTGCGCGGGTAGAATGCATGGATAACTTGATGCTTACGGGCGACGGAAAGGAATCGTTGCATGGATCAGGACAAGACAACCGTGATGGGCGGCTACGGTTCCGCGCAGGCTGGCGATAGCGCCGATGCGACCCGCGTTGTTCCCAACCCCGGTTATACCGACCCCGCCGCGACGCAGCCTTCTGCCGAGCCAACCCGGGTTATGGGCTATGGCGACACAGCGCGGGATTCTTATGCCGTATCTTCGCAAGGCCCCTATGGCAACGCAGCTCCGGACCCGTTTGATTACGCGCCGCAGGATTCTTATGCCGCCTCGACGCCGAATCCCTATGATGACCTGCCGCAAAATCCCATTCCGCAGCCTCAGCAGACGACGTGTATGCCTCGCACGGCGCAGCCTCGCTACGAGTCGCGCGAGCCGTATCGCGAGTACCCCAAGTCGATTCCGCAATATGGCGAGGACGAGGAGAAGAAGCCGTCGCGTTCGTCGAGCGTGATCAAGAAGATCCTCATCGTGCTGGCGATCTTCTTTGCGCTGTCGGTTGTGTTTGCCATTGTGTCGGGCATGCTCAACAAGCGAGGGAGTTCAACGGCTGATACCGCTGCCGAGCAAACCGAGTCCGCCTCGTCTAGCACCGTCGATCTGAGCGATATCCCGGGGCAGTACTGGTCCAACGCCAAGAAACTTCTCAAGTCGCGCGGCGCCAATCTTTCGAATGCCGTGGTCCTGACTGATGATGGCTCAACGCCCGTCATCGATGCCAACTGGGTCGTTACTTCTGCTTACTATAACGACAGCGGCAACCTCGAAATTCAACTCACGCACAAGAATAGCTCGGGCAACTCGCCCGACGGCCAAAGCGGTACCGACAGCTCGAGTTCCAATACGCTGGAGGACTTGAGCAACAAGGCACAGGAGTTGGGAGACAAGGCGCAAGAGCTGGGCGATACGGCACAAAACCTGGGCGACACCGCGCAGAACTTGGGCGACATGGCGACGGGTGCCTGGAATGCACTGCAAAACGGCATCTCGGGCGCGCAGGGAAACTAGCTGTTAAGCGGGCTACAGCTGTTCAGCCGGACGGTCGGGCGAGCTAAAGCCCGAGTCAAACGTAACGACGCATGAGGCATTGGGTCGGCGCTCGTGCACGATGCGCGTGACGAGCTCCAGCAGCTCCTCGTCGGATATGTCAAAGCCGTCGGGGCGCACCAGGTCAAACGAAACGAACCCGTCGTGCTCGTGCAGGTCGTGGATGGAGAGCGCGGGGTCGATCTGCATAACGCCGCGCTTGACCCAGCCGCGCAAATCATCGCCGGTTGTCGCGATGGGGTCGCAGTGCAGCGTGATGCCAATGCCCATCTGGCGCTTGATGTCGTGCTCGATGGTGTCCAGGATCTCGTGGTGCTCAAATGCGTCGCCCTCGCCGGGCATCTCCACGTGAGCGCTGGCAAACTGACGACCGGGGCCGTAGTCGTGCACCATCAGGTCGTGTGTGCCCAAGACCTGCGGATAGGACATGATCTTGTCGCGGATTGCCTGGACGAGCTTGGGGTCGGGCGCTTGCCCCAGCAACGGGCTGATGGCGTCGCGCACCAGGCCCATGCCGCTGATGCAAATGAAGATGCCCACACCCAGGCCTGCCCAGCCATCGAGGTCAAAGCCGGTCGTCTGCGAAATAAGCGCCGCCACCAAGACCGAGCCCGAGGTGATGACGTCGTTTTTGGAGTCCTGTGCTGTGGCAATGAGTGTTTCGGAATCGATACGGTTGCCCAGCGCGCGGTTGAATGCGGCCATCCAGAGCTTAACGAGCATGGATGTAGCCAGTGCCGCAAGGGAAACGAGCGTGTAAGCGGTGGGGGAAGGCTTGATGATCTTGGTGACCGACTCGAGGATCAGGTTGATGCCGACGGCGCAAATCAGGACGGCGACAAACAAGCCGGCGAGGTACTCGTAGCGGCCGTGGCCATAGGGGTGGCCTTCGTCTGCCGGGCGGCTGGCGAGGCGGAACCCGAGCAGGCTCACGATGTTGCTCGAGGCATCGGAGAGGTTGTTGAAAGCGTCGGCGATGAGGGAGACGGAGCCGGCGAGCAGGCCTGCGATGCCCTTGGCCAGGCACAGGGTGATGTTGAGGCCAATGCAGATGAGGCTTGCGGCGAAGCCCGCGTTGGTGCGGCAGGAGGCATCGACCGGCTCGCCCTCGCTGCCGGGAACAAGCGTATGTACCAGCCGATTTACAAATAGCATAGCGGTCGTCCTCACAATCATGTTTAAGGTGATAGTGTAGCTCGCGCGGGGGCGCCGTGCACCGATGCTCAGAAAATGCAGCAATAGTCTGCCGGTGCTAACGAGCGAGCCTTCTCGTCTGCCTGGGTGGTCCATTTTGGGCCACATGGGTATGGGCATGTGCCTGTTTGCTCGACATACTTAATGTCGACAGCTTTGTGCAAAGGAGGACGTTTCCATGGACGAGATGTTTGCCATTAAATGTCAAAACTGCGGCGGCCCTATGTACTCGCACCAAGCTAAGCGCAGCTTTGAGTGCGCTTATTGCGGTGCGGTCATTCCGTGGCAGGCGGACGCCGGAGGGCCCAAGAGCGCTTTGGGCATTCGCCATACGCCGTTGACGGTAGTGGATGGACTGCTCAAGCTCACGCATGTGTCGCAACTCGAGCGCCCGGAGGACCCGGACTGGTATTTCTTCAATTCGCACTGGCGCAATCAGTCGGTCCTGGAACATCTGCTGTGGGAGGACCGCGGCACGGCGCAGGAGTTCCAAGAAGCGACGCACGTGAGCATTCCCTGCCCCTTCTGCGGAGCGTCCTTTGAGGGCGAGTCAACGCAGCGTGTGTTTGAGTGCCCGTCCTGCGGCAACAAGATCGGCATTGCCGACTTGCTCAAGCCCGGTACGTTTAGCAAACGTCTGACCATGGGCGTGGGTGCGGAGTATGTGCCGGAGCAGGGTATTCCCTGCGAAATTTCGCCGCAGCAGGCACGTGCCAACGCGCTGCAGCTGGTGCGCCAGTACCCGGATGCCTTTGCCGGGCACGACGTGGAAGACGCGATCCAAAACGACATGATGCTCTTCTACTTCCCCATGGCGCTCGCGGATTTGCGCATGATGGCGAGCTTCCCGGGCAAGGGCCTGAGCAAGGAAACCCTGGTGTACTACGAGGTGCTCGACTGGGCATACCCCAGGGCAAACTATCTGGATGTTCGCCTTATGGGCATTTTGGAGCCGTGGGACTTTGCCAAGGTTGGGCCGTTTGACCCGGCCATGCAGGAAGGTGACTTTCGCGTTGTCTCCGTCGATGCGTCTACCAAGGACCAGGTGGTCATTGATAAGTTGGCGCTCGACATTGCCGGCAACGATGCCGAGGCGGTGCTGGGGCTCAATAAAAAGAGCATCCGCACTTGGGCGCGCAAGGCTCGCAAGCATAAGGACGGCCTGGTGATGGTGCCGGTGTACTTTGTCGATCGTCCGGCGACGGACAGCCGCGATGGCGAGCAGGTGCGCATTGCCGTAAACGGCCAGACGAGCCGCGCGGCAGCGGTGGTGTTTAGCGACAAGCGCGAGACGCATGTGGTGGCGTCGCTCAATCCGAGTCTGCATCTGTCCGGCGAAAGTACCGTGCATGCCACGCCCATCGAGGTCAAATACGTTAAATCGCCCTTCCTATACCAGATCGTGCGCCGTGGAGGTGGCGAGCAACCGCGCCAGGTTGCAGCGGCAGCTGAGGGTTCCTACCGAGAAGAAAAGCCCAAACGCAAGGGATTGTTCGCTGCGATTTTTGGTAAGTAGGGGAGTGGTGCCGGGGCGTCGGGCTGCATCGCAAGGTCATGAGACGAACTTAAGACTGCTGGGAACGTGCTACCATTGCCGATAGCCTTAATCTTGTAAGAAGCGGAGGCCAGATTATGGGTTTTGCGGATCAGCAGCTTCAGCTTCAGGTACCGTATTCTCCTGACGACACGTTTAATGCCTTGAAGGCAGCTATGGAAAAGCTGCCTAAAGTAAAAGTTGATAGTGCATCGCCCACAACAAGAACAGTTGCAGCCGAGATTGGTATGAGCCTTTGGTCTTGGGGCGAAAATATCAGTATTTCGGTTGTTCCAGTTGAAGGCGGATCTGGCGTTACTGTCAAGTCGTCATCTAAGGTCAGGGCAAACGTATTAAACGGGGGCAAAAATGCAAAGAATATTGCCAAGATAGTCGATGCCCTATCGAAGGAGCTCGAGCGGTATCCGCAGGTTTCACAGACTATTGAGACGCTGGCGGATAGTGGTTGATGTAGTTGCAAGGCTTGAGAGGCTTGCAGCACTGCGTGAGAGTGGAGTACTTACCGAGGAAGAGTTTGCTGCAGAAAAGGCAAAAATCCTTTCGTAATCAGACACGATGGTTGGATTTGCATTCTATTATTGAACTTGTTTATACCAGGCTGAAAACATCGTGTGTAATAAAGGTGCGTAGTAGCCTCGTCTTGATTGGCGGATGTAAATAAACGGTGGAACGGCTGTAAAAGAGCCTTGCCACTGGGTAAAATCAGGATGTGCCGCGGAACCCGCTCCTCAGTCGGTCAACTTTGGAAGCGCGGGCAACGCAGGTACTATCGTCTAAAGGGCCGGGTGCGACCGGCCCTTTGCATGACTCCCTTCGCTATCCGTTACTGCTTATATTCCCGCCAGATCGAGTAGAGGTTCCGGACGATGCCGGTTACATACATCGAGAGGCGCAGGATTTCAAGAAACAAGTTCATAGGCTTCACCCCAATCGGAGATCGGAGCGTTGCCCGCAGGCGGATTCCGCGGCAGTCGTAATTCTACCTCACAGGCCGCGGCGGGAGACATCCTACCCGCCCCATGGCTTGGAGCAGTGTCGATCTAACGGGCAATCAAGCCTCTAGTTCTCTTTGAATTGAGCAAGCATCTGCCCGAAGAAGCTTAGTTCGGATGGCTCATAAATGATCGAACCGCCGTCCGCGGTCCTGTAGACCCCGCAGGGGAGGTAACGCCCGTCGGGGAGGACATAGAGGCTGGTTTCCTCCTTCAGTCCTACTGGAAATAGCGGAATTCCGTTTTCGTCCACTTGGAACTCGTCTATATTTGCGATCTTCCTCTCCATGATGCCTCCTGCCTTATTTCTTGAATGGTGCCCTAAAACAGGCAGCTTTCAATCAGCTCTTTTCCGCGCAGGGTGTCGATCCACCCCTGAGGAATAGCATTGAAGCCGTATTTTGCTCCTGCGAGCGCGCCTGCGACGGCTGCGGTGGTGTCGGTGTCGTCGCCTAGGTTGACGGCGGCAAGGACGCAGGCTTCGTAACTGCTGGTGTTAACGAAGCACCAGGTGGCTGCCTTAAGCGTGTCGCGCACGAAGCCACCTGACTTGATCTCCTGCTCAGGCATGCCTTTCAGATGGAGTGCCCACGAGGGAAGCGCGCCGTTCATCACATCCCTCATCAGCTCGACAAATATGATGCATGCGTCGGTCGACGTTCTGTGAGCGTGCGTAATTGCGGAGACCTTGTTGACCTCTTCGTCTGTCGCATCGGTGAACGCCAGGGGTGCGATGCGCATGAGCGAACCGTTGCCGTTGTCGCGCTCGCCGGAGCCTCCTTTGCCGGTGTGCAGAGCGCGGGCGGTCGTGCCGCCATAATCGAAAACGCCGTCGATCGTATACTCGCCACGGGCAATCCAGCTTACGAACTTGTCGCGCATGTCTGCGATGTCAACGCGGCCGAGCTCCCTAATCGAGTTACAGGTAGCAAGCGTCATAGATGTGTCGTCGCTCCAGGTGCCGGCGGGCTGCCCATGCGTGCCGTAGCCGATCATGTCCGTGCATTCGAACGTGCCGCGAGGCATAAACTCGTATGGAACGCCCAGCGCGTCGCCAACGGCAAGCCCATAGATGCAGTCGCGCAGTGTTGTTTTCGGTCTGTCTGTCATGGAAAGCTCCTCTTATCCCGGGTGATGTGGAGCGCCGTCGGGGGTTTCGGTCGCAACGTGCTGCTACCCTTGCGTTTCGCCATTAGTCGCTTCGTTGATGGCGCGGTACTCGGCACTCAGCTCGCGCGCCAGCTCTTCCTTGCTTGGAAGATACGGCAGGTATTTGGCGGCAAACACTTGGTCGTTGTCTTCGGGCAGCGTGTACTCGACGATCGAATCGCTTTTGTCCGCGCAGAGCACGATGCCTATGGGCGGATTGTCGCCTTCGTTCATGAGCTCGCGCGTGTAGTAGTTCACATACATTTGCATCTGGCCCAGGTCCTGATGCGTAAGGTCATCGGTCTTAAGGTCGATGAGCACGAAGCAGCGCATCAGATAGTTGTAAAACACAAGGTCAATATAGAAATGGCGCCCATCAAAGGTGATGCGCTTTTGGCGCGCCTCGAAAGCGAAGCCACGGCCAAGCTCCAGCAGGAACTTCTGAAGATGCGTGATGAGCGCCTGCTCTAGATCGCTCTCGCGAAACGCAGTATCGTCCGAGAAACCTAAAAACTCCAGTACATATGGGTCGCGGATGATATCCTCGGGGCGACGAGCCGGGGCGCTCTTTTGGATTTCCTGGGTGACGGCCTCTTTGTCCTTGCTGGCAAGTAGGCGCTCGCGGAACATGGTGTTGATCTGGCGCTCGAGCTGACGCGTGCTCCAACGAGAATCGGCGCATTCGTTCATGTACCAGGCGCGAGCATCAGGGTCGGGAATGCGCATCAACCTGCGGTAATGAGTCCAGCTCAATTCGCTACGCAGTGCGTCGCGAATTGGAAACGCAAGAAAGAACTGACGCATATTGCGAAGGTTTGCGATGCCAAAGCCTCTTCCGAAATCCGCGGTAAGCCTTCTGGAGAGGCCTGCAATCAATGCCTCCCCATATGCTGCGCGCTCCTCTCCGCCTTGCTCGTCAACAATGCTCTTGCCGATCTCCCAATACGCCTCAACCATCGCAAAGTTAACGGCGGTATAGGCCTTGTCGCGAGCGGCGTTGAGAATTGAGGAGACCTGCTTGTAAAAACCTTCGGGCACGATTGCCGATTCTCCACGGTTTACCAGTTCGCCCATCACTGTCGCCTCACTTTCCTCTTGCGGAATGCATCTTTATTGCATTTAGTTTAAAGCCTCGCGCGGACACGAATTGCTTTGCTGTCTGGCACCTTCGCATGGGAGCCTTGCGGTGACTAAAATGTGGCAATAGAGACAGTTTTAGCGAACCCCACGGGAGTGACGCGTATGGACAACAGCACGCTGCTATTCCAGGACAAAGGTTCGGGTAGGTTTAAAGACGTTAAGATCTACCCCAATCGTATCGAGGTGCTCAAGAAGGGCACTTTTGGCGGCAGGCACACCGAGATTGTCTACCTTAAGGACATCACGGGGGTCAACAGGATCAAGGGTCGCGACGTTTTCCTGCGTAACAGGCTGTTGACCGCTTGCGTCTTTAGCCTGAGTAGCCGTGCGAAGGCCCAAGAATTTGTGAAAGCGCTGAACATGGTGATGTAGCCGATAGCGGCGTTCGGACTAAGGTAAAAATCAGGGGCACAGAACGGTGTTCTGCGCCCCTCATCGAGTTGATGCGCCCAAAAGGCCGGCTGGCCTATTCGCTAGCGCCTTCGTCACTTTCATGGTCACTGGCAAGCATCGCTGCGCCGGCGACCGTTGTCGCCACGGCGGCGGCAGCGAGCCCGGCGGCAACGCCAGAACCGTCGCCCGTGTTGGCGAGCTTTCCGCCCGAGCTCTTGCCCTGGTCTCTCTTGTTGCTCTTGCCGTTCTTGTCGGCGCCGCCTGCGTTGGAACCCGTGTCGCTGCCGGTGCCGCCCGCACTGCCCGAGGCCGCTACGGTAAAGCTTGCGGCTCCGTCGCTGGCGAGCGTGTAGTTCTGCGCCGCGTCGCCCAAGAGACCGTTCACGCGCACCCAGTACGTTCCTGCGGCAAATGTTTCGCCCTCGGCCATTGCCGTGCCCGGAGCGCCGTCCGCGTCGTGCACAAACTCGAGCTGGGCCGTGCAGGCATCGGTTTCGAGCTTGCCCTCGAGTGATGCCGCAATCTTGGCGCGCACGTCTTCGCCGGCCTTAAGGCCTTCGAGTCCCTCAAAATGGGGCGTCAGCGCGCGTGGATCGATATCGATGGGCACAGAGCCCTGCAGCCCCGTAACGGTCTCGTTGCCCAGGGCGTCGACATCCACGTATTCAATGGCAAACGCATGGCCCGAAGCTGTCGCGTTGAGTGCGTTGCTGCTGTCAGCAAGGCGGAAATGACCCTCGCCAACGGTCTTGCCATCCTGGAATGAGGCATCGCTCAGCGAGTCGCCGTACGTCATGTGCATGCGGGTCGGGAGATAGTACGGGAGATAGTACGAAGCCGTCTGCTTGTGCTCCGTATCGTAATTGCGCTGGTAGATGCTCCGGGCCAGCGCCGCATCAACAAAGTCGGATGCGATGATGCCAATGTGCTTGAGGTAATCTGACTTTGTATCCTCGGTGCCGCTGGGATTGATGTACGGGCTCTTATACAGATGCTCGTTGACTACTCGTGCCGAGGTAAAAGGATTGCCTCCGTGCGACAAGCCCGTGCAGCTGGTGTAGTTGATAGACCAGCAACGCTCCTGGACTTGCACCTTGGCCCCGTCATCGTCCACGACGTCCACCTTGTTGCGCGTGCGCCCGGTCGTTTCCTTCAGCGCATTATCGACCCAGCTGAGCTTGTCGGTTCCCGTGAGTTTGTACTTGTCCTGGGCGTATACCTTGGTGCAATAGGGCTCTTTGTCGCCTGTTTCCCCCGCGGCTTCAAAGCCCCGCGCGTCTTGGACGAGACACATAGTGGCGCTGTCGGAGTGAGCCTTGATCTTGTCATCCCATTTGGTAAGGTCGAGGCCCCACGTGTGGCCGCTTACACTGTTGCCGGCGAGCCTAAATCGACGCAGCAGAACGATCTTTCCGCGCACCTCGTGTAGCGTGGGGATTCGGCTCGACGTATAGAACAGTTTGGGGTTGTCGTCCAAAACCTTGGCGAAAGCCGTCGTAACACTTTCGTCGGTAGCCTCGTCGTTGCCTCGTGATACAAGCATGATGAGCGCTTCTGTCGGGTTTTCGTTCAAAAACGTTTTGAAGTAGCCTATGACATCGGAAAGATGCATAAAGTACGCGTCTTTTTTGAGCAGGTAGTAATCCCCGTGGTCGATACCGGGGTCGTCGCCCTTTCCGAGCCGGATATCAAAATAGCGAATGCCTTCGAGCAACTGCGTGGGAATGTAATCCTGCTGGCATTTTACTTGCGAGGATTGGGGCTCAGTGTCGTTGTCCACGCTGCAGGTGCCCGAATCGTGCGTACCCGGGATGCTCAGCTCGTCGAGGAACTTGTTGTCGTCGACGTATTTCATCCAACATGGCCCATCGACGTAGCTGCTGTACGTGATCCAGTCGAGGCTGCTAACCGTGGCATCGTTCTTTTTCATGTCGTAACCGATAAGTTCGAGCTCCCACGGAATGCTCTTACTCTTATGGCAGATCTTATTGTTGTCCTGGTCTTCGCCGTTCGATTCTATTGCCAGGTACTTAATGTCTTTTTTCTCGGTTTCTTTCTCGACCGTGCGGTCTCGGATGATATAGGTTCCGTTTGATTGACGCTCGAACGCAAAAGCGCGGCTGGGCTTGTTGTCATACTCGCCGCCCCATACGTGGATGACCTTTCCATCTTTGTCCGAGTCGTCGTCGACCGACCAAATGCTGTAGCCCGTCTTTTTATGCTCTTCGAAATTGAGCAAGGTGCGGATAGCATACCAGTTTGTATCGTCATTCTTGGTCGTTACGTTCTCAAGGATGAGCTTGCTGGACGTGCCGTCGTTAAACAGGTGGCAGACGTTGCCGCGAACGTTGCCGTCTTGGTTGACGCTCGCGGTGCGAAAATAGCCCGCGGGGCGAAGGCGAATGACGAAATTGTCGAGGCTGACTGACGCTGTGGCAGCGTCTTCTGCAAATGCCGCGCGCACGGGAAGGCCCAATCCCGCGGTTTCGGGCAGGCTTACAAATGGCGACAATGCTGCGAGTCCTAGGCCCAACGTGAATGCTCGACGGCTGATGGCGTGGTGTTCGGTCATAACTCCTCCGTTCGCGGGGTGCGGTTATGCACTCATTTTGTTCACTATACTGCCCGGATGTCTAAACGTGTTGGCTTAATTGTCTGCGTGGCGCCATAAATCGGCGGGCGGACGCGTTGGGACGCTTGTCTATTTGTGCTGCTACCGCGCTGGGGGTGGTTTTGCCGCCCGGCACCCTCGCGTTCGCCGGCTATCGGCATAAGAAAAGGAGGGTCGGTTTACCGGCCCTCCCTGGGTACGAAGCGCTGGGGTACCGTCGCTTGTTTGCTCTGCGACCGTGTTTCCCGTTGCGCTCGCCAGTCGCTTAGCGCTTGATCTCGATATCGTCGAGCTTGACGTCCATGGCCTCGGTCTTGGCCTTGGCAATGTCATCGGCAAACTCCAGAGACTTCATCATGGTCTCGACGGCGTCCTTGTGCTCCTCGACATTGTCGATGCTCACGTAAACGCTGCCGCCGCCTGCTTCGGTGAAGTACTCAGTCGTTACGCCGCCCGAGTGTGTATAGGAAGCGTTGCGCCAAGTCTTGCCGTTGTACTTGACGGGATCATTCTCGGTCCACTCAAAGTTGGCCTTCCATTTGGCCTCGTAGTCGAACAGCTCGTCAGCGTTCTTGTCAGAGTCGAAGACAGGGATGAAGCGATCGCTGGCGTGCTCGCTCTCGGTGAACTTAAACTGGGCCCTGTCGGCGGTGTCGCCGGCAACGTCGGTGATCTCGACGCCCTCGGGCACCTCGACCTTAAACCAAATGAAGTCGGTCCTCATATCCACGGCTGGCTTTTCTGCTCCGCCGCCACCGCCACTGCCAGCAGCGCCACCGCTTCCGCCGCAACCCACCAGGGCAACCGCGGCAAAAAGACTCATGCAGAGGGTGAGAATCGCAAAGGCCTTCTTTTTCATGGTCGTGTCCTCCTCGATCTGTAACCGCCCATGGATTACCTGTCTTTACTGTACGCGTGGACGGCTCGCTAGGGTGGGCCATGTGTCCCATTCTGAGGGCCGGATTTGCGCCGACAAGTGGCAATATGCGCGGGTCCAAAAGAGGGGAGGGCCGATGCCTGTCGGCCCTCCCCGGGGTTGGGTGCCCGTTGCTTTAATGGGGCGCATGTGCGCAGGTGCGCGTAGGCGCGTGCGGGTGTCCCGTTACTTGAGCTCGATGCTCGAAATCTCGACTTCGCGCGCCTCGGAAACTGCCTCTGCCATGTCATCGGGGAATTCGATGGAGTTGAGGAGCGCCTCGGCTTCTTTCTTGTGCTGGTCGAAGTTCGAGATGAGGACGTAGACGCTTCCTGGTTCAACGTCGGTAAAAAGGATGGTTGAGATACCGCTGTTGTCTTCGTACGTTCCGACGAGCCACGTCCTGCCGTTATATTCGACGGACCCGCCATCCTTCCACTGGAACGTATCCCCCTTCTTTTCTGCCTGGTCGGCGTGGGACTCCTCGGCCGTCAGCGCTTTTTTCCAAACGGGGATAAAGCGATCGGCCGAGGCGTTCTCGTCTTCGGGGAAGGTGAGCTGAACCCTGTCGGCATTCTTGCCGGCGGAGTCGCTTACGCCGACACCCTCGGGCATCTCGACCTTAAACCAGATAAAGTCGGTCTTCTTGGCGACGGGGGCCTTTTCCTTGCTCTCGCTCTTGGCGGTGCTGCCGCCTCCGCCCGATGCGCTCCCGCCGCAGCCGACAAGGGCAAATGCGGCAAAGAGGGCGATGCAAAGGGAAAGAATCGATAGGGTCTTTTTCTTCATGGTGGCGTCCTCCTTGTCTGCCGATGACATCACGACGCCGCATGCTGTTGGGGTACTGATTGCGCTGGCGGCGGATGTCTCTGCGTGCTGTGCGGCTTATGCCTCCGTTCATTGCTTGTGGCCGTTGCCCGGCCGTGCCCCAACGGGTTCCTTGCTTATAGATATGCCCCAGCTTGTGCTGCCCGGGAGTCTCGAAAGGTGGGCCATGTGTCCCATGTTTGTGTCGCTGCCGCCTATCGTGTGCCATAGAAATCCGCGATGGACAGGTGCGCTGACGCTCATGTGCTTATGGGCTAGACTTAGCACCATTACGTGATCGATGCGGTCGGTCGGCGGTTGCCACCCGACCGATGTATATGACTTGAAGGTGCATGTGCATGAGCCAAGAGATGATGGACAAGACCTGCCGCGGGTTTGCCGAGGCGCTGGCCGCGCGCGAGCCGGTTCCCGGCGGTGGCAGCGCGAGCGCCTTTGTGGGCGCGCTGGGCGCCTCGCTGTGCGGAATGGTTGCCCGCTACGGTGCGACCAATCCCGCGCTTGCTGATCGTGCGGATGACCTGACGCGTGCGTTTGTCCATGCTGATGAGCTGGCCCAGGAGCTTGTCGAGTTGGTTGCCGAGGACGTTCGTGCCTATGGGCAGGTGTCCGCGGCGTACGGTATTCCGCGTGACGATCCGGCTCGAGCGACCGCGATTCAGGATGCGCTGCATGTGGCCGCTATGCCGCCGTATCGCATTATGGATGCCTGCGGGCGTGCACTGGCGCTGCTCGAGGACATGGCCGACAAGGGTTCGCGTCAGCTGCTGTCCGATGTGGCGTGCGGCGCCGTGTTCTGCCGTTCTGCTATGCAGGGCGCGAGCTTGACGCTCTTTGCGAACACCACGTCTATGAAGGATCGCGCTCGTGCTGAGGAGCTCGAGACGGCGTGTGATGAGTTGCTCGATATGTGGTTGCCGCGCGCCGATGCGCTGGCGCGCCGCGCCGCCGACGCTGCAAGGAAGAGAGGATAGCCATGGCTGAACTGCTGAAGGGTGCTCCCGTCGCCCGCGCGTTGACTGAGGAACTTGCTGCTCGCTGCGCAGTCCTGCGCGAGCGGGGCGTTGTTCCGACGTTGGTTATCGTGCGTGTGGGTGAACGCGAGGACGACCTATCCTACGAGCGCGGTGCCCTCAAACGCTGCGAGAAGGTTGGCATTGAAGCTCGCCGCGTTTTGCTTTCTGCCGATGTTTCGCAGGACGAGCTGTTGACGGCCATCGAGGACATCAATACCGATTCGTCTGTTCATGGCTGCCTGATGTTCCGCCCGCTGCCCGCCGGCCTTGACGAGGACGCGGTTGCCGCAGCGCTCGATCCTGCCAAGGACGTTGACTCTATGACGCCGGCTTCGCTGCTCACCACGCTTTCGGGGCGCGGCGAGGGTTTTGCCCCCTGCACAGCCGAAGCCGTGCTTGCTTTGCTGGATCATTACGGCGTTGAGCTGGATGGAGCTAAGGTTGCTGTGGTCGGGCGCTCGCTGGTGATCGGGCGTCCCGTAGCCGCCATGCTTACGGCGCGCAATGCGACTGTGACGACGTGCCATACGCATACGCGCGACCTTGCTGCCGAGTGCCGTGCTGCCGACATTGTGGTTGCCGCCGTTGGACGCGCGCGTACGATTGGCGTGGATGCGGTTCGCGAGGGCCAGACGATCATCGATGTTGGCATTAATTGGGACGAGGGCGCTGGCAAGCTGGTGGGTGACGTCGATTCTGATGCTGCGGAGCCGGTCGTTAACGCCATCACGCCCGTGCCGGGCGGCGTGGGCGCTGTGACGACGGCGATCCTCGCCAAACACGTGATCGAGGCGGCCGAGCGCGCATCGAAATAGGTTTTTGACCACAAGGGCTGCCGAGGCCGCGGTTTCGCCCTTTCTGCGCCGAAGCGATACACTGTTATCGTTTGATTTCTTCGCTCAAGGAGGATGCGCATGCCGTGCACAACGATTTTGGTTGGTAAGAACGCGAGCTACGACGGGTCGACGTTGGTTGCCCGCAACGAGGACTCGTCCAACGGGGTGTTTGAGCCCAAGCGTATGCGCGTGGTGCATCCCGACGAGCAGCCGCGCGTCTACACGAGCGTCCTGAGTCACCTGACCGTTGAACTGCCCGATAACCCCATGCGCTACACGAGCGTCCCCGATGTTGTCCCGGGCCACGGCATCTGGGCCGAGGCCGGTTTCAACGAGCTCAATGTGGGCATGTCCGCAACCGAGACGCTCACCACCAACGAGCGCGTTCGCGGCGCCGACCCGCTCGTCGACTACGTGCCCGCCAAGGGCAACGAGGACGAGGGCGGCTATGTTCCGGCGCAGCCCGGCGGTCTGGGCGAGGAGGACATGGTGACCCTGGTGCTGCCGTATGCCAAGTCCGCCCGCGACGGCGTGCGTATCCTGGGCGACCTGCTCGAGCGCTACGGCACCTACGAGAACAACGGCATCGCCTTTAGCGACGTGGACGAGATCTGGTGGCTCGAGACCATCGGCGGCCACCACTGGATTGCCAAGCGCGTGCCCGATGACGCCTATGTGACCATGCCCAATCAGCTGGGTATCGACAGCTTTGACCTGGATGACGCCGAGGGCGCCCAGGCCGACCACATGTGCTCCGCCGACCTGCGCTCCTGGATGGCCGAGTGGCATCTGGACCTGACGCTGGGCGTCGAGGGCGACGGTCCGGCCGCGGTCTTTAACCCGCGCGAGGCCTTTGGCTCGCACAGTGACAGCGACCACGTTTACAACACGCCGCGCGCCTGGTATATGCAGCGCTGCCTTAACCCCAGCGATGTGTGGGACGGTCCCGAGGCCGACTACACGCCCGAGAGCGATGACATCCCCTGGAGCCGCGTGCCTGAGCGCAAGGTGACCATCGAGGACATCAAGTACGTGCTTTCGAGCCACTACCAGGGCACGGAGTACGACTGCTACGGCAGCAAGGGTACGCCCGCCACACGCGGCGCCTATCGTCCCATCGGCATCAACCGTAACAGCCAGCTCGCCGTGCTGCAGCTGCGCCCCTATGCGCAGCCGGCCTACCGCGCCGTGCAGTGGATGGCCTTTGGCTCCAACTCGTTTAACGCTCTCGTGCCGCTGTACGCCAACGTCGAGACCATGCCCGAGTACTATGCCGATACGCAGGCTCGCGTGACGTCCGAGAACTTCTACTGGGCCAACCGCCTGATCGGCGCGCTGGCCGACGTCCGCTTCCATGAGTGCGGCCGCGCCGTGGAGGACTACCAGGAGAAGGTCGGTGGCATGGGCCACAAGCAGATTCACGACGTTGACGCTGCCGCAGCCGTTCTGCCTGAGGCCGAAGTGCCTGCCGAGCTCGCCCGCGCCAACGAGGAGTTTGCCGAGCGCGTGCGGGTGGAGACCGATGCCCTGTTGGGCAAGGTGCTCTACACCACGAGCTGCGCCATGAAGAACTCTTTCGCGATGAACGACAACGTGAGGTAGGGATTTCCCGTCGATCGTATAGCGCTAAAACGCTTTGTCGCTTTCGCTCAATCTTGGGTACAAGAACGCCAATGCAGTTGTTTGTGATTGGAGACAACCATGGTTATGAAACTCGATCAGCTTGTTAACGGCGCTATTAACGTTGGCTTTGGCGCCGCCGCCGTTGCCGTCGAGGGCAGCAAGAAGGTTCTCGACGACCTCAATACCAAGGGTGAGCAGGTGCGCAAGGACGCAGGCGCCCCCGATATCGCCCGCAGCGTGTCCGACATGTTCGAGCAGGCCGGCGGCACCATCTCCGACCTGACCGAGCGTCTGGGCATGCAGGGCGAGACCGCGGCTCAGCGCGTGCTCGACGAACTCATTCTGGCTCGCGTCCGCGTTATGACCGCTCCCGAGCGCACGGCCTTCCTGGCTCATGTGCGCGACATCGTCGATTCGGTCGAGGACAACGTGACCTCGGTGCCCGTCGAGTCCGTCGAGCCCGATGATGCGAAGGATACCGAAGAGGCCGAGTAGCAGCGCAGATGGCAGATTCCACCACCGATTACAACAATCTAGATCCCTTGGGTGACGAGGCGGCGGTTGTCGATGAGGTCGATGCCGCCGTCTCGGGTGCTCGCAAGAAGCCGCGCGCTGTCGATATGGTCCCCGAGGAGCCCGAGGCGATGGCGCCGGATGAGGAATACCAGCTCACGCCCGCGGGCCGCCGCGAACGCATCGGGCAGATTGTTCGCTTGGTCAAAAAGTACCGCGTGTGGGATAACCTCACGCCGGTTCGTTTGCGCCGCCTGCTCGAGGAACTCGGCCCCATGTTCGTCAAGATGGGGCAGATTTTGGCCAACCGGTCCGAGATTCTGCCGCAACGCTTTTGCGACGAGCTGCGTCGTCTGCGCTCCGACGTGGAGCCGGTGCCGTACGAGGTCGTACTCAGTTGTCTGGAAGAAGAATACGGCCTGCGCCTGGGGGAGATGTTCGATGCGATCGACCCCAATCCGCTTGGTAGCGCATCGCTTGCGCAGGTGCACCGCGCACGTCTGGTGACGGGCGAGGACGTGGCCGTCAAGGTGCAGCGCCCCGGTGCGCAGCAGGTTATGGCACAGGACATCGATATCATCCGCTCGGTGGTGCGTATCGTTTCCAAGTTCGTCAACACCGATCAATTCGTTGACCTGCACGGTGTAGTCGAGGAGTTGTGGACCTCATTTCGCGAGGAGACCAACTTTTTGGCCGAGGCCAAAAACCTCAACGACTTCTACGAGTTCCATAAGAGCGTTCATGGCGTGACGTGCCCTAAATCCTATCTGGACCTGTGCACCGAGCACGTGGTGGTTATGGACTACGTCGACGGCTTTTCGATCGCCGATCCTGAACGCTTGGTGGCCGAGGGCTATGACTTGGAAAAGATCGGTGCCGCAATCGTCGAGGACTACTCGACGCAGGTGCTCGACGATGGCTTTTTCCATGCCGACCCGCATGCGGGAAACATCATCCTCAAGGATGGCATCGTCTACTTTATTGACCTGGGCATGGTCGGACGCATGTCGAGCCACGATCGCGGTATCGTAAAGGACATGATTTTCGCCGTGGCCGAGGGCGACGTGCCCAAGCTCAAGGATTCGCTCATGCGCTTCGCCGTGACGCGTGGCGACTCGGCTGAGCTCGATCATTCGGCCTTTTTGTCCGATTTGGACTTTATCGTGGCTGACTTTGCGGGCCTTGACCTGAAGGATCTGGATATCGGCGAGTTTTTGACCTCGCTGCTAAACCTGGCGCGCAAAAACGATGTTGAGCTGCCGAGCGTGGTGACGATGTTCGCGCGCGGCATGGTGACGCTCGAGGGTTTGCTGACCGAGTACATGCCCAACGTCAACATGATCCAGATCATCCAAACGCACATTAAAAACGAGAAAAGCACCTATGCGCGTGTGCGCGATATGGGACGCGATCTTGCCGCGAGCAGCTATCGCGCGGCAAAAGGCTCACTCGAGGCGGCTGAGTACCTGGGGCTGGCTTCGCGCATGCTTACGCGCGGCCAGCTTAAGGTGAACACGCAGATCATGAGCAGCGATAAGGCGCTGCGACAGCTGGGCGGAATTATCGACCGCATGTCGATGGCTATCGTGATCGCCGGTCTGTTTATCGGTTCGTCGGTGGTGTACTACGCACGCATCGAGCCGGTTGTGTTTGGTATCCCGGTCATTGGCTTTATGGGCTACGTGAGCGCGCTGGTGCTGGCGCTGATGCTGGGTCGCGAGATCTGGCGCAACAGCCACGGCGGCAAGCACTAGAGGCTGCGGCCGTCACCGCATTTTCCTATCGCAAACAATAGCTTTTACCTTGGGCTTCGCCTGCGTGCGAGGCCCTTTTGCGTGATACCATACTGACGGTAATAATCGATGGCCTAGATGGTGGTGCGGAGACGCACGAATGCGCGGTTTTCCTGCGCGTTTGGGAGAATCGGGGTGCAAGTCCCCGGCTGTACCAGTAACCGTAATTCCTCTTGGCTCGGGATGTTCGCGTCGCAGATCGGACGGCGCGCCTGAGCCGTTAAGGTTAAGTCGGATCGCCTCCCATCTTGCATGCGGCTGCGGCGTATGCTGCCGGTGTGCATAGGGCTCTGGAGGGAAGAGAGATCCCAATGGGGGAACTCGAGCGCAACATGCGCGATGACGTGGGGCAGCCTCAAGGCAACGCTCCAAGTACAGACAATGGGGGACAAATGGATATGTTTGAGGACGAGCGCGAGCGCGCCTCGTTGCATCGCCGTGGCGCGATTGCACGCGGTGTAGCCAAGCGCGGCCTGGTGGCATTCCTGGCCTTCGCGATGGCCTTTGGTACCACGCCGGCTCAGCTGTGGGCCGAGGGCGCCGAGGGCATTGCCGAGGCCGTGGCTCAGGCTGCGACGCCGGGCGAGGGCACGGGTGCCGCGGACGGTGCTGCCGACGGTGTCGTTTCTGAAACCGGCTCTAACGCGAGCGATGCGTCGGTTAACGATGGCGCTTCGGCGAATGCCGCAGATAGCAACGGCGTAGCGTCGGACGATTCTGCCGCAGTCGAGGCTTCTACTGCTTCGCCGGATTCATCCGAACAGAACGTCAAAAGTGTTGTAGCCGCTTCCGATGAGGCTGAATCTCAGCCTACCGAAGCCGCAAGCCAAGAGGTCGCGGCCACGTGCTCCGTCGTCGGCACCGACGCCAAGGGCGCCCAGCAGACCTGGGCCGCCGCGCAGCAGATCGCTCTGAAGGAGGGCTCGACCGCGGCCGACCTCTCCGAGCAGCTCTTCAGGCAGGCCGGCCTCAAGGCCGACTACGACCCCAACGGCTCCTGGGGCTGGGCGCTCAACTCGATCACGTCGCCCTTCGACGCGGGCCGCACGCTCGCCTACGACCCGGCGACCGGCGCGCACTGGCAGCTGTTCGTCAACGGCAGCGTCTCCGCGGTCGGCGCCGGCGGCTACACGCTCAAGGACGGCGACTCCGTCGTCTGGTGCTACTCGAAGTGCGGTGACCCCGCGCCCGCCAATCAGATTTCCGTTAGCTGCACCGTTGTCGGCCAGGACGCCTCGGGCGCTCAGCAGACATGGGCGCAGCCCACGACAGCTTTGGTGGAAGAGGGCACGACCGCTGCTGATCTTTCCGAGCAGGCCTTTAAAAAGGCCGGCATTGGCGCCAAAACGGGGAAAGGCACGTACGGCTGGTATCTCGAGTCGCTGACTTCACCGTTCAACAAGACCGTGACGCTTTCGAGCGAGAAAGTTAACGAAAACACTTGGAAATTCTGGCAGTTCTTCGTTAACGGTCAGGCGGCCAATGTCGGCGCGGGCAATTACACACTCAAGGCCGGGGACAAGGTTACCTGGGTCTATGGCTTTGATGGAACCATGCCCGGCCAGGTTTCCGTTTCAATGGAGATCATCGGTAAGAAGGATGAGAAGGCGCAGCGCTGGACCGATCCTTCGACGCAGGTGTTTGTCGAGGGCACGACGATCAAGGACGCTTCCGCTGCCTACTTCGATGCCATTGGCATTGAGTCCAAGATGTACGACCAATTTGGTTATTGGGGTGTTCATAGTCTTGTCTCCCCGCTTGATGGCACCGAGCTGTCGGGTGCATGGTCGTTCTTTGTCAACGGCGTTCCCGGGCCTCAGCTCGATAGCGATTACGTGCTCAAGTCGGGCGACAAAATCGTCTGGGCTTACGCCCCTGGCGACACCGTTCCTAATCCCGATGAAGTCGTAGTCGATCCGAGCGCTTCGCGCCCGACCGATTGGAAAGCCGACTGGAGTGGCAATTCCAATGCGGTGGTCAAGAACGTGTCCACGCCTACGGGCGCGCTGGCAAGCTCTTGGACGTTCGATTGGAGGGCCTACTCGGGTGCCACGTATCCCAATGCGAGTGAGCCTATTGTCGTGAACGGCAACGTTTACCTTGCCGTGAACAAGCGTTTGCTTAAGATCGACGCCGAGTCGGGCAAGGTGCTTGCCGAGTCGAACCTTCAGACTGCGATTGGCTACACCACGCGTCCGATTTATACGAAAGGCTTGGTCATCGTCCCGCTCGACGGCGGTGCGGTCCAGGCTCTGACGGCCGATACGCTGACGACGGTTTGGGTCACTGACTCTGTGAGCAAATCTGCCCAGTCAAATTCCCAGCTGACGGTCGATGGCAACTATCTCTACGTTGGCACCGTTGATGTCGACTATGGAACGAGTACGTACAATAACGGTCACCTGACGCGTATTAATATACTGACCGGCGCTGTTTCTTGGCAGCATGTTAATGCTGATGAGGGCTACTACTGGACGAGCGCTACAGTGGGCGACGGCTATATTCTGGTTCCGACGAGTGCGGGTACCGTTGAGATGCTTAGCAAGTCGACGGGTGATGTGCTCGGCAGCGTTTCGGTTGGTGCCATCGTCAACTCCGGCTGTGTACTGTCCAAAGACGGCAAGCATGCCTATGTGATCTCGCGTGACGGCAAGCTCCACGTGCTGGCACTGTCGGACGCAAACGCAAGGGCCTCTTCGCGCATTTCCGAAGAACGCGTCATCGATCTTGGTCTTACGGGTTGTGCCTGCATGCCCACGCTGTATGGCAATAAGCTAATTGTCGGTGGCGAGGTTTCTGGCGGTTCGGCGCTGGCGATTGTCGACCTTGATAATGACTTTGCTACGACGTTGGTTTCGTCTGCCGATGGCTCCGTGCTTCCTGCCGGTGGCATCAAGGGCGCACCGCTCGTGAGTGTCCAGGCGGATGACGCGTACGTTTATTTCACTGTCAACTATGGTGCGACTTCCGACTATGTGAGCTACACCTCGGGCGGTGGCGTGTATCGCTACAAGATGGGTGACGCGCAGGCGACCGGTGCGTTTAGCGCAGCGGGACACAACAATTACTGTGACTCGCCGATTGCCTGCGATGCCAAGGGTAACCTCTACTACATCAACGATTCCGGCACGCTTTTCAAGCTGAGTGGTGGCGTTAAGGTCTCGTTTGAGACTGGCGAGGGTTCTAAGGTCGACTTCCAGACTACGGCCGACGGCAAGCTGGTCAAGCCGGCCGATCCGACGCGCGATGGCTACACTTTCGGTGGTTGGTATACCGATGAGGCTTGCACGCAGGCGTATGACTTCAGTACGCCAGTGACGGCCGATCTGACACTGTATGCCAAGTGGACCAAGAATGCCGTTAACCCTGGCGGCAATGGCGGTTCTGGCACTAATGGTGGCAACGGTGGCGCTGGCAACGGTTCCGGCGCTGGCGCTGGCACTGGCACGGGTTCCGGCTCCGGCTCTAAGGGCCAGCAGGCCGGCGGCGCTATCGCCCCGGGTCATAAGCCGACGACCAAGACGACGGTGTCGACCAAGACCGAGACCAAGGACAACAAGTCCGACAAGAAGGACTCCGATAAGTCCGATAAGAAGGACGAGAAGAAGTCTGACAAGAAGGACAGCAAGTCCGACAAGAAGTCCGATTCCAAGTCCGATACGGGTGCTGCTTCCACGACTACTGCTAAGAAGTCCTCTAGTGCTTCCGAGCAGGAGACTGGCACCAACCCGCTCGCCATTGTTGGCGTTGCCGCCGGCGTCATCGGTCTCGCCATCGTCGGTGTGTTCGTGTTCACCAAACGTCGGTAGGTGAGGGCTGTGTCCAATAAATCCAAGGACGCTGACCCCAAGCAACCAGATTCCTCGTTTATCCAGCTTGACGATGCAAAGCAAAAGGGCGCCGCTTCGGCGGCGTCCGCCCCTCGCCGCAAGGCGCTCCTCGGCGTTCTGACTGCCGCGTGCACCATTCTGATCGTCGTCTCGCTGGGTTTCGTCCATCCTTCCACAAGCGGTGCCTGGTCCATCGACTGGATCATTCGGACCGTGACGGGGGAGAGCGTTGTCACCAAGGACACCAAGGCGTCTGGCTCGACTACGACTTCGGGCGAGGCCAGTTCTAAGGATTCCAAGTCATCGAATGACGCAAAAGATGGGTCCAAGTCCAAGGACGATTCCGAGTCTTCAAACAAGGAATCGGATAAAAGCTCGGATAGCAAGAAGTCCGATGGTCAGGACGGCAAGAAGTCTGGAGATAAATCCGCTGCCCAGAATACGGGAGCCGGCGATACTTCCAATGTGTCTGGCGGCGCTTCTTCGGGCGGCGGCCAGTCGTCTGATGGAGCCTCCAGCTCTAATGGCGGAAGCGCTCCCTCGGGCGGCCAGGGCGGCTCGCAGGAGTCCAACTACGTAACGGTGACGGTTTCGGTCACATCGAGCGCCGTGGGCAATCCTGTGTCTTCTGGCGGCACTTTTACCTTTAACGAAGGCGCTACCGTTTACGATGCCCTGTGCGCGCTGGGCCTTTCTGTCAACGCACACGGCTCATCGTACGGCACGTATGTTTCTGCGATTGGTGGTTTGGCCGAGAAACAGTACGGCGGCACGAGCGGCTGGATGTACTCCGTCAACGGCGCAACGCCCATGACGGCCTGCAGTAACTACGTTCTCTCCAATGGCGACAACGTGGTCTGGTATTACGTAACAGGCTAGAAGCCTCGACATAGCGCGCCAGACGGGCGGTTCGGACAAACATCCGGGCCGCCCGTTTTTCATGCGAATTGGACTGGGTCACCGGGTCTCTCGGTAAACAAAAAACCGGTTGGAACGAGAATTCCAACCGGTTATACATTCAAGCAAATGTCGAACAAACTACGACTGCGCGCCCTCGAGGAAAAGGCGGCGGCTAAAGTAGTTGTACCAGGTGACCAGGAACGTGGCGATGGCCTTCATAGCCTGGTAGCCGATGCTCAAAAACGTGACGCCCACAAACATGTACAGGTCGTTGAGGCCCAAACCAATCACCGACAGGATGGTGAAGATCGTAAACTCGCGCTTGCGGCTCATGCCCTCGCGGTGGTCGAACACGTACTTCATGCTGAGCCAGTAGTTGACCACGACGGACGTGGTAAACGAGACCGTGGTGCTCATCAAAAAGTCGAGGTGGAACAGCTCGACGAGCGCAATGAGCATGCCCCAGTCGATGCCAAAGGAGATAAGACCCACGACAGCGAACTTGAGGAACTGCTTGGTATGAGGTTGTGCCAGTGCCTTGCGCACGTAATCACATCCAATGCGTTGACGAATCGAGCAGAGGATACTTTAGAGCTTTTGCATGGGAAACGTAAGGTCTTTGGCAAGAACTATACGAACTCGCCAAATTTGCAAGAGACAATCCGCAAACGTTGCAAATTTACCCGTAAACGAGCGAGACCTACGAACAACGCTGCACTCGACGAGCGTCATCCGTGGGTCCCGTAGTGCAACGAGGAGGCCGAGCTACTTGGTCTCGTCGCCCTCCAGGAAGATCTTTCGGGTCACAAAGTTGTAGACCATGACGAGCGCGGTGGCGCAAATCTTGGCGATATTGGCCTCGAGGCCCAGGCCGGCGTTGAGGGCCAGCACGATGCCGTCGTTGAGCGCCAGGCCAATAACGGACAGCACGACAAAGATGATGAACTCGCGGCGGCGGCTCATGCCCTCCTTGTGCGCAAACACGTACTTCATGCTGGCGAGGTAGTTAAAGATGAGCGAGATGATAAAGCCGCTGGTGTTGGCGATTAGGATGTTGAGGCCCAGACCGTAGTGGAGCAGATTCATAATGCCAAAGTCGATAACCGTGGCAACGACGCCGACGACGCCAAACTTCATGATCTGCGCAAGGAGCTTTTGCATGGTACCTGCCTTAAGGTGGCGCCGGGGCGCCGTGGGGATGACAAACTCAGCAAGTTTAGCCAATCCCTACAGGCGGGGCTAGCTACGCTCCTCGATAGCACCGTTTCTATATGCATCGAGCAGCTGGCGCAGGTCCTGAATCTGGCTGCGAATCTTGACGCCGGTATCGGTGTCGCTTACCATGCGGCGACGGTCGGCCTCGTCAAAGCGATTGGTCTCGCTTTCGATATCGATATTGCGGGTAAGCGCCTCGGCAACGGTGGTAAAGGCCTGGTGCGACTTAAGGCGGCAGCCGCGCGAGCTCGAGATGAGCGTATAGCCGGCGATACCCGTCTTGGGATGGTAAGCGCGGCAGAAGCCGCCATCGATGACCAGCAGCTTGCCGTTGGCGCGGATGGGCTGCTCGCCCTTGGTGGTCTTGACGGGCGTATGGCCGTTGATGATGTGGCCGGTCGGTGAACACGCCATGGGCGCGACGTTGAACTCGCGCATGATGTCGTCGCAAACGGACGAAGACGTGGTGAGCGTGTAGTACGGGTCCATCGGCTCGACCCACGTGCTCTTGTCGGCGATGTAGGCGCGCTCGAACGTACGCACCACGCGCCCGCTGGCGGGTGAGTTAAAGCCGATCCACAGGTACCACATCCAGTCGAGGGCATCGCGGTCGCCGACGCGCCAGGCGCGGCGCGCAATGTAATCGCAAAAGTCGAAGTAGTCGCGGCCGGCGTGCCAGGTGCCCAGGCAGTTCATGCTGCTAAAGGTGCCGTCTTCGTTGAGCGGCACGCAGCCGTGGAAGAGCAGGTTGCCGTTGGCGACCTTGTACATCGAGCCGTGGGAATAGAGGAAATCGATATGGCGATGCAGGTGATCGGCGGTGACAAACTCGGACACGAGCTTGTCGATGATGTGCTGCTCTTGAGACGTGAGCGTATAGGGGTCCGTCGGGTTGACGGTGGGGAAGTCGTTGGTCGTGAGCGGCCACACGCTGCCGTCGGCGAGCGTGACCGTGCCGGTGCCGTGATCGATCTTGTCGAGTAACAGACGGTCGGTCATATCGAACTCGGGGTGGCGCTGGATAATCTGGCCCTCGAGCTTAAAGAGCAGCACGTTGACGGCCTTGATCAGCGGGGTGATGGACTCACCGGCGGTGTAGGTGGCATCGGCAAAGGCGACAAGCTCACGCAGCGAGATGCCGTAGTCGTTCTCCAGGATCTCGTAGTTGTCGTAGCGCAGGTTGTTGCGCAGCACCGTGGCGATGCAGGCGGGCTCGCCGGCAGCGGCGCCCATCCACAGCAGGTCGTGGTTGCCCCACTGAATGTCGAGCGAATGATAGGTGAGCAGGCGGTCCATAATCTTGGCCGCGCCGCCACCGCGGTCGAAGATATCGCCCACCAAGTGCAGGTGGTCGACGGCGAGGCGCTTGATGAGTGAGGCGAGCGACTCGATAAAGTCGTCGGCGCTGGCGGTCTCTAGGATGGACTCCACGATGCGCTCATGATAGCGCACACGGTAGTTGTTCTCATCCGGATGCGTGTGTAGTAACTCGTCGATGATGTAGGCGTAATCGCGCGGGATGGCCTTGCGCACCTTGGAGCGGGTATAGCGGCTCGAAAGCGAGCGGGCAACCACAATGAGCTGGTCGAGCACGGTCTTATACCAGGTGGGTGAGTCCTCGCGCCGGCTGCGGACAAGATCGATCTTCTCGCGCGGATAGTAGATGAGCGTGCACAGCTCGCCCTTTTCGTCAAAGGAGAGCGTGTCGCCAAAGATCTCGTCGACATGCTCGCGCACAACGCCCGAGCAGTTGTTGAGGATGTGCATAAAGGCTTCGTACTCGCCATGCACATCGCTCATAAAATGCTCGGTGCCTTTGGGCAGGTTGAGAATGGCCGAGAGATTGATGATCTCGGTAAACGCGGATTGCTCGGTGGGAAATTGTCTCGACAGCAGACGCAGATACTTAAAGTCTTGCGGATTGCGATCGAATGCGACCATGAAACACCTTCCAATATGGTTGGTAAAACTGATAAACATCGTCAAACGTTTATCAGTATGCGCCGGCTTTGTTTCGATTTAGCGCCGGTGGCTGAATTGTCGGCTGAACGGTTTGCTAAATCGATTTAGTTGAGGTAGATATGGCGGTTGAGTGGAGACGAAGCGGGTGATTTTGCCCACGTTGGCCCATGGCGGGGATGAGGATGTTCATGATAAAGATATTCAATACAAACGGTTCGCATTGGTAAATAGTGAACATTTGTACCGTATTCACGCTTGCTGTGCGATAATTTGCGCAGCAATGAGTAAGGAGCCTCATATGAGTGATTTTGTCCTGACCTGTGAATCTGCCGCCGATCGAACCCGTGAGTTCTTTGCGTCGCGCAATACCCCTGTCGTGTGTTTTCATTACGAGATCGACGATGTTGTCTATACGGACGATCTGTATCAGTCGATTACGCCGGACGAGTTTTTTGCCCAGATTGCCGCGGGCGCCATGCCCAAGACGTCTCAGGTGAGCGTGGGTGAGTACGAGGAGTTTTGGGAGCCGTTTGTTGCCGAGGGTAAAGACGTGCTGCACCTGACGTTGTCGTCGGGTATTTCGGGCACGTATGGATCGGCCTGCGTTGCGGCACAGATGCTCGCGGATCGCTATCCTCAGGGCGGCAAGGTGCGCGTCATCGATTCGTTGGCGGCGTCTTCGGGCTTTGGCCTGCTGGCGGAATGTGCCGCCGACGTTCGCGATGGCGGCGCTTCGCTCGACGAGACGGCCGCTTGGATTGAGGAGCATAAACTCAACCTTCACCACTGGTTCTTCTCGACCGATCTGTCGAGCTACCTACGAGGCGGTCGCATTTCGGCCGCAAGCGCGATCATCGGCACGGCGCTTAAGATTTGCCCACTTATGACGGTCGATTGCGAAGGTGGGCTGTCGCCACGTGAGAAGATTCGCACTAAGAAGCGCGCGATTTCCGAGATGGCTAAGACCATGATGGCACACGTGCAGGACGGTGCGGAATATTCGGGTAAGTGCATCATGTCGCACTCGGCGTGCCGCGAGGATGCGGAGGCAGTTGCGGCGCTGATTGAGGAACAGGTTCCGCAGCTTAAAGGCAAGATCGAGATCAATAACATCGGTACTCTGATCGGTTCGCACACCGGACCTGGTACGGTGGCGCTCTTCTTTATGGGCGACAAGCGCGTGGATTAGCGTTCGTGCGCTGACTGTCAGTTTTAACAGCTGCGCTTGTCACTCCTGACATTCGAAAACAGAAAAGGCCCGTCCCGTTGTTTGCGGGGCGGGCCTTGCTGTTGCGGTTAGCGTTTCTTTCCGCGGAAGAAGAAGCCGTGCAGCGAGGGCTTGAGTCCGCGGTTGGCGCGACGTTCCTCGATATGATCGTGGATCGAAGCGACGCGCTCGATGACCTCGTCGGGAATCGGCACGTCGGGATTCATATTCTCGACCTGGCTGACCTCGGCGGCGGCGACCTGGTCGATAATGGGCACATCGTCGCGCGAGATGACAGGCGTGGCGTCTTCCTTCATCTTGCGGTAGCGCTGCATCATGTCGGTCTGCAGCTGCTGGGCCGAAGGCGGCGTCCAAATGATGGCGTTGGCGCCGGCGGCGATGGTCTCACGGATGCTCTCGGGCGTCTTGCCGCCCGGTGCGATGAGCGGCAGGTTGGGATAGTGCTCGCGCAGCTCGCGCAGGACCTGGGGCGTGTTCTTGCCGGCCGCGATGTTGAGGATCTTGGCTCCGGCGCGCACTTTGGCGTGAGCATCGTCGTCGCAACGTACGACCGTGGCGATGACGGGGATGTCGGCGATGTTGGTGATGTGCTCGATCATTTCGGCAGTGGCAGGGGAGTTGACCACACAGCCCGCCGCGCCCTGCATCTCGGAGACGGCTGCCATCTGTACGGAGCGCTTACCGGTCGTAGTTCCGCCGCCCACGCCTACAAAGACCGGGCACTCGGCAACGGTCAACAGCGCCTGCGTAATGGCCGGCTGTGGCGTGAAGGGGTAAACGGCAAAGACGGCATCGGCGTTGGAGTTGCGGATGACCGCGACGTCGGTGGTGTAGATAAGCGACTTGATGCGACGACCGAAGAGCGTAAAGCCGCTGGCCTCCTCGATCTCATCGGGCATGCGGAGAGCCGCCTTGCGCAGACGCCCGTCGATGGGCAGCGGCTCCATGGGCAAAAGGCCGTTGGGAGTTACGGCCACCTGGGGCTCGGTAAATTCGTCTGCAAGTTCTACCTCGGAGAAGTCGACCGAGGCGACAATGTCCTCGTGAACCTCGGCGGGAACATCGATGGGGGCTTGGTCGTTTGCCGTGACTGACGTGTCGAAGGAGCTGGTGCCGACAAAGGCGTCGACGCGCTCGTTTAGGTCGTTGAGGGTATCCATGGAGGCTCGATTCTATGTGATGACGGCCGGCAGGGTGCCGGCAGCATTGTACTTGCTAAATCGTTTGACGAGTTGATTTTTCCCCGCCGTGCCATCCGTTAGACCGAAGGGCCGGCGAACGTGAAGGAGCTGTGGTGGCGGGTATTGAGGTGCTATCTTGAAAGTCCCGTTTAAAAGAGAGGTGACGCGGAATGGAATTCACAGCAATGTTGGGCTCGATTGGCCTATGCGTGGGCGCAATCGTTGCCGCCGCGGTCATCTATTTTGTGGTTACGGCCATTAAGGGCAAAAGAGCCGAGCGCAAGGAACGCGAGGCGCTTAAGCAGCACCGTGACCAGCAGGACAAGCGCGCACGGGAATAGCTTGTTGAGTTTTGAATCCGTGCGCTAGCCGCGTTTTCGGACCAGGGCGATGTAGAAGCCCTCAAAGTCGCGGCTGGGCGGGATGGTGAGCGTGCCGGGCATGCCGTTGGTGATGGCCGATACCTGACCCGCGGCGATTGCCTCGGTGAGAGCGTTGGACTCGATGCGCGGCTCCTCGCCGGCATCCTGGGCGCGGCGTGCTTCGCTTTTGCTCGGCGTGCCGTCGAGGGGGATGAGCTCGCAGTCCATGTGCTTGTCGAGGGCCTCTTGCAGGGCGTCCTCGTTTTCCTGCGGCAAGATCGAACAAGTCGAATAGACGAGCGTTCCGCCCGGTTTGAGGGCTCCCATGGCGCGGTCCAGAAGTGCTCGCTGCGAGCGGGCGCACTTGCCGAGCAACTGCTCGGTGAGGCCGCGCAGGCTCTTTTCGTTGCCGCTGATGACGGTGCCCGTACCGGTGCAGGGGGCGTCGAGCAGGATGCGGTCAAAGCGGAAGAATTCGTCGAGCTCGCGTGCGTCGATGCGCATGACGGGCACGTTTTTGGCGCCCTGGCGGTGGAGGTTGGACTCAAGCTTTTCGGCGCGGGGAATGCTCATCTCGCAGGCCGTGAGGTGTGCCTGGCCCTGGGTGAGGGCGGCGATCTGCGTCGTCTTGCCACCGGGGGCTGCGCACATGTCCAGGATGTCCTCGCCTGCCTGGGCGCCCAGGACCAACGGCGGCATCATGGACGACAGGCTTTGCAAGTAGATTTTGCCGTCGCGGTAGATGTCGAGGTCCCATAGGTCGGAAACCTGGGCCTCGGGCAGGATGAAAGCGTCCGGGTGCCATGCGACGGGGCGGTGGGCGATGCCGGCTGCGTCGAGTGCGGCGGCGATGTCCTCGGCGGTCGCCTTGAGCGTGTTGGCGCGCAGCGTGACCGGGCGCGTGGCAGCGGCACCGAAGCCCTCGATCATGAGCTGAGCATCGGCGGGTGCATAGGCGCCGGCGACCGTGTCGACCATAAAGCGCGGCAGGTCGGCGGCGGAGTGTTGGGCGGCAAGCTGGTCGGAAAGCTCGGTAGCGGCAAACTGCCTAAGCTTGAGCTCGGCCTTGACCTGCTTTTTCTGCTTACGACGACGCGGCTTGGACATCCGTCTTTCCTTCCCGTCCCAAATAGACTACTTTCCGGGCACGCCGCTGCTGGCGTGCTTTAGTACTGGCTCTCGTGCTTGCTGAAGAAGTCGAAGCGCGGGGGCAGCGGCTTCACGCGGTGCTCGCCGGGCTTCTCGCCCAGGCTCTCCACAAACTCGTCCGTGGAGGCAAAGATGTTATCCCAGCTAAAGAAGGCGACCGGATCGACGTCGAAGTACTCGCAGATGAGCTCGCAGCCGGCCGGAACGATGCCGTGCATCAGGACGGTCGCCACGCGCAGCTCGGTAAAGGCGTCGACCAGGGCCTGCTTCATGGCGGCGTTTGCCGGCTCGCCCTCGAGCTTGTTGGCGGCCTTGGAGGCGTCGCTCCAGCGCTTGTTGGCGGCGCGCAGGTAGTCGTCGCACACGGCGAGCGCGCGATGCGTCTCGAACTTGTACATGGCCTGCTCAAACGCGAGAGCTGCCTGCTCGGCGGCTTCGACCACGGTGGCGGAGGCGGCGCCGGCGGGGATGCAGCCGTTGCGATAGGGGCTCTCGTCGCCCTCCTTGATGGCGACGCCGTAGAAGCAGCTGCGGGCCAGGCGGTTGAAGACGCCGGTCAGCAGCGCGCTCTCCTTAAGGGCCGGATCGATAACGCGCTTGTCGTCGCAGGCACGCACCTCGTTGCCGTCCTTGTCCTTTCCGGTCACACGCGTGTCGTATGCCTTGGGACTAAAGCTCACCGGCTTCTCGGATAGGCCGAGCGACAGCCAGTGCGCGCGCATCTGCTCGCAGGTGTAGTGGTTGAGCAGGTCGTCTGCCGGCGGGGGAGGCGTCTGCGAGGACGAGCTGGCCTTTTTGCCCATGTAGAGCAGGTGATAGCAGGCGCTGACGGTGCTCTGCGTAAGGTCCCAACCCAGGGCCTCCCACATGGCGGTCTGCGCGATGCAGTAGAAGTAGATGTTGTCCTGACCGATGAACTGATAGATCTGCGCGTCGTCCGAGCACCACCAGTCGCGCCAATCGAGCGAGCTGTGCTGGTAGGTGGGTGCGGGGACCAGCGTGGAATCGGCG
>UREE01000014.1 GCA_900546825.1 uncultured Collinsella sp. | reverse complement strand
TTTGAGCGAGTAAAGGATCGGTGCGATTTGTTTTGGCTCGAAAATCTCAATCTTCGGGGTGGTTTCAAAAAAGCGATCCTGGATTATATCGCCGAGAAACATCCCGATCTCGTACCGCTTTACGATGAGATCTATAACAAGCGCAACCGTAGCTATTTTGAAGCGCTTGAAGTAAAAGCCGAGGAAATGGCCAAGAAGTACGATTGCCCCTTTGTGGACAACGAAATGCCTTATGGCAGAGTCCCGCAGGGGCATCCGGTGATCGTGGACTACTTCTATCACGAGGAAGTCCGAGGGTCGGATAATAGCGGAAAAAGAAATCGTTAAACGGAAACCGACGACGATTCGCTCGAGCGATTAGCGTCCACGCGTGGCTTCTGCCGATTGGCGCAACGGGCGACGGATTAAGGGATCGCTCGGGCGGATGATCCCGCTGCAGTACAGGCGGTCGCTCAATTTAGCGGCATGAGCGTTTTCGCACGGAAAACCAGTATCCCCTGTGCCGAGTTTAATCGTAGCGAATACAATGGGCACTGAGCATCAATCGAAAGTAGTCAAGAGCCTTTTCGACGGCTTCTACCACCTCTACCCCAGCCTCGAGCAGCAATGGGCCTACTACGCGCGATACATCGATTTCATGCTGCGCGAGCCGACCTCGCAACCCTATCTCGACCTACGGTCCCTCATCGGCCATAAGGATTACTTCATCCTGAGCACCAATGTGGACACCCAAGTCGAGAAGACGTTTCCCACCGAGAGGATCTGCAACTATCAGGGAAGCTTCGCGCACCTTCAATGCAAGCAGCCATGCTGCGACGAGCTCTTCGATGCGAGCCCCTACGTCGAGCGCATGCTCGCGGGCATGGCGGGGTTCGAGGTCCGCAGCGAGGATGTCCCCCGATGCCCGCACTGCGGCTGGCAGCTTGTGCCGTGGGTGCGCGACGACACGTTTCTGCAGGGTGCGGCATGGCGCGAGAGCCTCGGACGATACGAGCGCTTCGTGCGCGAGCGCAGCGATCGCCGCGTGCTGTTGCTGGAGCTCGGCGTGGGCGAGATGACCCCCGGCATCATCACGCTCCCGTTCTGGAGCATGACCGCGAAGCTGCCGGATGCGCACCTTTTGAGCGTAAACATCTCGGGCGGCTCGGCTCCGTTGCAGCTCGGGAGCAAGGCAGGGGCGATCCAGGCCGATTTGGGCGCCCTGCTCTCGGCGGCGCGGACGGCGAAGGTATTTAAGCCTCCTTGTTAGTCTCTTTGAGATATTCCCCGTCTCCCACGGGCTCTAACCACTCGTTGGAGGCCTCCTCGCCCGGAACCTCCAGCGCGAGATGGGAGAACCAGCTCTCGGGCGCGGCTCCGTGCCAATGTTTCACACCCGGGGCGATGTTGACCACATCGCCAGGGCGCAGCTCCTGTGCCGGTTTACCCCATTCCTGGTAGAACCCTCGACCAGTCACAGCATGCCGGCAGCGAGGTCAATGCGCATTCGCTCATGCTACAATCCAACCACCAGAGATGAAAACACAGTCCCCGTCGGGTAGTCGTGGGCGTGCGGGAGTCCGCATCAGTAACCTGCCTCCTTGGTTGTCCCTTCTCTGCATGGTCATCTACATAAAGGAGGAACCAACCATGCAGATCAGCGTGTCATCCACCCTGACCGTATATCATGACGGCCAATTCTGGGTCGGGCTGGCGGAGCATGTCGAGGACGGCAGATACGGCGCCGCCCGCATCGTCTTCGGCGCGGAACCGTCCGATGAGGAAATCCTGCAATTCGTTACAAGCAAATGGGCGAAGCTCGCGTTCTTCGGTGACGAGGCCACGGAAACAAGCAAGCCCGCGAAGAATCCCAAGCGACGCGCTCGCGAGGCAGCGAAAGCCCTTAAGCGGCCCGCGGTGAGCACCAAGGCACAACAGGCGCTCGCAGCACAGCGGGAAGCGATGAAGCGGGAGTCGGCTCAAGCAAGAAGCCAGCGTCGCGCGGATGAGGCGGAGGCGCGCTTCGAGCAGCGAAAGCTGAAGCGCAAGCAGAAGCATCGCGGGCATTGATCGCCATGTGCAGCAAGGCAAACCATATACAGCAGTGGGGCCAGTTCCACTTGAAGCCGACGCCGCGTAGACGCTAATGGTGACGGCTATGCACGGGCACGGGCGAGCCACTGCACTTCACAGCTTGTTTCTCAAGTTTCTCAAGTATTTGGGACGCACACGCGGCGTTCAAAAATGCGGAGCGACTCCACATGGCTCGAGACTGAGCCGAAGTGCCCTACTTCTCGCCCTCCAGCAGCCCCACGATACGGTCGATGTCGACGGCGAAGTGGGGCCTTCCCTCGCGCTCGTAGCGGTCGAGGTACGCCTGGCACTCGGAGACAATGCGCTTGGTGTTGCCGTCGATGATGCGCTGGAGCGTCTCGTAGTAGGCCGAGCCCTCGGTCCTGAAGCGGCGCTGGTAGGACTTGGTTATGGGGAACATCTTGATGTAGTGGATGCCGTGGCGGCAGCCGAGGCGCGTCGTGGGGCGGGGTGGCAACGCAAAGTACTGGTCTTTGGGCACGTTGGGGGCGATGTTGGAATGCAGCGGTACGGCGAAGTCCCTGCGCTTCCCGCGGAAACGCAGCCTCACCACCACGATGCAGGGGAGATTGTGCTTAAGCATGAGCTCGCGGTCGCCCTCGACGAGGTCGAAGAAGTCCTGGGAGATGGATACGACCTTCACCGGTTGCGCCTCTTCATACGAAGTGGGGCCCGCATCGCTGCAGGCCCCTACAGGTGGGCGATATTCTACGCCTTGCGGCACCCCGTCGCCCACGGAGGTTAAACGTACACGTAAGCCGTACTCTGAAAGCCGCGGCTTCCGGCAAGTAGCTTATGCCACGAAAGGTCGCTTTCAACGCGCATAGCTCGCAAAATAACACTCGCTGGGCCGTCACCCCTGGCAGTTGCCCTCCAATCTTCATTGGAGTCAGCAGGTCAATTCATATAGTTATGGGGGGGGTATCCTAAAGGAAATCAAATTTATACCCCCATAACTAAGGAATTTTCTATTCCCACTCAATGGCTAGGGCCCTGGTGTAATTGGCTGGATCACCGTTCCGGGAACCGGTATCGACCTACCTGTCCGCCGAGCTCTTTCTTCAGCTCCAGCCTAGTATCTGACTCGCGCCGTTATAAGCGAAAACCGAAGAGATGCGTCTTAGCCAAGAAAAGAAGGTTAGCCTCATCTTACTGCATGATTCGTGTGTTATAGTTAGATTGCTCTAACTGTTTGGGGGCGACAGCCATGCACGAACGCGAGGGTTTCTGGGAAAAGAACGCCGGTCGGTATGACCGTTTCATGCGAAACGACCGGGCGGCGTATGAGAAGATGTATGGGCTGATCCGGCCGGTGGTGAAAGCAAAGACCGTGCTGGAGGTTGCCACCGGCACGGGGCTTATCGCAAAGAGCGTCGTGGATGCGGCGGCGCGCATCGAGGCTACGGACGCCTCTGCAAAGATGATCCTTGAAGCAAAGCGGGACAATCAATCCGCAAAGCTGCACTTTTCCGTGCAGGATATGTTCCGCCTGCCCTATGCGCAGAAGTCCTTCGAAGTGGTGATCGTTTCCAACGCACTTCACATAGTACCGCATCCGGAAAAGGCCCTGCAAGAAATCAGGCGGGTGCTGAAGGACGACGGCGTGCTCATCGCGCCAACCTTCACCCACGCGGGGAACTCGGTTTCCGGCAAGGCAAAAGCCTTTTTCATGAGTATGGCGGGATTCCCCCTCCACAGCAGGTGGACAAGCGGGGAATACCTGCGTTTCCTGCGTCAAAACGGCTGGGCGGTGCAGAAAAGCGCGGTGCTGAAGGCCTCGTTCCCGTTGACCTATGCGGAATGCACGAAATCGGAGGGGCCAGATGTCGTTCTTTGAAAACACCCGCAAGCCCGTGGGCCTCGGCGGAAAACTTATGGTTGCCATGATGAACCTGGGGCACAGCCCTGTGGCGCGGTGGGGACTTCGATTTCTACGACTTGCGCCAAATGCCAAGGTGCTGGATTGCGGCTGCGGCGGCGGGGCGAACATAAAACGGCTGCTGAAAAAATGCCCGCATGGCGTCGTCAAGGGCGTCGACTATTCGCCCGTCAGCGTGGAGAAGACTAGAAAGCTCAACCGAATTGCAATTCAGGAGGGGCGTTGCGCCGTTCTGCAAGGCAGTGTGGCGGATATGGTGTTTGAGGATAGCTACTTCGATGCCGCCACGGCCTTTGAGACCGTCTATTTTTGGCCTGATTTGCCCCGATGCTTCCGTGAGGTCTGGCGGACGCTGAAGCCAGGCGGGACAATTCTCATCTGCAACGAGAGCAATGGCGATACGGACAAGGACGAGAGGTGGACGCAGATCATCGGCGGCATGACCATCTACAAGGACATTGAATTAAAGGCGTATCTGGAGCAGGCGGGTTTTCACGAGGTGCAGATACGCAAAAAGAAAAAGTGGCTCTGCGTCACGGCGCGGAAGTAAGGGCATCAAGCACGGGCATTTTTGCATCCATCCTGCACATGAGTTAGGCATGACGGTCATAGCGGCTGTGCTGGCGGCAATTATGACAGTTTTTATTCACTGAGGAAGAAACCTATGAAATGTAAAATTGAGAAAAACACCGTGCAGGAGACGCTGATCCTTCCGCTGTATTCCCGGAAGCTGTGTACGGAGCTGTACCCGAACCTTTACAAGGATGAAACAGCGGTTCGTCTGCTCGGCCAGATCGACTACGACTTTTCAGAGGCAGAGAAAAACTCCCGCAGCCTGATGCAGCGCTTTGGTGCGCTGGAGGTGGCCATGCGACAGGGTGATCTTGCTTTCGAGGTGCGGGATTACCTGAAAGACCGCCCCAATGCGGCGGTGGTCAATCTGGGCTGCGGGCTGGACAACACCGGCAGAACCTGCGACAACGGTAGATGCAAGATCTACAATCTGGACTTCCCGGATGTGATTGCCTTGCGGCAGCAGCTGCTGCCCGCCGGGGAGCGGGAGCAAAACATCCCCTGCGACCTGAAAGACCCCGCATGGTTTGACAAGATCGATGCCTCCGGCGGGGCGGTGTTCTTTGCCTCCGGGGTGTTCTATTACTTCCTGACGGAGCAGGTTCGGGAACTGGTGCAGGGGATGGCGGACGCTTTCCCCGGCGGAGTGCTGGTCTTTGATGCTGCCAATCGGACGGCAGTAAAGATGATCGCAAAAACATGGCTTAAGACTGCAAAAATCAAGGATGTGGGGGCATATTTTGCGGTTTCGGATGCCGCCAAGGAAATCGGCACGTGGAACAGCCGTCTACAGGTCACAAGTCGCGGCTATATGCTGGGTTACAACGATTTGAGAGACCCTTCTGTCAGCGGCTTTTTCCGGCTTCTCGCAAGGGTCGGTGACAACGGGATGAAAATGCAAATCGTGAAAATTGGATTTTAAAAGGCAAAAATGAAGCCCATTCACTTTGACGTTGAAGAAGGCGGCTTTTACGGCACATATTGGGCGTGCAAGGACACACATACAGCAGCGGACACGGATTCGATTGAAACCGTGCCCGCTATCTAATACTATATTATTTTATAGAACGTATGTTCTACTCCCACTCGATGGCTTTGGTTCTGTCGTCCCGTCATTCCGGTTGCACCCAGTTTTCGGCATCGACACGGAACGCGTGCCGCCGAATGACGCGATGTCGCGTTTCGTCGGCTTCGGGGACAAAATTTGGGACAACCTCAAAAACTATTTTCAAACTCAGGGCTTTGAGTTTTTGTTTTTGTCCCAAAGGAACTTCCGGCCATGATTCGGGTGCCCGATTGGGCGGAATCGCCCGTTTCTGAAACTCAACCGCAGCATCACGCGCAAGCCACTCGCAACAACTGCAAATGATTGGTCGCGGGCGGCTTCCAACGCGATTCCAAAGCCGCAGGTCAGGCGACTGCGCTGCTGGCAGGGAAAGGGAGTCGTATCAGGCGGCTTGCCCATGAGTCGACGATGAGGCCGCCACCGAATGTCGAGAACATGCTGGTAAAATAGGCAATACTTTTTATGACAGGAGAACGAGCATGGCCGAACCCCACGATAGGAAGCCGATCCTCACGATCGAGCAGCAGATAGAGCACCTCAAGCAGAAGGGCGTAGCCTTCGAGCTGTGTTCCGAGGAAGAGGCCGAGGACTACCTGCGTGACAAGTGCAACTACTTCAAGCTCGCATCCTACCGCAAACTCTTCTCGAAATACGAGGGAGGCCCGCGCGACGGCCGCTACGTAGACCTCGACTTCGGCCAGCTGCGCCTGCTCGCGGCGCTCGACCAGGAGCTACGCCACGCCCTGCTCGGCATGACGCTCGACATCGAGCACTTCCAGAAGGTGACACTGCTTCGCGAGATGGAGGACCGCGGAGAGGACGGCTACGCCATCGTGGCCGACTACATGGCATCGCTTACCACTGCAAACAGGGAGTACCGCCTGCGCGAGCTCAAGATGAGCGGCCGCAGCCCCTACAGCTCGAGCCTCTACGCGAAGTACTCCGGCGACATGCCTGCCTGGGCCTTCCTTGAGCTCACCTCGTTCGGCACCCTCATCGACTTCGTGCGCTTCTGCGCCAGGCGATGGGGCGACAGGCGCCTCGAGGCCTCCCACTACGACCTCAAGCGCGTGAAGTCCGTCCGCAACTGCGCCGCGCACGGCTCGTGCCTGATCAACTGCTTCGCCGAGAGGGGCGCCGCCCGGGGCTCGGCGTCCAGCGGCGTCTCCCGAAGGGTCGCCGCCGTGGGAATTCCCAAGGCGACCAGGAGGAAGTGGATGGGGAACACGGCCATGCAGGAGGTCGCGACCGTGCTCGTGGCGCACTCCGGCTTGGTACCCGAGGGCTCCTCGCGCTCGCGCGCCGCATCCGAGCTCGCCGAGATGTTCGCCAGGGCCGACGGCGAAACCGAGGCGCTGCCCGACAAGGGGCCCGACGCCGCAGCTCGCTCCGCGCTCGAGTTCCTTCGCAGGTTGACAGAATCGCTCGGGTTGGTAGAATAGCCTGCAGATAGCAAAACCTTCACGGTTTTAGGGGCGGACTTGCGCAAGCGACTCTGCCCTATTTTTATATTCACTCGCTATAGGAGACGGGCGATACCTGGGTCAATTAAGGGAGGGGCATCGCATGGCGTCAAGCGCAGAATACCTGGAATACGTCCTCGACCTGCTGGCCGACGTGCCGGAGGTCTCGCATCGGAAGATGATGGGCGAGTATCTGCTCTATGCGTCGGGCAAGCTCTTCGGCGGCGTCTACGACGACCGCTTTCTGGTGAAGAGCACGGAGTCCTCGCGCGCGCTGCTCGCGACGAACGCCGTGCCCTACGAGGGCGCTGCGGAGATGCTGCTCGTGGACGTGGAGGGCAAAGCCGCCGTGCGCACCATCGTGGAGGGCGTGCTTCAGGAGCTGCCCGAGCCGAGGAAGCGCCGGGCGTAGATTCCCGCGGGTCTGCATATCGTCGCCGGCATCAATCACCCGTGCCTGCTCATATGGCGATTGCGCCATCACCACGCTTAGAAACCGAAGACTTCCTAGGACTCCTCCAGGAGACCTCCTAGGAAGTCTTCGGGTACCCTACGCGGCAGTTATGGCGCTTACGACCCGGCGGCCGGCGCCGCGCTTCCCATACGAGCGCTGGTGGGCCGCGTGGAGCTGCCCATACCAGCCGGCTCGGAGGAATCCGACATAGCCGCGGCGTACTGCCGTGTGCCGCGGCATTTTCCCTGATTACTCCTGTTTTCATCGAGTCAGCGAGATTCTTTACTCCCCATCAACCACCTGGGGTAACGCCGTGCGGAGACCGCAAAAATGCCCATTGAGTTCGATTTGAGTTTCACGGGCCCCGAAACGGCCCCGCTTCGCCCTCGGGGACAAAACCGCGCGTCTACTCACTTGGGATGAATCCTTACTCCCGTTCCTCCTAATACCGCCCAGTGCTTTGCCATCTTGAAATGCGGGGAGTAAATAGCGAAATCGCAGGTAAAAGGGAATAACGACAAAGAAAAAGCCTCCGTTCCAACGCGGGAACGGAGGCTCGATAATCGGATTTACTCACCAATGTCGCTGGTGGCTTTGCCATAACTCTCGTACGAAACGAAACTCAGGAGTACAGTGCAGCACTCAAAAGAGCAGGTCAGAACCCTGTCAGCCTACTCCCACTCGATGGTCGCCGGCGGCTTGGACGTGATGTCGTAGCACACGCGGTTGGCACCGGGAACCTCGGCCACGATACGACCGGAGATGCGGGCCAGAACGTCGTAGGGCAGCTTGGCCCAGTCGGCGGTCATGGCATCACTGGACTCGACGGCGCGCAGGATGATCGGGCGCTGATAGGTGCGCTCGTCGCCCATAACGCCGACGGACTTAATGTCGGGCAGGACCGCAAAGTACTGCCAGCAGCTGTGCTCGGAGTTGCGCTCGCCGGTCTGTTCAAACAGTCGCTGGTTGTAGGCATCGAGCTCCTCGCGCACGATGGCGTCGGCGTTCTTGAGGATCTCGAGCTTCTCCTTGTCGACCGCACCAATGATGCGGATGGCAAGACCCGGGCCCGGGAAAGGCTGGCGGAACACGATATGGCCCGGCAGGCCCAGCGCCAGACCAAGTGCGCGGACCTCGTCCTTAAAGAAGTGGTCGAGCGGCTCAATAAGGTCGAAGTGCACGCCCTCGGGGAACGGAATCAGGTTGTGGTGGCTCTTGATGGTAGCCGTCTTGCCGCCCGTCTTGCGAGCGCCGGACTCGATGATGTCGGGGTAGATGGTGCCCTGAGCCAGGTACTTGACCGGCTTGCCATCGGTCTCGAGCTGCTGCGCCACGGCGAAGAACTCTTTCCAGAACTGCGTACCGATGATGCGGCGCTTCTCCTCGGGCTCGGTCACGCCGGCCAGAAGCTCGGCATAACGGTCCTCGGCGTGGACGTGGATAAAGTCGACGTCAAACTGTTTGGTGAAGACCTCCTCCACCTGCTCGGGCTCGCCCTTGCGCAGCAGACCGTGGTTGATGAACACGCAGGTCATCTGCTTGCCCACGGCGCGAGCGCCCAGCGCAGCCACGACGGAGGAGTCGACGCCACCGGACAGGGCCAGAATCACGCGGTCGTCGCCGACCTTCTCGCGGAACTCGGCCGTCATGGTCTCGACCAGGTTGTCCATGCTCCAGTTGGGCTCCAGGCCGCAGATCTCAAACAGGAAGTTGCTCAGCAGCTGCTGACCGTACTCGGAGTGCTTGACCTCGGGGTGGAACTGCGTGGTGAAAATCTTGCGCTCGACGCACTCCATGGCGGCAACCGGGCACACGTCGGTGCTGGCGGTAACGGTAAAGCCCTCGGGCACCTCGGACACGGCGTCGCGGTGGCTCATCCACACGGTCTGCTCCATGGGCGTGGAGTTAAAGAGCTTGGCGCCGGCCGTGCGCGTGATGGTGGCGCGGCCGTACTCGCCCACCTCGGAGTGGCCGACCTTGCCGCCGAGCGTCACGGCCGTGATCTGATGGCCGTAGCAAAAGCCCAGGACGGGAAGGCCCAGGTCAAAGATGGCAGGATCGATGGATGGAGCGTCCTCAGCATACACGGAGGCCGGGCCGCCAGAAAGGATGAGCGCAGAGGCGTTCATCTCGCGAATCTCATCGGCCGAGATGTCGCAGGGAACGATCTCGGAATACACGTTGAGGTCGCGGACGCGACGGGCAATGAGCTGACCGTACTGCGCACCAAAGTCGAGTACGAGGACCTTTGCGGAAGCCTTTTGATCCATGGTTTCCCCCTCTTGTTGGCGGGGAGCCGGTGCCCACCCGCGTGAATGAACGAAAATAACTTTCATAGTGTACACGTTATATGGGGTTTCTCGTCCCTCGCAGCCATCAGCGCACGGCAAACGCACGACCGGAGCCCTATTTGACGGCAATTGAAGTGTTACCAAACGTTGCAGATGATGTAATACGTTTGAACATTGGACGCCCTGTGCCACAATACTGCCGAACGACTCCGCCTCTGCGGCGGCAAATACGATAGGAATACCAGCATGAAGCGCATCCTTCTCATCGCCACGGGCGGCACCATCGCATCGACCGAGGACGGCAACGGCCTCTCCCCCGCCCTGACCGGTGAGGAGCTCGCCCAGAGCGTCCCCGAGATCTCGGGGCTCTGCGAGCTCGACGTCGTGCAGCCCATGAACATCGACAGCACCAATATGCGCCCCAGTGACTGGATGCGTATCCGCGACGTCATCGTCGAGGGTTATGCCGACCACGACGGCTTCGTGATTCTGCACGGCACCGACACCATGAGCTACACCGCGGCAGCGCTTTCCTACCTGATTCAGGACAGCCCCAAGCCCATCGTGCTCACCGGCTCGCAAAAGCCCATGGGCAATCCCTTTACCGACGCCAAGCTCAACCTGTACCAGAGCCTGCTCTATGCGCTCGACGAGCACTCGCACGATGTCTCGATTGTGTTTGGCGGCGTCGCCATTGCCGGCACGCGCGCCCGCAAGCAGCGTACCATGAGCTTTAACGCGTTCATTAGCGTCAACTATCCGCCCATTGCCTATATCCGCAACGACCGCATCGTTCGCAACGGACTCCATGGCACTCACCAGAACGAGAACCCGGTTCGTTTCTACGACAGCATCGACCCGCGCGTATTTGTACTCAAGCTTACGCCCGGCGTAAACCCGGGCATCCTCGACGCCCTTGCCGATAGCTACGACGCCGTGATTCTGGAGACCTTTGGCATTGGCGGTATCCCCGAGTTTGGTGAGTCGGGCGAGTCGTTCCAAGAGGCAATTTTCCGCTGGGTCGATTCGGGCCGCACCGTCGTTATGACTACGCAGGTCCCCGAAGAGGGCCTCGATCTGGGCGTTTATGAGGTCGGCCGTGCTTACGCCGATCATCCGGGCATTCTGCGCGGCGACGATATGACAACCGAGACGCTCGTGGCCAAAACCATGTGGGCACTCGGCCAGTCACGCGATGCCGCCGAAATCCAGCGCTTGTTCTACAGCCAGGTCAACCACGACCGCATCCCGATGGTGTAATCCCCAAGGCAGTTCCACTTATCGCAGCCTCAAACGACAGGTGGTCCCCCTCGGGCCGTGCAAAAATCGGAGTATTCTGCAATTTCTCCGCCGGAGGCGCAGAATCGGCTGATTGTTAGACAAACTTTTAGGACGAACGGGCCGTCTAGTAAATATTTATTCCTCATTTTTATTTAGCGCGTGGATTAACTACTGTTAAAAAGGCAACGCCAGCCGCTCGGGCTACCATCTACGGCTGAACAGGTGCTGAATACTCGCGATTTTGCACATCGCAACCAGGGGGACCCGCCCAAAGAGCGTCAAATACAGCGGGGGAACGCCCTATTCGATACCCTCGAGAAGCTCTGACACCGTCATGCCAAGGGCGGGCGCGATCTTAAATAGAACCTTGAGCGTGAAATTTGCCGTCCCATCTTCGATTCGGTCGAGGTAGGGTCGGCTGATTCCTGTCGCCACACAAAAATCAACCTTGGAGATACCAAGGTCCCTGCGTGTCTCTTCGACCCGCCTGCCAAGAATCTGTTTAGCACGTTCGTCCATGCAGACGAGTTTGAAATGGAGCCGAACATAAACGTAAACTATAGTTTACGTTTTGCCGAATACACAGGAGTTTTCTATGTCGGGTTCTTCGGTCCGCACGTACCGAGCCACGCTTCGCACAAACAGCGCACCGCCCAAGCTCGTCGTCGTTGAAGCAGAATGTCTTTCGCCCGATGAGCGCACAGCATTTGCATTGCTATCAAGTCGCGTAGCCGCCGTTCTGGTCCCTTGCCCGGCGCAAGGCGAACTTGCCATCCAATGCCAAGCGCACAGCTGCTCGCTCAATCAGGCTGCCGTAATCGCAACCAGCCAACGCGGTCTGCCCCTTCTCCTGGAAGCCGGTACCGCGCTCACCCTTCGCGGCGCCGGATACGAAAACGAGGCCGCCGCCGACATGGTCTTTAAACCACGATCGAGCGGCGGCCTCGCAGCAGCCATTGAATATGCGTGCAGGCTCGTTGACTAAAAGGACAAGCTAGAAACCAAAGCCAAAGCCCGTTCCGGTAATAGCCGAGTACATAAAGTAAACGTTGATCACGTTGAGGAACACACCAGTGATGCAACCGTTGCGCAGGTAGCGCTCGCACACGATGCGCGCCATGGCGGCGGAGTCATCATTGTTTTTAGCCTGACGTCCTGCCGTAAAGTACGTCGCCACGCTCAGCAGCAGGTTGAGCACCGGCAGTGCCAGCAGCTCGTAGCTCTTGCCCCAGCGCGTCACCTCGCCGGCGGCGTTAAACTTCGTTGCCACCTCGGGGCCAATGTTGGGGATAACACACGCTGCAACCACCAGCGGAATCACCGCAAGCACGAGCAACGCAATACCCATGTAGCCAGCTTTTTTGCCGTATTTAAACATATGCGTCGTCCTTACACGTTAAAGCGGAAGTGCACGACGTCGCCATCGGCCATGACATACTCTTTGCCCTCGATACGCAGCTTGCCGGCGGCCTTGGCGCCCTGCTCGCCACCGAGCTCGATGTAGTCGTCGTAGCCAATGACCTCGGCCTTAATAAAGCCGCGCTCAAAGTCGGTGTGGATGACACCGGCAGCCTGCGGAGCGGTCGCACCCTGACGCACCGTCCAGGCCTTGACCTCCATCTCGCCAGCCGTAAAGAACGACTGCAGGCCGAGCAGCTTGTAGGCTGCCTGCGCGAGCACGTCCAGACCGGGCTGCTCCAGGCCCAGGCTCTCCAGGTAGTCGGCGGCGTCCTCGGGATCGAGCTCGGAAAGCTCGGCCTCGATCTTGGCGCAGATCGGCAGCGGCTTGACGCCGTCGATGGGCGCCAGGTCGTCGTTGAGCATATCCTCGTCCACGTTGGCCACATACAGGATGGGCTTCATGGTGAGCAGGAACAGACCCTTGGCGGCAGCACGCTCCTCGTCGGTCATCTCCATGGACGCGGCGCGCTTACCCTCGTTGAGCCAGGCGAGTAGGCGCTTGGCGACCTCGAACTTGGGCATGAGCTCCTTGTCGCGCTTGGCCTCCTTCTCGAGCTTGGGCAGTTGCTTCTCGAGCGTACCCATGTCGGCCAGGATGAGCTCGGTCATGATGGTGTCGGCGTCACCGGCGGGGTCGACGAACTCGCCGGTGCGGCCCACTTCGCGCATAACGTTGGGATCCTTAAAGTAGCGAACGACCTCGCAGATGGCGTCGGTCTCGCGGATGTTTGCCAAGAACTGGTTGCCCAGACCCTCGCCCTCGTTAGCGCCCTTCACCAGACCTGCGATGTCGACGAACTCGACCGTTGCCGGCACAATGCGACCCGGGTTGACGATGTCGGCGAGCTTTTGCAGGCGGCTATCGGGCACGTCGACGATACCCACGTTGGGGTCGATCGTGGCAAACGGGTAGTTGGCGGCAAGGCCGGTCTTTTTGGTAAGCGCGGTGAACAGCGTCGACTTGCCCACGTTGGGCAGGCCCACGATACCGATGGAAAGGGACACGACAGCTCCTTTTGATACAGGTACTTCAAACTGCATAAGTATAGCGCCGCCGCAGCATCCGGGCGAATCCGGACACCGCGGCGGCGCAAATGAAGCAGAGATGCGTGAGAGTTCGAGACAGCAGTCCTTACTTAAGCTCGGGCCAGAAATCCTTGTTGGCCTCGATGAGCTCGTCCAGGATCTGCTTGGCAACGCTCGCCGAAGGAATGGTCTTGGAGAGCGTGAGTGCCTGCCAGAGCTTCTGGTAGCTGCCCTCGACCCAAGCCTGGACAACGAGCTTCTCGACGGAAACCTGCTGCTCCATCAGGCCCTTCTGGAACTGCGGGATCGGGCCCTGGCAGATCTTCTCAAAGCCGTTGGAGCCAACGATGCAAGGCACCTCGACCATGGCCGTCGGGTCGAAGTTGGGCACAGCGCCATCGTTGGGGACAATCAGCAGGAAGCGCTCGAGCGTATTCTCGGCCAGTGCGCAGGCAAGGTCGACGATGTAGTTGGCGTGTACGTCGGGCTCAAAGCCGCCGTCCTTGGCAGTACCCTTGGCGATGATGTCGCGGCAAGCGCCAAAGACCTTCTTCTCGCGGCCGTCCATAACCTCATTGGCGCGAGTGTAGTTGGGGTCAGACGTCTCGACAACATAGTCCGGGTACAGGTAATACTTGAGGTAGGTGTTGGGAATCGTCTCGGGATCGACAGCATAGACATCCTTGGCCTTGCCGAAGGTGTGAATCCAGCTCTCCTCGACGTGCTGCTCCTTACCGGCCTCGTGCTCAATGCCGTCCAAGTAGCCGTTCTTTGCCATGTGCTCCTTGATCTGCGGCATGAGGTCGTTACCCTCCTTGTCGTAGATCTTGCTCCACCAACCAAAGTGGTTGAGGCCGTAGTAGCTGTACTGCAGCTCGCGACGATCCTTGATGCCGCACATACGGCTCATCTTATCCATGAGGTCGATCGGCATGTCGCAGATGTTGATGATGCGGCTGTTGGGGCGCAGCACGCGGCAGGCCTCGGCGACGATGGCCGCGGGGTTGGAGTAGTTGAGCATCCAGGCGTTGGGGCTGTACTTCTCCATGTAGTCCAGGATCTCGATGACACCGCCGATGGAGCGCATACCGTAGGCGATGCCGCCAGCGCCGCAGGTCTCCTGACCAACGCAGCCGTACTTGAGGGGGATCTTCTCGTCGAGCTCGCGCATAGCGTACAGGCCGACGCGGATGTGAGCAAGGACGAAGTCGGTCCCGGTGAATGCGGTCTCGGGATCGGTGGTGTAGTTGAACTCAACCTCGGGGGCGTTCTCGTGGAAGTAGATCTCGCAGGCCTTGGCCACGGTCTCCTGGCGCTCGGCGTTGTTGTCGTAGAAGGTCACCTTGTTGACCGGGAAGCGGTCGCGCTCCTCAAGCAGCATCAGAGCGATGCCCGGGGTGAAGGTAGAGCCACCGCCGGCAATGGTCACGGCATAGTTTTTCTTGGACATGATGTCCTCCTCATTCTGGCCGCTTGCTCAATCCATCCCCGTACGCGGCCTGCACGGTTTGGAATTGTTACCTAGAAGTGGAGTTTTTTATCTCTAGAATCGGCCTTGCGGTGCATACCGGCTCGCAAGGCCGATTGTTTCGATGGACGATGTTTTACAGAAGACTCTCGAACTTCAGAAGACTCTCGAACTTCTCGCGAACCTGCGGGACGGTAAGGCCGATGATGACCTGGATCGACTGACCTTGGACCACCAAGCCATGCGTACCGATCGCCTTGAAGGAAGCCTCGGGTGCAACGACGCTCTTGTCCTTGACGTTAACGCGCAGACGGGTAGCGCAGTTAGTTACATCGATGATGTTATCCGTGCCACCGAGCAGATCGAGGATGTTCTCGGCAAGCACCAAGCGCTCATCATCTTTATTCTGGGCGACCGATTTGCCAGCAGCAGCACCGCCCTGCTTTTGCTTGTAGTCGGCCTTGGACTTGAGCTCGACCTCAACATCGTCATCCTCACGACCGGGGGTCTTAAAGTCGAACTTGACGATCAGGAAACGGAAAACCACGACCCAAAGGGCGGTAAAGCACAGACCGACAAGGATGGAGATGGCGTACTGCAGACCGTGTGCGGCCCAAAGGGGCAGCCAGTCCCACGAGAGCATCGAGATGATGCCGCCGTCGAAGATGCCCACGACGCCAAGGAGGTTTTGAGCCATGCAGCCGAGCGCTCCGAGCACGCAGTGGACGACGAACAGGCCGGGCGCGATGAACAGGAAGGTGAAGTCAAGCGGCTCGGTAATACCGCAAAGCATAGCGGTAAGGGTGACGGGAATGAGCAGAGCCTTGACGCGCTGCTTGCGCTCGGGTTTGGCGGTCATATAGAACGCAATGGCGACGCCAAGCGAGCCGAAGACTTTAGTCCAACCAGGGCAGGTATAGGCAGCCCAGGGTGCGGCATCCTTAAGAGCAATGCTCGGATCGGCAGCCAGTTGGGGCAGGATGTTGGCCCAAGCAGCAAAGATGCCGCCGTTGACCGCCGCGTTGTCATAATAGAACGGCGTATAGATAAAGTGGTGCAGGCCTGTAGGAATCAACACGCGCTCGAAGAAAGCAAAGACGCCCACGCCAAACGTACCGGCGGAAAGGATGAATCCCTGGAAGGCGGAGATAGCAGCCTGAACATGCGGCCACACCAGGCAGGCGATAAGAGCGACCGGAACCATAACGAAGAAACCGATCATATAAATGAATACGGAGCCCGAGAACACGCCCAGCCACTCAGGAAGCTCGGTGTCGAAGTACTTGTTGTGAAGCATCGTGGCGATACCAGAAATGATAAGCGCGCCCATGATGCCCATATCAAGCGTTTTGATGCTTGCGATAGTGGCAAGACCAGTACCGCTGCCCGCCTCGACAGAGTAGTCGACCCCAAAGACAGGGCCCCACTGCCCCAAGATTGTGCTTACAAAGTAGTTGAAGGTAAGGTAGATGGCCAAAGCCTCCATGCAGCAGCGAGCGTTCTGCTTGTTCGCGAGCGAGATTGGCAACGCTACGCAAAACAGCAACGGCATCTGGTTAAAGAGCGTCCAACCACCCTGGAGCAGCACATTCCAGCAATCAAACCAAAGATGACCCGCTGTGGCCATCTCGCCAAAGATCGCCTCGGTGGTAAACAACGTACCCAGGCCGACGACGATTCCGGAAAATGCGAAAAGAATTGCAGGCGTGTACATTGCACCGCCGAAACGTTGTATCTTTTGCATCATGACGGGGAATCCCCCTCTCTTCATTCGGAGCGCTGCGGTTTTGGCTTCACTCGAGACCGCAGACGCGCCGTTTGCGTGTACCTCGTGCAATAGGACGGGTGGGCCCGTGTCCCTGACTTCTTGCACTTACGTTTTATCACATCACTTATCTAGACAAGTTAGCATAAAGACTGCGGTCGGTAAACGGTTGATTATTGGCCGTAAACGGTATATGTCCAGTATTTCGCCTGCTAAATCTGACATAGCTGATGGCTGCATTTTAAATTTCTTTTCTACTTGTCTAGATGTGCTTGTCTATATCTATATACATGCCTATACTTCATTACAACATTCACCGCCACGTTAAGGAGTCACCATGAAAAGCGCGGTCTTCTATGGAAAGCACGACCTCAGAGTCGAGGAATCGGCAAAGCCGGCCGTGGGCAGGCGCGACGTTCTGATCAACGTCAAAGCTTGCGGCGTCTGCGGTACCGACGTTCATATCTATGAAGGTGACAAGGGTGCAGCCGACGTTACCCCGCCCACGATCCTTGGTCATGAGTTTGCCGGCGTTGTCGAGGCCGTGGGCAGCGACGTCGCCGGCTTTAAACCGGGCGATCGCGTGTGCATCGACCCAAACCATCCCTGCGGCTGCTGTGAACCCTGCCGCGACGGAATCAACCACTACTGCGAGCATATGACCGGTTACGGCACCACCGTTAACGGCGGCTTTGCCGAGTACTGCTCCGTCGATATGCAGCAAGTCTACAAGTTGGGCGATCACACCAGCTTTGAGCAGGGTGCTATGACCGAGCCCGTCGCCTGCTGTCTGCACGGCATCGATATGTGCAACATCAAGCCCGGCAGCACAGTTGTCGTTATCGGCGGTGGCATGATCGGTCTGCTCATGATGCAGCTCGCCAAAAACGCCGGCGCCACCAAGGTTGTCTTGCTCGAGCCTGTCGAAGGCAAGCGCGAGGTTGCGCTCAAACTCGGCGCCGACCTGGCAATTGATTCCATCCACGAGAACGTCCCGGCCCGCCTGAAGCAGGAGGGCGTCGGCAACGTCGACGTTGTAATCGAATGCGTCGGCAAGCCCGTCACCATTGAGCAGGCCATCCAGATCGCCGGCCACAAGGCTACGGTCATGATGTTCGGCCTCACCAAGCCCGATGAGACAATCACCGTCAAGCCCTTCGAGGTCTTCCAGAAGGAGCTCGTGCTCACCTCGTCCTACATCAACCCTTACACACAGCGTCGCGCGCTCGAGCTCATCGACTCTGGCAGGCTCGACGTATCCTCGATGGTCGCAAAGGTAGCCTCCCTCGATGAACTCGGCGCCATCCTGTCAGACCCGGCCCTGCGTGCCATGGGCAAATATATAATCGACCCCAGCAAGTAAATCGATTGACACCTGCGTGGGCGGCCCTCATCCGTCGTTCACGCACCCAGCTCTAGGAGACCGTCATGGCGCGAGCCATCTTCCAAACTATTTATGACAACGTGAAGCAGTCGATTGACGACGGCACATACGCCTATCAGAGCTATCTGCCTTCGGAGACTGAGCTCACGCAGCTGTTTGACTGCTCGCGCATGACGGTCCGTCGCGCCATCTCGATGCTTGCGGCAGATGGTTACGTGCTTCCCCAGCAAGGCAAAGGGATGCGCGTCATTCGCAACATCAGTGACGAGAAGAGTCGTGGTGGCGGCGGACTCGAGACCTTTAAGGAAATCGCAGCCAGTCGAGGCTTTGAGCTCAAAACGGTTACCACTGTCTTTGAGCTCCTCGTCTGTAACAAGGCGCTCTCCAAGATTACCGGGTTTCCTGAAGGCTGTGAGCTCACGCGTGCCAAACGCATCCGTTATGCAGACGGACGGGCCGTGTGCTCCGACGACTCCTATTACCTAAGCTCACAGGTACCGGGGCTGACACCCGAGATTGTCAACGACTCGATCTATCGTTACATCGAAGAAGGCCTTGGCATTAAGATTGCCACGGGCAAACGCGATGTAACGATTGAGCATCCCACGCCCGAGGATGCACGCGTGCTCGATCTCGACGACTTTAACGCACTCGCCGTTGTACGCGGACAGACCTACAACGCCGACGGCATCCTTATGGAATACACCGAGACAAAGCAGGTTCCCAGCTTCTTTTTACTCCACGAAACGGTCACCCGCCGCAATAACGGCAGCGAGACCCATCAGAGCAGTATGAGCTAACCATCTATTAGTTGCGGTGGGATAGTTCCTAGAATGGCCAGCTTAAGGGCAAAACAGGAACTATCCCACCGCAACTTTTTTGACCGGCGGGGCAGTACCTGTCCCACCGGTCATCATTTACGCTCGTTTAGCTAGTCCGCGAGCTTTTCCACTTGGTCGAGCATCTTGTTGAGCTTTTCCTTTGCCTCGGCCTTGACCTTCTCGGCCTCCTCGTGGGCCTTGGCCTTCTGAGCGGCCTTTTCCTCGGCCTCGGGGTCGACAACGACCAGATTGGACGCATCGTGCTCGACCAGCTTGAGCGCATGCTCGGGGCACACCTTGACGCAGGCTCCGCAACCTAGGCAATACGTGGACTCCAGTGCAAAGCGACCGCTTCCCACCAAATCGCAGGCAAACGTGGGGCACACGTTGACGCACTCGCCGCACGACGTGCACTTGTCGAAATCGCATTCCGGTGTGCTCACCTGCATATTCTGGGCAAGCTCGGGGTGGTTCTGCAGCGTCGAGAGCACCAGCTGCCGCCCGTGCGTGAGCGAACGGCGACGCTTAGTCGTCGTGGTGCCGCACATGGTGTTGAGCGTACGCTCGAGCTGCGTGATCTGGTGACGGCGGGCCTTCAACTTCTGCGTCACCGAAGCCAGCGCAGCCGTCGCAGGATTGAGCTTGGTCACCGTCAGGCCCGTTGTACGGGCAATCTTATCCATGTACTCCTTGCGCTCGTACTCGCGGCGCTTATGGCACTTGAGGCTCTTGGGGTCGACCTCCAGGCCCATGCCCGTACCGGCCCACTCCTCGGCAGTAGCGATGGCCTCGCCCAGAATATCCTCGCCACCGGTGTTGCGGCACTTATCGCACACGCCCAGTGGCAGGTAGACGCTCACGTTGGGATAGTCGGCCAGCACCGAGAACCAGGTCTCGGCAGTAATATCGCCCACACAGGCAACGACGACCTCGTTCTCGCGCGGCATGCGCTTGAGGGCGCGCGTGCAGGTAACGTAGGCGGTCTCGTGGCTCGTAGCTGCCGAGACAATGTCGTCGTAAAGGTTTTTGGGCGCCAGGCGCGGCGAGATGATCGCCTCCGTCGGACAGGCGGCGGCGCACAGGCCGCACTTGCGACAGGAGTCGAGGATCTCAATGGCGTCTTCCTCGACCTCGATGGCGTTGACCGGGCACACATCCATGCACGCGGTGCAGCCGCTCTTCTCGTTTTTGCAGGTCAAGCACGGAATGGTGTTTCCGCGCGGACGCTCCTTGTAGTCGGCAGGATTCCACTGCAGCGCCGACGGATCGAGTGCATCGGTCACGCCGCCAAGCGGGTTTTTAAGAAAGTCGAAACCCTTGCTGATCTCGATAATGTCATCAAACAGATCGTGTTCCTGCGCCATGCGCGGCCCCTCCCTGAGCAGTGCAAACAAGCAAGAGATAATAATACGCTATCGGTCCACACCTCGGGCAAATTTCACGCGGCGCATCTTTGCGGCAAATAGCCCATGGCCTATCGCCGCCTCGATTGCACAAGGTCAATCAAGCGCCAAACTATGCCTCGCGCATGAGCTGCACGAGCTTTTGCCTAGTCACCTTTGCCTGTTCGTTGGCCATGTTGCGCTCGTTCTTAAAAGTTGCGTCGGCAACGCTCAGCAAATCGGCATCGGTAATCTCACCAAGCCCCAGCTCCTCAAGCGTCGTCGGCAGACCGACGCGCTGGCAAAACTCGAGCACCTGATCAAGCTCGGGCTCACGCTCCAGGCGCAGCTGCACCACCAGACCAAATGCCACGGCCTCACCATGCATGGCCTTGCACTCGGGCAGGATCGTCAGACCGTTGGCGATGGCATGCGCCAACGCCAAGCCACCACTCTCAAAACCGACGCCCGAGAGCAGAATATTGCACTCGATCAGACGCTCAACCGCCGGCGATGTACGGCCCTTTTTGAGATCGCGCTTGGCAGCGACACCGCATTCCATGAGCGTGTCGTAGCAGGAACGTGCCGCGACCAGGGCCAAGTGCCCCGGCGCGCCACCGTGCTCGTTGGCGCCGTGCGCCGCGGCGCACGAACGCGCCTCGAAGTACGTTGCCAGCGCATCGCCCATACCAGCAACCGTCATACGCAGTGGGGCCGCCGCGACCACGTTGGTATCGACCACGACCAGGTCTGGATTCTTCTCGAGCATCAGGTAGCGGTCGAACGACCCATCCTCGTGATACAGCACCGAAATCGCACTGCACGGACCGTCCATCGAAGCCGCCGTGGGGCATACGCACAACGGCAACTCGGCATAAAACGCTACTGCCTTGGCGATATCGAGCATCTTGCCGCCGCCAATACCCACCACCATGTCGCAATACTCGGCCCGGGCTTCCTTGGCCATTTCGACAACGGCATCTTCCGTACACGGACCGTCATAAATCTTAAAGAACGGCTCGCTTAGATCTTCGTCCAGAAATCCATCGACGATCTGCCTGCACAGCCGATCCTCGGTGCCCTGGTCAAACAAGACATAGGCAGCGCAGCCCAACCATGACAAATACCTGCCCTGACGCGAAAGTTCGCCCGGCCCCTGAACATACCGACCGGGACCGCCGTAAACCATAGGAAGCGCCATACGAGAATCCGCCCTTCATCAAACAACGATTGGTGCAAAGTAACCTGCCCCCTTTGCACCATAGCAAAAAGGGGCAAAGCCGTCTGCTGGCTTTGCCCCTTCCTTACCTTAGTTTACTCATCCATGAGATAGTAGTGGCCCAGCGCGTCGGCACCCAGGATGGCGTTTGCGACCATCTCGGGCGTCACCTCAAACGGCATGTTGCACATGGTGTCATCGGGCGCGCAGGCGGCCTCGGCAACAATCATGGCCTGCTCGCGCGTAAGCTCGGCAACGCCAAGTTCCTTCATCGTAACCGGCAGGCCCAGCTCAATGCAGAAGCCCAAGACTTCCTCGAGCTTCTCGGTCGGGGCATCCTCGAGTACCAGCTGGACGATGGTGCCAAAGGCGACCTTCTCGCCGTGATACATTCCATGGCACTCAGGCAGCATCGTCAGGCCATTGTGGATGGCATGAGCAGCAGCAAGGCCCGAGCTCTCAAAGCCAATGCCGGAAAGCAGCGTATTGGCCTCGATGATATGCTCAACGGCAGGCGTGAGCGCACCCTTCTCCAGCGCGACCTTGGCCTTGACGCCATCGGCCATAAGCGTCTCGTAGCAGAGCTTGGCGAGCGCCAGACCAGCCATACCGCCCTTGCCGCCGGCGCAAGTGCCACCGTCGGCATCGTGCGTTGCCTGGGCCTCAAAGTAGGTTGCGAGCGCATCGCCCATACCGGAAACCGTCAGGCGCACCGGGCTCGCCGCGATAACCGTCGTATCCATCAGGACAATGTTGGGGTTTGCCTTAAGGAACAGGTACTTATCGAACTGGCCGTCATCGGTGTAGAGCACCGAAAGTGCCGAGCACGGTGCATCGGTCGAGGCGATGGTGGGGCAAATGATAACCGGGGACTCCAGGTAGTAGGCAACGGCCTTGGCGGTGTCGAGGATCTTGCCGCCACCGACACCGACGATGATGTCGCAACCGTTGTCGTGCGCGAGCGCAACCAGGCGATCGACCTCGCCCTTGGAGCACTCGCCGTTAAAGTCCTCAAACAGCAGCTCGGCCTTGGCCTCGGCAAAGCCGCCCTCGATCTTGGCACCGACGCGCTTCTTGCCCGAAGGCGTCACGATGACGAGGGCCTTAGCGCCGAGCGGCTCGACATAGGAGCCGAGCTTGGCGAGCTCGTCCGGACCCTGGATGTACTTGCTGGGGCTATTGAAAATTGCAGCCATAACTATCCCATTCTCTAAAAGAAAAAAGAAAGGGGCTCCGTACGGATACGTGCGGAGCCCCTCGTTACGATAACAAGAGTCGATTAGAAATCGATATCGGTGTCGTAGTAGCAGGCCTTGAGAATCTTCTCGAAGTCGGCAGCCTTGGTCTCACGCGGGTTCTCGGGCGTGCAGGCGTCCTGCTCAGCGTTCGCGGCAATCTCGGGCAGCTTGGCGAGGAACTCCTCCTCGGAAACCATCTGCGGGTTCTCGGCGTCGACCTTCACGCCACCATTCGCGTAATCCTTGATGGACTGCGGAATGTTGAGCTGGTCGTTGAGGTCGCGAATCTTCTGGACGAGCGCAGCGATGAGCTCCTCGTTGGTCTCGCCGGGAAGGTGCAGGATCTCCTTGGCCACGTAAGCGTAACGCTCGGCAGCACGCGGGTCCTTGGAGTTCCACTGGATGACCTTGCCCAGGTACATGGCGTTAGCAGCACCGTGGATGATGTGGCCGTTCTCGAAGGCAGCACCGGTCTTGTGAGCCATGGAGTGAACGATGCCCAGCAGGCCCGAGGAGAAGGCGATACCGGCGATGCACTGAGCCTCGTGCATGTGCTGACGGGCCTCATGGTCGCCAGCATAGGACTTGGGCAGCCACTCGACGATCTCGCGGATGCCGTGCAGAGCGTTGGCGTCGGTGAACATAGAGGCGAAGGTGGAAACGTAGGCCTCCATGCAGTGGGTCAGAGCGTCCATGCCGGTGTGAGCGCACAGCTTGGCGGGCATGGTGTAGGTGAGCTCGGGGTCGACGATGGCGACATCAGGGGTGATGTTGAAGTCGGCCAGCGGGTACTTGATGCCCTTGGCGTAGTCGGTAATGACGGAGAACGCGGTGACCTCGGTAGCGGTGCCGGAGGTAGAGGAGATGGCGCAGAAATGAGCCTTCTGACGCAGCTCGGGGAAGCTGAACGGCTGGATGATGTTATCGAAGGACTCCTCGGGATACTCGTAGAAGACCCACATGGCCTTAGCGGCATCGATGGGCGAGCCGCCGCCGATGGCGATAATCCAGTCGGGCTCGAACTCGCGCATGGCCTCGGCGCCCTTCATGACCGTCTCGATGGACGGATCGGACTCGACGCCCTCGAACAGCTTGACCTCCATGCCGGCCTCTTTGAGGTCGGCCTCGACGTCCTGCAGGAACCCGCCGCGGCGCATGGAGCTGCCGCCAGAAACGATGATGGCCTTCTTGCCCTTGAGGTTCTTCACCTCGTGGCGAGCGCCCTCACCAAAGTACAGATCGCGAGGATTGGTAAAACGTCCCATACTGTGCCTCCTAAACAAGCCCCTCTTAGACTTGCGTATATAACGGAGCACCCGATTGGCTCCGTTAGGACCGTTTTGCGCGTTGCCGGCGATGACAATGCGCGATGTCCAAACGTCTCAACGCTCAGACAAACACTATTCTACCGTTCTGGTTGGTCAGTTATTCACCTAAAGCCGACAATGATGAAACGTTTTTTCTATCCCTGAAGACCCTTGTGGGGCATTCATACTCCCAAGCTGGGCAAACGTTTTATCAAGGTTGACCACATATCCCGGGCAGGACGGTGCTCCTCCAAAATGTGCCCCGTTCGCCGCCAAAAATCGACCGTTTGCGGCACCGTGATACCACTCGGTCGTCCAAGGTGCCGACATTTGTGCGACATCCGTCTTCGTGGTGCAAAGGTGCAAGTCCAAGTGCGGCACCCCCGGTGTGCCATATGCGGGTAAACTAGAACCTTATATAGAGACATTTGAACCCTAACCGCAGCAAAGGAGGCCCCATGGCATTCGATCCCATTCAAGAGGATTGCCATCGCCTCGTTCTTGAGGCCTTGCGCCGCGACAATATCCCGCTCACCGACGGTGCCGCCGTAGAGCGTCTGATGGAACAATTCACCCGCAACCCTGCACCGCTCATCGTGCACGACCGCGACCGCGCCGGGCACCTCATTGCCAAGGTGGTCGAGGCTGTCGACTACCGCATCCCCTTTATCCCCGACGACGCCCAGGCAGAGCAAGAAGAAGCCGCAGCCGAGAACACGCTCCGCGAGGCAGCCGCGCTCGATCCGGCCAACTGGGATGCCCAGCGCATGCTGACGGCGCTCACCGCCGAATCCAACGAGGAATACGTACAGTACCTGGTGTCCAAGTGCGATGAAGTCGAGCATGACCTGGCGCTCAAGATCGCCTCGGCTCAGGACCCCTACGAGCGCGAGGCCGCTGGCGACCTCACGCGCCGCCCCTATCTGCGCTGGCTTGCCGCCTTGGCATCGCGCGCCCTCATTAGCGGCCGCTATCGCATGTCGCTCGAAGCCGCAAATCGCAGCTTGGACTTTGCGCCCAACGACCCCGCTGGTGTCCGCCACACCGCGATGCTCGCCATGGCAAAACTCGAATACCCCGCCGAGGAGCTCAAGCGCTTTCGCTCCGCTCACTCCGTGCCGTACCTCGCGAATACCCCGCTGCGCCGCCGCCCCAAAGATGCGGAGCGTGACTTGGACCCATGGACGCTCATCGCGCTGATGAGCGCTGCTTGGCGCGAGCTGGACTACGAGGGCGCCGAGCACTACTTGCGCATCCTTGCGCGCTCGTGTCCGCACGCAGCCGAGGCGCTCTACTTCCAAACCGAGTTTCCCGATGGCGTCTATGCCCGCGTCAACGTGGGTGCAGGCTCCACCGACGAGCTTGTCCTTGCGCTGTCCGAGGCGACGCCGGTACTGCAGGAGGGCCTGGGCGCCCCCGACAACGCCAGCTTTGCCGCCTGGATCGCCACCAACGACATCGTGCGTTCCCAGATCGACGAGCGCATCCTGCGCGCGGCCGAGCAGGGGCTTCCATTTAAGGGAGGGGACCTCTAATGGATCCGAGCGTCTACATCCCCGCCTACCTGGAGCGCACCTATCTGGCGTCGCACCCCGAGCTCACCGATGCAGCACGCGAGCTTGTCCATAACGACATTAGCGCAAATCCTCAAAAGTATGCGCAGGCCGAGCATGCCCAGGCACTGCTGTCCTATGCCGGCGTTCATCGCCACCTGCTCGACGAGCTCCATCGCATCGAGGACATGGGCAGCGACGAGGAGTTTGAGCAGACGCGCAACCGCCTGTTCGACGACATGCGCGACGAGCTGCTCAAGATCGTCCGCGTCGATGCGCTGGCCGTCGACGCGCAGCTGCTCGCCATCATCCTGGCCGACACGCCCGTTGACGCCTGCCTGGGCGACCTGATGAAGCTCGAGGCGACCACGGCCGATTACCTGCAGCAAAGCGTGCCCGGGTTCGACATGGAAGCCCCGCACTACTGGGCCAATAATGTTTTGGCCGACGGTGTCACCGCAGCGGACCTTACCGTGAGCGAGCCGGCCCTTATCGGGTGGCTTCACACACTCGAGGCCATCTCGCAGCTGTGCATGGCGAGCGCTCGTTACCGCGCCGCCGCCAACTATTCTCGCCGTGTCCTTAAGGCGGAGGGCTATCCCACCCGGGCCGCCGGCACCGTATTGCTTGCCCTCGCCCGCTTGGAAGACCAGGACGGCTTTTTTGCCCTGGCGCATCAGCTCGAGGAACAGATGGGGGCAGACGCACTCGAAAACTCTCCTTGGTACTTGCTCGCCCGCACGATCTTGCTGTTCAAAACAAACAAGATGCGCCCGGCGACGCGCGCGCTGCGTGAGTTCGCTAACCGTTGCGAGGGTGGCGCGTTCTTCTTGCTGAACCCCATGTACCAGACGCCGTATCTTCCCTGCCGACCCGAGCCGCGCGACCCCTGGGACCTCTCGCACCAGGCGGTTTGGGAAGCCGACGGCATTATCTCGGACACCCCAGACTTTGCCCCCTGGGCCAACGCCTGCGAAGATGTATCGCAGCTCGCCCAGGAATTTGCGCGCCGCTACGGCTTTTAGCGACGCGATCGCCCCGACCATGTCATCTATGTTAGGAACGGCTTCATGAACTTCCGCTCATCTCTCGCCTGCACCTCGAGCGATATCGCCCGCTGGGGGCTGCGCTCTATCCTTAAGCGCCAGGGCGGCGTACTCCCCGGCCGCATCGCCATGAAGATCGACCCCGAGTTGCTGAGCGACCTCGCCGGCCTTGTCGACCGCAGCGTGGTAATTACCGGTACTAATGGCAAGACCACCACCTCCAACCTCATCGCTGACGCCGTTGCTGCCAGCGGCGCTACCGTGGTGTGCAACCGTGCCGGCAACAATATGGAGCCTGGTGTGGTGGGTGCTCTGCTCGAGGCCCGCGGCGGCCTTAAGCACACCAGCAGCGGCAAGCGCGTGGGCGTTTTTGAGTGCGACGAGCTCTACACCGTACGCGTTCTGCCCAAGCTCAAACCGACGTACTTTGTGCTGCTCAACCTGTTCCGCGACCAGCTAGACCGCTACGGCGAGATCGACCACACCCAGGAGGTCATCGCCCACGCGTTGGAGCTTTCGCCGGCAACGACGCTCATCTACAACGCCGACGACCCGCTGTGCGCCTCGATTGCCGCGCGCGTTCCCAACGCGAGTATTGCCTTTGGCATCGATGGCGCCACGGGCACCGAGTCCGACCGCATTAGCGACTCGCGCTTTTGCTCGCAGTGCAACGCCCCGCTGGAATACGACTATGTGCAGTACGGACAGCTGGGCGCCTATCATTGCCCTTCGTGCGGCTGGGGTCGCCCCGCGCTGCTCCGCCGCGTGACGGGCGTTGAGCTCGGCTGCGACGGCTACGGCTTTGACCTGGCCTTTGGACCTGAGGCCAACGCGCCCGCCGTGCACATCGCCACGCGCTACAACGGCCTGTACATGGTCTATAACGTCGCCGCCGCCTTCTTTGCGGCGCACGAGCTGGGCGTGGACGCGGCGCACCTGCAGCCCACGCTTAATGCCTACGTGCCCGCCGGCGGACGCATGGGCCGCTGGGATATTGCCGGCCGCACCGTCGAGGCCAACCTGGCCAAGAATCCCGTGGGCTTCGATCGCCAGATCCAGTCCATTAAAACGGCAGGTGGCAGGCTCTGCGCCTTCTTCCTAAACGATAACGATGCCGACGGCCACGATGTCTCGTGGATCTACGATGTCGACTTCGAGCGCATCGCCGACACGCCAGGTCTTGTCGCCTTTGCCGGAGGCACGCGTGCGCACGACATGCAGGTACGCCTCAAGTACGCCGGCATCGATGCCGCGATTATCTCGGACATCGCGCAGGCGATCGGTGCCGTGGCAGACGAGGCCGCCGATGACACCTTCTACGCCGTCGCCAACTACACGGCCTTCCCGCCGCTGGTCAAAGAACTCGACGGGCTTAAAGACGACGATGCAAGCTCGATTGTCTCCCACGCCATAACGCGCGCCGATGATAGCGCTGTCCCCACCGATATTGCGCCGGTCGAGCTTTCGCGCCCCCTGCGTATCGTCTACCTGTACCCCGATGCCCTCAACCTCTATGCCGACGGCGGCAACGTTATCGCCCTCGAGCGCCGCTGCGCCTGGCGTGGCATTCCCGCGCGTGTAGACGAGGTCCGTATGGGCGAAACGCTTGATTTGACCGATGCCGATATCGTCATGATGGGTGGCGGCTCCGACCGCGACCAGCTAGCCGTGGCACACGAGCTGCTCGCCCAAAAAGACAAGGTCGCGGCCTATGTTGAGGATGGCGGCTCGCTGCTTGCCATCTGTGGCGGCTATCAGCTGCTCGGCCGTTCGTACTATATGGGCGAGGATCGCATCGAGGGTCTGGGGGTCATTGCCGCCGAAACCGTACGCGGCTCCGACCGCCTGATCGGCAACGTCGCCGTCAAGACCGACCTGGCACCCGAGCCCTTTGTCGGATTCGAGAACCACGGCGGCCGCACGCTTTTGGACGTCGATGCCACGCCGCTCGGAACGTCCGTCGTCGCGGGCACCGGCAACAACGGCGACGATGGCTTTGAGGGTCTGATCTACAGGGGAGTCATCGGCACGTACCTGCACGGACCAGCGCTGCCCAAAAACCCCGAACTTGCCGACTGGCTCATCGCCCACGCCCTTGAGCGCCGTGGCGACGCACAGGCCGCCGCCCTGCTGCCGCTCAAACCCCTCGACGACACCTACGAGCACGCCGCCCACGACGCCGCCATGAAGCTCCTCCCCTAGCACCCCACCACCACAAAGGGGACAGGTACCTTTGTGGTGGTTTTCCAGTTTGCCAACGATATACGCGCCGGCAAAAAAGTCTGCTATACTCTTTCCCGCTGTCCCCATCGTCTAGCGGCCAAGGACGCCACCCTTTCAAGGTGGATATCGCGGGTTCGAATCCCGCTGGGGGCACCATTTGAAATGCAAAGCCCGTTACCCTTGTGGTGACGGGCTTTTTTCTTCTCCAACGCCGGGATTCGAACCCGACAGGGTGCGGAGCTGAGGAAACGCGTAAGCGTTTTCCAGCGCAGCACGCAAGGAGCGGAGCGACGCAGCGAAAGCGGGCGGCGCCAGCCGCACGCGGACATCCCGCTGGGGGCACCACAGAATCTGAGAAGCCCGTTACCAATTCGGTGACGGGCTTTTTGCTACCCATACGCCGGGATTCGAACCCCGAAGGCATAAAATCACACTGTCATCCAAGGGCCCGTGGACAAAAAATAGCAAATATGAGTACTGTTACCAATTTAGTAACAGCGATTTCATGCCATCAGAAGGCGATTTGGACACAAGGCGTCCTACGGCGGAGGAATTGCAGGCATTTATCAGCTAAGTACTTGGACATATGTTGCGTAACACTGCATATTTTGTAAAAAGATAATGCTACAGGGCTTGTGACAGTACTCATATTTGACGTTTTTTGCCCACGACCCCTTATTGCGTGGGCGAATCAGTTGCAAAGCGGGATCCAAAGCGTCCTTCGCAAACAAATAGCCGGGGCCCGCGCGATGCGGACCCCGGCTCAATACCGTGACGATATGTCAGTTACGCCCTACACGTAGAACAGGATGTCGTCGTAGGTCGGAACCGGCCAGTAGTCGGCGGCCACGATCTCCTCCATGGCGTCCACGGCGGCACGCAGCGTATCCATAGCGGGAACGACCTCGTGCGCGTACACGTTGGCCTGCTCCTGGCCATCGAGAGCCTCGGCCTTCTGATGTACGGCATCGAGCGCCTTGATGGAGTCGTTGATGGCGGTGATACCGTTGCAGAGCTTGTTGAGCGTGTTCTGCTCGCACTGCATGGCGGCCTCAGCACCGGCGGCACGAATAGTCTCAAGGCCCTTAGCGACCTTGGTGGCATAGGCGGTAATGACCGGGCGATAGGTACGACGCGCCTCGCGAACCATCGTGGTAGCCTCGATGTTCATGAGCTTGTTGTACTTCTCGAGCTTGCAGTCATAGCGGCACTGGGCCTCGGCCTTGGTCAGGACGCCCGTCTCCTCAAAGAGCGCAATGGCCTTATCGGAAACAAAGGCGGGAAGAGCGTCGGCCGTGGTCTTGTTGTTGGCAAGGCCGCGCTTCTCGGCCTCGATGGGCCACTCGTCGGAGTAACCGTCGCCGGAGAACAGGATGCGCTGGTGATCGGTCAGCACCTTCTTGCAGTACTCGAGCGCGGCGTCCTGGAACTTATCCTCGGGCGTACCCTCGAGTGCGTCGGCGAAGGACTTGAGCGACTTGGCCACGGCGGCATCGAGCACCAGGTTGGAGTCGGAGACGTTCTGCTCGGAGCCGCAGGCACGGAACTCGAACTTGTTGCCGGTGAAGGCAAACGGGGAGGTGCGGTTGCGGTCGGTGTTGTCCTGCATCAGCTTGGGCAGGGTATCGGCGCCCAGGTCAAGCACGCCGCGCGTGGCATGGACGGAAGCCTTGCCATCGATGATCTTCTCGACGACCTCGGTAAGCTGGTCGCCCAGGAAGATGGACATAATCGCCGGAGGAGCCTCGTTGGCGCCCAGACGATGATCGTTGCCGGCCGAGGCAACGGAGGCACGCAGGAGCTCCTGATAGTTATCGACGGCCTCGATCACCGCGGTGAGGAAGACGATGAACTGCAGGTTGTCGAGCGGGGTGTCGCCAGGGTCGAGCAGGTTCTCGGACTCGGTGCCAAGCGACCAGTTGTTGTGCTTGCCCGAACCGTTGATGCCCTCGAAGGGCTTCTCGTGCAGCAGGCAGACCAAGTCGTGGCGGGAGGCGATGAGCTTCATCTTCTCCATCATGACCAGATTCTGGTCGATGGCCTCGTTGACCTCGCCGTAGACAGGGGCGAGCTCATGCTGGCAGGGAGCTACCTCGTTGTGCTTGGTCTTGGCAGGAATGCCAAGCGCCCACAGTTCATCGTCCAGGTCCTTCATATAGGCCGAGACGGTGGGGCGGATAGCGCCAAAGTAGTGCTCCTCGAGCTCCTGGCCCTTGCAGGGGGCAGCGCCAAAGAGGGTGCGACCGGTGATGACCAGGTCCCTGCGCTTGCGGTAAGCGTCCTTCTTGATCAGGAAGTACTCCTGCTCATCGCCCACGGAAGGAACGACCTTCTTGGGGGTCTTGCCAAACAGCGCCAAAACGCGCTTGGACTCACGCGAGAGCGCAGTCATGGAACGCAGCAGCGGGGTCTTCTTGTCCAGGGCCTCGCCCGTGTAGGAGCAGAAAGCCGTGGGGATGCACAGGACATCGTCCTTGATAAAGGCGGGGCTGGTGGGATCCCAAGCGGTGTAGCCACGGGCCTCGAAGGTGGCGCGCAGGCCGCCGTTGGGGAAGCTGGAAGCATCGGGCTCGCCCTGGATGAGGTTCTTGCCCGTAAACTTGGTAATGGCGGTGCCGTCGTGGTTGGGCTCGAGGAAGCTGTCGTGCTTCTCGGAAGTAATGCCCGAAAGCGGCTGGAACCAGTGCGCGTAGTGTGTCGCGCCCTTGGAGATGGCCCAGACCTTCATGGCATGGGCAACGGCGTTGGCCACATCCAGGTCGAGCGGCTCACCGTCCTCGAGGGTTGCAGCAAGACGCTTCCAAATGTCCTTGGGGAGGTAGTCCTTCATGACTTCCTCAGAGAACACCATGGTCCCGAAGCGGTCAGTAAGTTCGGCCATACGGAACTCCCTTCGTATCGGCACCGCGTGAGAAGCGGTGTTGATTACTAACGAACGAGTCATAGCTTAGACTCGCCGTGTTTCCGCGACATTACCGTTATGTTGCTGTCGCGAAACCAATCAATGAGGTTACCGCATCGCAGCGGCGTTGCCACCCTCAACAGCCAATCAACTGTATAAATTGCAGACCTTTCCCCATGATTTAAGGGTAGTCAATTTGGGATGGGGCTCTATTAACTGGTATTTCACATCAGATACCAGTCTTTACTACCCCATCTTAGATTGACCGCCATGTTATAGGGAAAGACGATAGCAAGACATCTTTGATTGGTATCCCCAAATAGCGAGTGAAACTCAACCGTGACACAGTGGTGCTGTAGAATCCTTACAACACATCACACTATTACGTATCTAGAGGAGCACGATATGCGCGTCGACGAGGTTTTTAAGCAGGCAGCATCCCAGGGCACCGCACCCGTTTCGTTTGAGATGTTCCCGCCCAAGGGCGAGCTTACCCTCGACACGGCTCGCGAGGTGGCGGGCAACCTGTGCAAGCTTTCGCCGAGCTTTGTCTCAGTTACTTGCTCGGCCGGCGGCTCGGGCAACGGTGCCATCACCGCCCCCATCGCGCATATGATTACGAGCGAATTCGATACGCCCTCGGTAGCGCACCTCACCTGCGTGGGGCGGTCGCATGCCGATATCGCCGCCAAGATCGACGAGTACCGCTCCGCCGGTGCTGAAAACATCCTGGCCCTGCGCGGCGACCTACCCGCCGGCGCGACCGAGGACGACAAGCCCGCCTCCGACTACGCCTACGCCCGTGACCTCATCCCCGAACTCGTCGACGCCGGCTTTTGCGTGGGCGCCGCAGCCTACCCCGAGGGCCACATTGCCTGCGAGGATCTCAACCTCTCGGTCGAGCACCTCAAGCAAAAGCAAGACGCCGGCGCGAGCTTCTTTGTGACGCAGCTCTTTTTTGATAACGAGTGCTTCTACCGTTTTCGCGAGCTTTCCGACAAGGCTGGTATCACCGTGCCCATTACCGCGGGCATCATGCCGTTTATGGGCAAGTCGCAGATCAGCCGAATGGTCTTTATGTGCGGCGCGTCGCTGCCCTCCCCCGTCATCAAGATTCTCGCCAAGTACGAGAACGACCCCGAGAGCCTGCAGGCAGCCGGTGTAGATTATGCCGCCCGTCAGCTTTGCGACCTTAAGGAGCACGGTGCCGACGGTCTGCACCTGTACACTATGAATCGTCCTGCGATCGCCGCGACCATTATGGAGCGCCTGAGGTAATGGAAAAACCGCACATCGATACAGCTTTTGGTGAACTGCCGACCGACCTTGCGTCGCCGGCGCTCTACCGTATCGATGCCGCCCATCGCCCCCGAGTCGACCGTGCCGAGATGCTGCGCTACCTGGGCTACGGCGGTCAGCAGATTGAGCCCGAGCTGTCGCAGCGTATTGAACTTGTCGTTGAGCGTCTGGAGCTGGACATTGAGCCCCGTGGCGTGCGCCGCGTATTTGCTATCGATGCCACGGGCGTGGACGAGCAGGGCGAGCCCTGCATCCGCTTGGTTGGCACCAACGTTGAGCTGCGGGGTCGCGACATCTATCGCCATCTCAAAGACGCCCGCTTTGCCGCGCTCATGGCATGCACCCTCGGCATGGACGCCGAGCGTCGTCTGCGCACCACGGGAGCCCAGCAACCCCTGGAGGGAGCCGTGCTCGACGCTGCATGCTCTGCCTACGTAGAGGCCGCCGTTGAGCAGATGGACCAGCAGGTCAAGGCTGCGGCCGCCGCACACGGACTCGCCGGTAACTGGCGCTTCAGTCCCGGCTACGGCGACTGCCCGCTTACGGCACAGCGCTCGATCGTGGATGCACTCAACGCCACGCGCCTCATCGGACTTACCGTTACCCCCACCAGCCTGCTCATGCCCACCAAGAGCGTGACCGCGGTGATCGGCCTGTTCGACGACGAAATCCACGACGCCCAGAGTCTCCCCACCTGCAATATCTGCCGCATGCGTGAGCACTGCCGCTTCCGCGCCGCCCACACCACCTGCTATTCCAGCCATTAGGAGCCCTCGATGTTTACTCCGCTTATCACTCATGATTCTGACGGCACTGCATTGGCGGCACCCGTTGATGCCGCACGTCGCAACGGTGCCACGTACAAGACGCGCACAATCGACGACCTTCGCATTAAGGACGATCGCCTGCGTGCGGCCATCGAGGGCACGGGACATCTGCTGTTCGACGGCGGCATGGGCACCATGCTGCAGGCGGCCGGCATGAAGGCCGGCGCCCTGCCCGAGCTGCTCAACTTTGAGGAGCCCCAGGTCATTACCGACATCCAGCGTCAGTACGTCGAGGCCGGCTGCGACGTGATCACCGCCAACACCTTTGGCGCCAACGCGCACAAGCTCGATGGTGCCGCCACCGTGGCAGATGTCTTTGCCGCCGCTGTCGCCCGCGCCCGCGCGGCCGGCGCCCACTACGTCGCCGGCGACATCGGCCCCATCGGTGCGCTGCTTCGCCCCCTGGGCACCCTCAGCTTTGACGAGGCCTACGACCTCTTTGCCGAGGAGGTGCGCGCTGGCGTCGCCGCGGGTGTGGACCTCTTTATTATCGAGACCATGACCGACCTTGCCGAGATCAAGGCGGCCGTCCTCGCCTGTCGCGAGAACTCCGACCTGCCCGTCTTTGCCACCATGACCTTTGAGGAAGACGGCCGCACCTTCTTGGGCACGAGCCCCGAGGTCGCCGCCATCACCCTCGACGCCATCGGCGCCGACGTCCTGGGCATCAACTGCAGCCAGGGCCCGGCCGAGCTCCGAGGACTCGCCGCGCGTATGCTCACCGTCACCGACAAGCCCGTTATGGTGCAGGCCAATGCGGGACTGCCCCGCGTGGACGATGACGGCAATACCGTCTTTGATATCCAGGCACCCGAATACGCCGAGGCCGTCGCCGGCATGATTGAGGACGGCGTGAGCGTCGTGGGCGGCTGCTGCGGCACCACGCCGGCGCACATGGCCGCCTTGCGCACGCTTATCGATAACCACACGCCCAGTCCGCGCCACCGCAAGCCCAGCATGTCGGTCACAAGCGCCCAGACCGTGGTGGACCTTCCCTGCGACGGCCACAAGATTGCCGTCATCGGCGAGCGCATCAATCCCACCGGCAAAAAGCGCCTGCAGCAGGCCCTGCGCGACGGCGACCTGGACTACGTCGTGAGCCAGGGCATCAGCCAGCAAGAGCAGGGCGCCGACATCCTGGACGTCAACGTGGGCCTGCCCGAGATCGACGAGGTCAAGGTCATCCAGCAAGCGACCGAGCAGCTCCAGGGTTCCACGCTGCTGCCGTTGCAGATCGACTCCACCGACCCCGCAGCCGTCGAGGCCGCCGTGCGCCGCTACGCCGGCAAGCCCATCATCAACTCGGTCAATGGCAAGCAGCAGATCATGGATGAGATCTTCCCGCTGGTCGCCCACTATGGAACCAACGTTGTCGGCCTTACGCTCGACGAAGGCGGCATCCCCGATACCGCCGAGGCCCGCTTCGCCATCGCCGAGCGCATCGTGGCCGAGGCCGCCCGCTACGGCATCGGCCCGGACCGCATCCTCATCGACTGCCTGGTCATGACCGCCTCGACCAATCAACGCCAGGCCGAACAGATCCTGCGCGCCATGTCCCTGTGCAAGGAGCGCCTGGGCGTCAAATGCGCGCTCGGCGTATCGAACATCAGCTTTGGCCTGCCTGCCCGCCCGCTGCTGGGCTCGGTCTTTTTGGCCGCCGCGTTTGGCGCGGGCCTGGACGCCCCCATCATGAACCCGGGCTCCAAGCGCTTTATGGACACCGTCTACAGCTATCGCGTCCTGAGCGTTGAGGACGAGGGCTCGACCGGATACATCGAGCGCTATGCCGGCTGGACCGATCCGTACAAGATCGCCGCCAACCCGGCAGCAGCTCAGGCCGCATCGACCGACACCGTGCCCGCTGCTGGCACCGCCGGCACCGACGGCAACGACGACCCGATTCGTCGCATGGTCGTCTCGGGCCGCAAAGGCGAGATCGCTGCCGAGACCGAGCGTCTGCTGGTAGACCACGACGCCATGGATCTCATCAACAATCACTTTATCCCCGCCCTCGACGAGGTGGGCGTCCTCTTTGACCAAGGCAAGTTCTTCTTGCCGCAGCTTATGGCCTCGGCCGAAGCCGCACGCGTGGGCTTCGACACCATCAAGCGCCTGATGCCCGCCGGCGAGATTGCCGACAAGGGCAAGATCTGCGTGGCCACCGTCAAGGGCGACATCCACGATATTGGCAAGAACATCGTCAAGATGCTGCTCGATAACTACGGCTACACCGTCTTTGACCTAGGCCGCGACGTCGATCCGCAGGAGGTACTCAAGACCGTCAAGGAGCGCGATATCAAACTCGTCGGCCTCTCGGCGCTTATGACCACCACCGTCGTCGCCATGGAGGAGACCATCAAGCTGCTCCATGCCGAGGTTCCGGGCGTCAAGATCATCGTGGGCGGCGCCGTGCTCACCCCCGAATACGCCAAGCAGATCGGCGCGGACTACTACGCCAAGGACGCCGCCGAAAGCGCGCGCATCGCCGAAGAGGTCTTTGGGCAGTAACACAACGGAAACAACCGAGCACCAAAACGTGCCGCACGCGCCACTTGGCACGTGCGGCACGTTAGAATAGAAAAGGCTATGCTCGTTTTGGCAGATAGGAGCGCAAGGATGGCGATCACGCCCGCAGAAATCGCGGAAACCCGCGGCATGGTTGAGGAGCAGAACCTCGACATCAGGACCATCACCATGGGTGTTTCGCTCATGGGTTGCGGTGACGAGAACCTCGACCGCATGTGCACGAAGATCTACGACCACGTGACGCACACGGCTGAGCATCTGGTCGAGACCGCCGAGAACCTCGAACGCGAGTACGGTATCCCCATCGTCAACAAGCGCGTTTCCGTCACCCCGGTGGCGCAGATCGCCGCGTGCTGCAAGGATGAGGACCTCACCCCCATCGCGCACGCCCTCGACCGCGCGGCCGAGACGCTCGGCATCGACTACCTGGGCGGCTTCTCCGCACTCGTCCAGAAGGGCATCGGCGACGCCGACCGCCGCGTCATCCAGTCCATCCCGCAGGCACTTGCCACCACCAGCCGTGTCTGCTCCAGCGTCAACGTCGCCAGCCTGCGTGCCGGCATCAACATGGACGCCGTGCTCATGGCCGCGCAGACCATCATCGACGCCGCCAAGCTCACGGCCGACCAGGACTCCGTCGGCGCTTCCAAATTTGTCTGCTTTGCCAACATGGTCGAGGACTCCCCGTTTATGGCGGGCGCCGTCCACGGCGGCGGCGAGGCCGACGCCGTCATCAACGTTGGTGTCTCGGGCCCCGGCGTTATGGCTGCTGCCCTGGAGACGCTGCCCGATTCCGCATCGATGATGGAGGTTGCCGAGAAGATCAAGCAGACCGCCTTCAAGATCACCCGCGCCGGCGAGCTCATGAGCCGCGAGGCCGCCCATCGCCTGGGTGTCGAGAAGGGCATTGTCGACCTGTCGCTGGCCCCCACGCCTGCCATTGGCGACTCCGTCGCGCGCATCCTCGAGATCATCGGCGTGGGCACCTGCGGTGGCCCGGGCACGACCTGCGCGCTCGCCATGCTCAACGATGCCGTCAAGAAGGGCGGCGTCATGGCCAGTTCCAGCGTGGGCGGTCTCTCCGGCGCTTTCATCCCCGTGTCCGAGGACGCCGGCATGATCGCCGCCGTCGAAGCCGGCGCGCTTTCGCTCGAGAAGCTCGAGGCCATGACCTGCGTGTGCTCCGTTGGCCTGGACATGATCGCCATCCCCGGCGACACCCCGGTCGAGACCATCGCCGGCATCATCGCCGACGAGATGGCCATCGGCGTCATCAACAACAAGACCACGGCCGTCCGCGTGATTCCCGCCATCGGCAAGGGCGTGGGCGACTGCGTCGAGTACGGCGGCCTGTTTGGCCGTGCGCCCATCATGCCGGTGAACCCCAACGCCGGCACCGTGCTTGCCCATCGCGGTGGACGCTTCCCGGCGCCGCTGAACTCGCTCAAGAACTAGCTGAGGGGGACTGGCGAGGAGCCCCGGGGAGGGCAAATATA
>UREE01000013.1 GCA_900546825.1 uncultured Collinsella sp. | reverse complement strand
ATTCCAACCGCGGCGCTCTTTTTATTCAAAAAGCTACTAAGAAGGGGCCCGCTCGGACATGTGCTCCGAGCGGGCCCCTTGCTGTTGGCATGTGGCGCTGAGCGGCTTAGGCCTCGTCGACGACCTTAAGGCCGCGGGTCTGGTCGATCTCGTTGAGGAGATTGACGCGACGCTCGTGGCGGCCGCCCTCAAACTCGGCGTCGAGCCATTCGTCGACAATCATCTTGGCGAGCTCGGAGCCCACGACGCGGGCGCCAAAGGCGAGCACGTTGGTGTTGTTGTGCATGCGCGAGAGCTTGGCGCTGAAGGGCTCGGAGCACACGACGGCGCGTACGCCCTCGACCTTGTTGGCAGCCAGGCTAATCCCGACGCCGGTACCGCAGATCAAGATACCCAGGTCGACGTCACCGTTGGCCACGGCCTTGCCCACCTTGTAGCCGGCGATGGGGTAATCAAAGCTCTCGGAGGTGTCGGTGCCAAAGTTCACGACCTCGCAGCCGCGCTCCTTCAGGTGCTCGGAAATGATGTTCTTGAGCTCGACGGCGGCGTGGTCGTTGCCGATACCGATCTTCATGAGTGGTTCCTCTCTGGTCCGTGCGGCGGAATTGCTAAAGGTTTTACCGCGTTCGACTGCATGATAGCGCGTCTTTTGCCTAAACACTCGGGCGTTTTTTGGTCAAACGCTTCAGCGGACGCGAACATCAGCCCATCACGAAAAATGCCGCCAATTTGCTTCTGGCGGCCGTCTGCCGGAACTCGACTTGCGGTTTTTGGTGCCTTGTTATCAAATGGAGAAGTTGATACTTGCGAGAGCAACCCGTTATACATGTAGGAGATACCTATGCCTACCGATTCCATCCGTGATACCGCGTTTTGGGATGTTTTGAACCGCGAGCTTGTCTGTGCGCTCGGCTGCACCGAGCCCATTGCCGTTGCCTATGCGGCGGCGCTGGCGAGCCAGACGCTCGGTTGCGAACCCGAACATATGGATGTTGTCTGCTCGGGCAACATCATCAAGAATGTAAAGAGCGTGACCGTGCCCAACTCGGGCGGTATGCACGGTATTGAGGCCGCGGCCGTGCTGGGTGCTGTGGGCGGTGACGCCAAGAGCGCGCTCGAGGTGCTCGAGAGTGTTGGCGATGCAGACCGTGCTCGCGTGACCGAGCTGCTCTCCGATGCCGACTACTGCGATGTGTCGCTTGTCGAGGGTGTGCCCAACCTCTACATTAAGGTGACTGCCACGGCCGGAGGTCATACTGCGGTCGTCGAGATCACCGACCATCACACCAATGTTACGTGCCATACACTCGATGGCATTCCGGTGTGTGGCAAGTCGGCGGGGGAGTGTGCCGCCTGCGCCGAGCGCGTCGTGGCCGAGCGTGCCGCCGATAACGCCGATACGCCCATGTCGATTGAGTCTATCATTGACTTTATCGAGGACGGCGACATCGAGGGCGCCCGCGCTGCCGTTGAGCGTCAGATTGAGCTGAACGGCGCTATTAGCGCCGAGGGCTTGGCGAACGCTTGGGGCGCCGAGGTGGGCCGTACGCTGCTGGGCGCTCGCGCCGACGACGTCGCCTGCCGTGCGCGTGCGCGTGCGGCCGCCGGGTCTGACGCCCGTATGAACGGCTGTGCGCTACCGGTCGCCATTGTGTGCGGCTCGGGCAACCAGGGTATTACCTGTGCGTTGCCCGTTATGGAATATGCCGACTACCTGCGCTGCGACCACGAGCGCCTGGTGCGCGCCGTGATGCTGTCTGATCTTATTGCCGTGCATATCAAGAGCTATATTGGTGCGCTCTCGGCGTTTTGCGGTGCTATTTGCGCTGCGTGCGGTGCCGGCGCGGCGATTACCTGGCTGTGCGGTGGCACGCGCGAGCAGATCGGCGCGACGGTCTCCAATACGCTCGGTAACGTGGGCGGCATCGTGTGCGATGGCGCCAAGGCAAGCTGCGCCGCTAAGATTTCCGCTGCCGTTGATGCGGCGATTCTGGGCCACGATATGGCCATGCAGGGCCGCGGCTTCCGTGCCGGCGAGGGCCTGATTCAGGATACGGTGGAAGAGACGATCGCCAGCATGGGCTATGTGGGCCGCGTTGGCATGAAGGATACCGACGTCGAGATCCTCAACATCATGATCGGCAAGACCATCGTCGACTGCTAGGGGCTCTGGGGCACTGCATCTTGTTGTTGAAACTATCGCGCTTGTGGCTGTAAAGCACCTGTCTGCATTGCGGACAGCGAGGATCTCGCGGTATGTCACCAGGTCGTTCTCGCGCTTGATGCGCTCGAGGACGGTTGCGACAACAAGCGCCGCTATCGCCGGCAGGAACGTCGCAGCCGCGGCGACGCCGGCGCCCCAGGTGCCCTCCATCCAGTTAAACGCCGGCGACAGTATCAGTGCGAACGCCACCGCCAGCAGCGCGAGCATCAGCACGGCCAGCCGCAGCATCCGCGTTCCCATGCGCTTGCGGTCCCTCTCAACAGCCTCTTCCATAACGGTCACGTCTCCCTTCACGAGCGTGTCTATGGAGGTGCCGAATAGGATACTCAGCATGAGCAGGCTCTGGACGTCCGGATACGTCTTGTCCCGCTCCCAGTTCGAGATCGTCTGACGCGATACATAGAGCTTCTCGGCAAGTTGCTCTTGCGAGAGGCCCATCGCCTCGCGCCGCGTCTTGATCTGGTTGCTGATGTCCATCGTCACCTCCCGGTCGTGAAGGAGCGTCCCGCGAACACGTAGGGTGCGCTATCGAATCTGTTGTACATCATATGCGGCAAGGCTTGCCGGGCGCTGCAAAAACTGTTTTGCACGGGGTTTACCTGCATGATTGTTGCTGCGATGCGTGTCATCGCCGCGGGGAGATTTGGCTTGTGGAGGCTTGCGGGGCGATGGCTTAGCGATGCTGTCGAGCAATCGTCCAAGTGCGCAGGCCCATGGCGGCGTAGCCGATTGCGGTATAGGCAACCCCATGGAACGCAAGGTCCCGGCTGCCCTCGACCGCGAGGGGAAACAGGAGCGCGGATCCGATTCCGAGCGCCGCGGGTATCCAGAAGAGCGTCCTCGCGGAGTTCGCGGCGAGCAGGCCGAGGGCGATCGCAGTTACGGGGAGCACGAGGTAGATCAGCGTCATCATGGCGATCATGCCGGCATCGGATGGGACGATGCTCACCAGGAGGACGGGGATTGCCCAGCAGGCGCCAACGATTGCGATCAATGCGATGAGGGACGCGCGTACGGTGACGTTCATGGGGCACCTCCTAACGGGAATCGCCCCCATTCTGGCATACATCTTCAGAATGGGGGCAAAGGGGGATACCATTTCGGGGAACGGGTGCGTACCCGCGCTTTTAACTCAGCATCTTGGCGAGCATGCCGATGCCGACGCCCACCAGTCCGCCGGCGATGGCGCCGATGATGATCTGCACCGCGTTGCGCGTGCCCTTGACCCAAGGGTTCATCTCGCGCTCACGGCGCCCCTCGAGCGTGTCGCGATCGACCTGCTCGCCGCGGCTAAACGCCAACACCTCGCGGTACGTGACGAGGTCGTGCTGCTTCTTCATGCGTTCCATATACACGAACGCCACGAGCATCACGACAAGCGCCACGGCGGCAAACGCCGCGGTGGGCGCGATGTGCATGCCCCAGCCCCATTCGAACTGGAACGCCGCCCACGCGCTCAGCACCAAAAACACGACCGCGCTCACGACCGTGATTGTGGAGAGGGCGTTGTACTTCTTGACCGCTTCGTTCATTACCTGTGCCATGGTTTCCACATCTCCTTTGATGAGGGAGTCCACGGTCACCCCAAACACGTTGGAAAGCAGCAGCAGGCTCTGGACATCGGGATACGTACGGCCGCACTCCCAGTTGCTGATGGTCTGGCGCGACACGTAGATGCGCTCCGCCAGATCGTCTTGGGACAGTCCGAGCTCCGTGCGATGCTCCTTGATGTGCGAGCCCAGCTCCATGCGTTTGCTCCCTAGAGGGTCGGGGTGACCCCTGTCGAGAGCCACCATGTCGTTGACGCGAGCATCGTACCATCAAAGGTCTTTATATTTGACCCCCACGGGGCAAAATCGAGCTGTCAATAGGCTTTATATACGACATCTAGCTGGGAAAAGAACGGTCCCCAAAGGCGGATGCCTCCGGGGACCGGTTGGTGCGTATAGAGGGGGCGAGCTTGCTTTGGGTTGGTGTTGGCCCCGCCGCTCGGCTCGACTTTGGAGCGGCGGGGCTCAGCTCTGCCTCGGCGCTGGCGAGGCAGAGCACGGCTTTGCCCCGACGTCGGCAGCGGCCGAGCCCTGTCTTCCCGGCTTAGCCCTCTTCGCCTTTGGGCGTGCCCTTGAACGAGGGCTCTTTCTTTGGCAGCCTTCCCGCGCGTTTGAGGGCGTCTCGCAAGATCCATTCCACCTGACCGTTGGCGCTGCGCATCTCATCGTCCGCCCAGCGTTGGACGGCCTCCCAGATAGCGGGGTCTATACGGAGTGGATACTGCTTGCGTGCCATGACGTGCCTTCTTGTCGAATGTGCAATTTTGCACCCGTCCCCAAATTACTCATTGGTGTTGGGGTTAGTACAGCGAGCCTGCGTTGAGCACCGGGTGCGCCTCGGATTCACCGCAGAGCACCACCATGAGGTTGCTGGCCATCTGCGCCTTGCGCTCGTCGTCGAGCTCGATGGTGCCGCCGGCAGCCATCTCCTTCACGGCCATGTCGACCATGGAGACCGCGCCCTCGACGATCTTCTTGCGTGCGGCGATGACGGCCTCGGCCTGCTGGCGGCGCAGCATCGCCTGGGCGATCTCGGGGGAGTAGGCGAGGTGCGTGAGACGTGCATCGTCGACCTCGACGCCGGCGGGCGCCAGGCGCATCGCGAGCTCGCGGCGCAGGGCTTCGGAGACCTCTTCCACATTGGCGCGCAGCGTGATGGCGCCGGCGGCATCGGACTCGTCCTCCAGGTGGTCGTAGGCGTACACGCTCGCCACGTGGCGCAGCGCCGTCTCGGCCTGCATGGCGACATAGCTCTGGTAGTCGTCGACGTCGAAGAGCGCCTTGGCGGTATCGGCGACGTGCCACACCACGACGGTTGCGATCTCGATGGGGTTGCCCATTTTGTCGTTGACCTTCAGGCGCTCGCCATTCAGGGTGCGCACGCGGGTGGAGATGGTGGTGGGGTTGCCCTTGGCGGCCTTCTGCGCCGCGGCCTTGGCGGCCTTGGAATCGCTCATCTCGAGCTCGATCATCTCGCCGATCCCGGCCGATCCGCCCATGCTCTTGCTAAAGAACGGGTTGGCCCAGAAGAAGCCCTCGTCGCGGACGGTGCCCACGTACTTGCCGAACAGGATGCACACGCGCGCCTGGCCGGGCTGCAGCGAGAAGAATCCGTTGAGTGGGATGAACCACAGGCAAAACGCGAGGATGCTGAGGCCGAGCCCCCATCCGTAGACTGCGGGCGCGTCGACGCCGTCGGGCGTGCTCGCGAGCCCGATGGTGCTCCAGATAAAGAGGCCGATGATGACGATGAGCGCCACCGCCACGGCGACGAGCATGCCGTAGCCCGACTTGGCCTTGAGTTGCTTTTCCACGCTCATTGTGAGTTCCTTTCACGACTGCGCCGGCGTTTGCGTGACGTCCCCGGCGCCGCGCTCCAGATTGCGATGGGGAGGAGGCGAGTCCCCGAGCAGTCCGTGCGACTGCTGATTGCATTGTGATATCACATTGAAACCATGTCAAGGAGAATCGGATGCCGTCTCTCATGGCATAAGTGGTTCGGGGCGCCCGGCATCTACGCTCCGTAGAGGTCTTCCTGTTGCATCTTGGCTCGCAAGTCCCTATAATAGCCCCACTCACGGCTGAAGGTTTACCTCGAGATTTGGAAAGGGGAGCTGCACCATGCTTGCTTCCATGAGGATTTGGCTCTAGCCACGGTCGCGTGAGCGACCGGTACTTCGCTGCATACCACCGATCGCATCAAAGGATTATTCCATGACACAACCGAATCCCTGCGCTTCTTGGAAGCGCTCGCTCGCCATCGTCTGGATCGGCGAGTTCTTCTCCGTGCTCACGAGCTCCATTCTGCAGATGGGTCTCATCTGGCACGTCACCCTCACCACCGGCTCCGCGAGCGCCCTGTCGTTCGTGAGCCTGGCGGCCTTCTTGCCCATGGCGCTCCTCGGCGCCTTCGCGGGCACCATCGTGGACCGCACGTCCATCAAGCGTCTCATGATCGGCGCCGATCTCTTCATCGCGGCCGTGAGCCTCACGCTTGTCTTCGGCTCGCTTCGGGGCGACCTCTCTGTCGCCGTTGTGGCGGCGGTGCTGTTCGTCCGTGCGCTGGGCAGCACGCTCCATACGCCCGCCTTCAACGCGCTCACACCGCTCATCGCCCCGCCCGAGGTGCTCGGCAAGCTGGCGGGCATGCTGCAGTTCATGCAGTCGGGTAGCTATATCATCGGCAACGCCATCGCCGCGGTGGTCTACCCGGCGTTTGGTCTGACCTTCATGATCGCGCTCGATGTCGTCGGCGCGGTGCTCGCGAGCATCGCGGTGGCGACCTCCGGCATCAAGACGCCGGCGCCCGAGCGCCATACGCCCGAGGAGAACGCCGAGGCGTCGCACCGCGCGGTGCGGGCCTTCCTATTGGAGACGGCCAACGGGTACCGCGAGCTCAAACGCCATCACGGTCTGTTCGCCATGCTCTGGATAGGCTTCGCCTTCTCGGTCCTGTTCTCGCCCATATCCGCGCTGTTCCCGCTCATGGTGTTCGACCATTTTGGGGGCACCACTACGCAGTCGGCTATCGCGGAGATCGCGTTCTCGGTCGGCATGATCGCGGCGAGCGGCTGGATCGGGGCGACGGGTGGCCTTAAGAACCGCGCGCTTTCGTGCACGCTGGCCATCGGCCTCTTCGGAGCGGGCACGCTCGCGGGCGGCCTCGTGCCCCCTTCCGCGCTCGTTGTGTTTCTGGGGCTTACGTTCGCGATGGGGGTCTCGAGTCCGCTGTACAGCGCGCCGCAGATGGCGCTCATGCAGGAGCGCGTCGATCCCGAGTGCATGGGCCGCGTCTTCGGTCTGTACGGAGCGGTCTGCAGCTGGGCTATGCCCGTGGGGCTCGTCGCATCGACCTTGTTCGCGGACGCCATCGGCGTAAGCGCGTGCTTCGTGCTCATCGGTGCTGCAATGGTGATCCTAGCAGGCATCACCTGGGCGATCCCGAGCATCCGCAAGATTGGGTAGCGCTCTGGCGGAGTGCGTTTCGTTTCGGACGGCTCGTAGGGTCGCTGCGACGTGAAGGGTGGTTGACGGTGCGCATGCGAGGGCGCCGTCGACCACCCTTTTGTTTAATTCGTCTGGCCCGGCGCCGATCATCATCTGTTCGCCGGGCGATTGCGATGCCGCCGCTTGCCGATACGCGGCTCCTTACGTTGTGCGCATCCCATCGTTCTGGCAGCGTTTCCTGCAGTTAATCTCCAGAGCCCGAGGCGGTGGCCCCCATGAGTAATCTGCTCGAATCCATTCTGCGCGTCGGTATGACCGTGTTCATCGTCGGCCCGCTCACTGCATGGGTCGCCCGCCGCGGCGCGCGCGAGCGCAGTGAGGCAACGGACAGCCTCGATTGCTTCACGGTGCGCATGCCCGCAGCCATCCGCACGATCATCGCCTGCTGCGCCGTCGCGTTCGAACTGCTCATGCTGGGTGTCTACGTCTGGCAGGGCGTCTCGCTGGGCGAGTGGGACCACGAACTTGTGTGGTTCGGTCATGCCATGGCGCTCGCGGGGATGGCTATCTGGGCCTTGCTGAGCATCCCGCGTATCGACGTGGACGGTGGGCGCATTCTCTCGCGTAACGCCTTCGGCATCCGCAAGGAGACGACGTTTGGCAACATCACCCGTGCAACGCTTCACGCGCAGATGATGAGGATCGACCTGTTCGAGGGCGACCGGAAGTTCTGCTCGATAAGCCTCGAGGGGGTGTGCTCGCTCAACCTCCTCGCCCGTCTGGAGGAAGGGGGCATCGAAGTCTCGGACGCCGTCGACGGTCCCATGACCAAGGCGGGCCTGTGTTGGTCTGCCATCAAGCCGTTGACGATTGTTTTCAACGGCATGGCCCTCGTCTTCTCGCTCGTCCTCGCCTTCATGGCGGTCTTCACCGACGAGGGTGCGCGCCTGCTCGTGCTCATCCCGTTCCTGTTCCTACTCATCGGCGTCGCGCTTCCCCTGGTCATGCTCAGCATGCCGGCCCGCGGCATCCTCGAGATTGGCAGGCAGGAGCGCGAACTCGGTTTCTCCTTCTCCGAGGAGATAGCAAGCCGAGGTGCCACGGGCACTTCGCTTGTCGACGACGATTGGTTCATCGAGATAAGCAACGCCCGCGTCGTGGCGTTTCGCCGCGATTACCTCAAGAAGATCACGGCGCACGAGAACAGCGAGAGCGGCGACCGCTGCACGGTGACCACGAGGGGTGGTCGCAAAATCAAAGTGTATGCAGCGGGCAGCACGCTCGAGGACCTGCGCACGTGGTTCAAACAGGGCGCCAAGGCAAGTTGCGTCGCCAAGATTTCGGCTGCTGTCGATGCAGCGATTCTGGGCCACGATATGGCCATGCAGTGCCGTGGTTTCCGTGCCGGCGAGGGTCTGATCCAGGATACGGTGGAGGAGACGATTGCCAGCATGGGCTATGTGGGCCGTGTAGGCATGAAGGACACCGACGTCGAGATCCTCAACATCATGATCGGCAAAACCGTCGTCGACTGCTAGGGGCTCTGGGGCGCTCCATCTTGCTGTTGAAACCATCGTGCTTGTGGCTGTAAGGCACCTGTCTGCATAGCGGACAGGTGCATTTCTTTACCGGTGAACGGTTGGCATTTGACGGTAAACGGTAGTTGGAGTCAGGAATAGTCATTCAGTTTCACGCATTGTCAAAATGTTGCATTAACTAAAAGTGCAGGTAAAAGCTGGTATATTACCCAATTACTATGAAAAGCTATGAATATGCATGAAAAAACGTGATTGCGAATGAGAATTACTTGCAATAGACTGTTGTTACGGAAGAGGCGCCTGCCCAAACGCGCGCAACGGTCGGGGCTTTCCGTTTGAACGTTTCCTTGCAGGAAAGGCAGCTCAGCGATGAAATTCGCAACCCGCATCAACTCCTACTACCGAACCGGTGAGAAGAACATCGACCGCGTCTTCGACCAGTTCCAGCACGTCGGCCTCACCCATGTGGACCTTAATTACCCTGAGCACGTGGTGGGCATCCCCGCCGAGGAGATGAAGGACAAGCTCGACGCGCATGCCCTCAAGCTCAACGGCACTGCTCTTCGCTTTCGCAGCGACTTTATCAATGGCGACCTGGGCAATCAGGATCCTACGCTCGCTGGGGAGGCACTTAAGCTCTGCTATGAGGCCTGTGATTACTGTCGCACCTGCGGCGGCGATACCGTGACGATCTGGCTCGGTCATGATGGCTTTGACTACAGTTTCCAGATCGACTACACCCGCGTGTTTGACAACCTCGTTAAGGCGTTCCAGGCGGTTTGCGACTATGCGCCCGACCTGCATATCTCCATCGAGTACAAGCCCTATGAGGAGCGCAGCTACGCCTATATCGATACGATGGGCCTCACCGGCATGATCCTCAACGCGGTGGACCGCGAGAATCTTGGCGTTACGCTCGATTACTGTCACATGCTCATGAAGCACGAGAACCCCGCGATGGCTACCGATATCTTCGGTCGTGCCGGCAAGCTCTACGGCATTCACCTCAACGATGGCTACGGCGTGATGGACGACGGACTCATGATCGGCATGGCTACGCCTGTCAAGACGCTCGAAATGCTCTTCTATCTCAAGAAATACGCCTTTGACCACGCTATCTACTTCGATACGTTCCCAATTATCGAGGATGCGGAAGGGGAGTGCGCTCATAACCTCGCTATGATGAAGCTTATGAATGACTCCTTGGAAAGTGTGGGCCAGGAAAAGATACAGTCCGTGATTGATGCAAACGATGCACTTGCAGCGGCCGCGCTCGTGCGCGAGCTCTTCTGCGCTATGGGGAGGTAATCATTCTATGAAACGTGATTGGGAAGCTACTGCCGAGGGCATTCTTGCCGCCGTGGGCGGCCCCGAGAACATCTCGGGCATGACGCACTGCGCCACTCGTCTTCGCCTGAACCTACGTGACGATTCCAAGTGTGACGACGCGGCCGTCAAGGAGGTCGACGGCGTGGTCAACACCGTCAACTCAGTCGGCCAGTACCAAGTGCTGATTGGCACCGAGGTACCCAAGCTCTATGAGAAGTTCGAGCCGCTTGTCAAGGGCTCGGACGCCGAGGTCTCCACGAGCGCCTCCTCCGATGAGGGCATCGTCTCCAGGATCTTCTCCGCCATCTCGGGCGTCTTTGCTCCGCTGCTGCCCGCCATGGCCGGCTCCGGTATCCTCCGCGGCCTGCTGATCCTTGCGGTTCAGCTCGGCCTTATCACCGAGGGTACGGGCACCTACACCATTCTTTACACCCTCTCGATGAGCGTGTTCTACTTCCTGCCGGTGCTTCTGGGCTTCTCCTCGGGCAAACGCTTCGGTGCGAGCCCGTATCTGTCGGCCCTGATCTGCGCCTGTCTGCTCTATCCCGACTTTATCGGCTTGATGGGCGACGCGGGCAACGGCGCCATGAGCGAGTTCTTCGGCATCCCCGTGGTGCTTATGAGCTACAACTCCACCGTTATCCCGGCCATCATCGCCATCTGGGTTTACTCGTTCCTCTATAAGTTCCTGGATGAGCATGTGCCCGAGACCCTTAAGCTCGTCGTGCTTCCCGCGGTCTCGCTGATTATCATGGTTCCCGCCACCATGCTCGTGATCGGCCCCTTGGGCGTCTATGCCGGCGAGGGCATCGCCTTCGTGGTCAACTGGCTCATCGCCCGCTCCAACGTGCTTGCTGGCATCCTGGTGGGCGGCGGCTGGTCCGTGCTCGTCTCGATGGGTATTCACTGGGCCGTCAACCCCATCATGATTAACAATATCGCCTCCAACGGCTTCGACTACATTTGCCCGGCCACCTTTGCCTGCAACTTTGCCGTCATCGGTTGTGCCCTCGGCGTCTTCCTCAAGGCCCGTGATCAGAAGCTCAAGAGCTTTGCCATGACCGGTGCCGTGACCATCTGCCTCTCTGCCATCATCGAGCCCACGCTCTTCGGCATGCTTGTCAAGAACAAGAAGCTCTTCCTGGCTCAGATCATCGGCGGTGTCTGCGGCGGCGCGTTCCTCGGCCTTTTCAAGGTCGTCACCACGGCCTTTGTCTTTGGCTCCGTCACTACGTTCCCGGCCTTCGTCTCCTCCGATCCGATAAACTTCGCTTTCGCCATGATCGGCATGGTTATCTCGGCTGTTGTCGCCGGCGTACTCGGCTACATCTTCACCGACAAGGACGATCAGCTCGCCTAGTCTTGCTTTGGGGCTACGAGTCATGAGCCCAAGGCTAAGACCGACTTCCATCTAATAAGGGGTCGCTGCTTATATCGCAGCGGCCCTTTTTGCTTTTGATTGGCTTGATTAGGTTAAACTTTGAAAATAGATGAAAAGGAAGGAACGCCGATGATTCCGTATGAGCGCCATGAACTGATTCTTAATAAGCTAAAGGAGGCTGACCTGCTCAAGATAGATGAGCTCGCGGCCTTTATGCCCGATGTGTCGATGTCTACGCTGCGCCGCGACCTCAAGGAGCTCGAGAAGCGGGGGAGCATCGAGTATCTGACCGGCGGTGCGGTCAAACTGCATTCTGCGGCTCGCGAGGTGAGTGTCTTTGAAAAGGGCGCGCAGCGGAGTAGTGAGAAGGACCTGATCGCGCGTCGTGCGGCAGCGGAGGTCGAGGACGGTGAGACGGTCTATGTCGACTCCGGTACCACCGCGACGGCGCTCCTGAGCCTGCTCGTCGACAAGCCGGTGACTATCTACACCACCAACGGCTATGCATGTCGGTTTACGGGCGAGCTTGCTGCTAAGGTGGTGGTAATTGGCGGCGACTTCAACCCCGTTGCCTGCTCGCTCACCGGTCCTATGGTTGAGAGCGCGCTGCGCGAGCTGTACTTTGACCGGGCGTTTATAGGTGTCAACGCGGTGGACGAGGACCGCGGCATCATGACGCCAGGTTATCCCGAGGCTATCAAAAAACGTATCGTGATGCAGAATTCCCAAGCGAGTTACGTACTCGCCGATAGCTCCAAGTTCCATGTGTTTTCAAATGTAAAGGTGTGCGACCTGGAGGGCTTTACTGTTATCTCCGACAAGCGCGACGCCAAAATCGGCGAGCGCGTCAAGATGATTACGGCCTAGGACGCCGGGGCATCGCATCTTGTCCTCAAGTCGCTGCCTACGTAAGGAAGCATGCGGCAAACGTACCTGACCTTTTGTCTCATTCCTGATTTGGGGACTAGCTTAGTTCGTCGGCTATTTGGTGCTCGTAGAAGGCTTCTGCTACGGCGTTAAAGTCGCGGGCGAAGTCTTCCATGGTTCCACGCCAGGTGGCGCGGCCGGGCTTTCCTTGGCCCACATAGGCGGTTTGAATGCCGCAGTCGGGGCTGGGGAAATCGCGCTTGGGGTCGTTGCCCACCATGAGGACCTCATGTGGCTCGAGCCCCATGACCTGCAGCTGCTCTAGATAATATGTGGCATCGGGCTTGCAGCGCGTGGCGTTGCCCATGTGCGTTACGAGTTCGAAGGGCGCGTCTGTCAGCTCGCCCCAGCCCATGCGGCATTCGATGGCCCCCTGCGGAAAGCTGGGGTTGGTGAAGAGCGCGCAGCGCAGTCCTGCATCCTGTACGGCCTGGAGCGCGGCATGTGCGCCCGGCATGGCTTTTGCGTTGATCATGTCATCGTTCTTGTACGGCAGAACTTCGTGATCGTAGTAGGTAAACGCCTCGTAGATAAGTGGGTCCGAGAGGCAAATGCCGCACCGGCGCTCGACCTCGGTCTGGTAAAACTCAAGATTGGTGCGATTGTCCGTGCTGCTGCGGCGATTGGCGTTGAGGTCGACCAGGATGGTGCCGAGGCGCGTCATCGTGCCCCCGCGGCTGCGACGTCCGATATCCGCGAGCATCGACGAGACATCCTTAAAATAACGAAGGATGAACGCATTGAGGTTGATGCTAAGAAGCGTCTCGTCCATATCGAAAACGACTGCTTTGAGCACGCGGGCACCTTTCTCGAAAAATCGTTCCAGAATCGTATGTCTGGGATACTTTACCCCAAAGCAGTGTGCCTAGCTGCTCATCGTCAACTTGTGGAGACAGTCGTTCACAAGATTGCGAAAAAGTCTCCATACGAGTAAAAAATCGCAGTTCACGCTTGAAATCGAAGCGATTTCCCCGTAATCTATACGGACGTGATTGCATAAGCGTCACATCAGTATCTGTCGGCTCCCGAGTGTTCCTAAACGTTGTGTGCTTGTCGCACCCTTCTGTAGGTCCTAGCAATCGGGGCCCCGTAGTTCGAAAGGGGTCCACCTTTGAGTGAGATTCAGAACTCGTCCATTTTCTCTCTTGACGATGTCAACGAGGAGGAGATGAACAACCTCATCGACGGTACGATTACCGACTTTGATGAGGGCGATCTCGTTAACGGCACTGTCGTTAAGATCGAGCATGACGAGGTGCTCGTTGACATCGGATTCAAGTCCGAGGGCGTTATCCCGGTCCGCGAGCTGTCCATCCGCAAGGACGCTAACCCTGCAGACATCGTTGCACTCGGTGATCCCATCGAGGCCCTGGTTCTCCAGAAGGAGGACAAGGACGGTCGTCTGGTCCTGTCCAAGAAGCGTGCCGAGTACGAGCGTGCTTGGAACCGCATCGAGGAGAAGTTCAACTCCGGCGAGAACGTCGAGGGCGAGGTTATCGAGGTTGTCAAGGGCGGCCTGATCCTCGACATCGGCCTGCGTGGCTTCCTGCCCGCTTCCCTCGTCGACCTCCGTCGCGTCAAGGACCTCACCTCTTACATGGGCACCCGCATCGAGGCCCGCGTCATCGAGATGGACCGCAACCGCAACAACGTCGTCCTCTCCCGTCGCGTCGTGCTCGAGGAGTCCCGTAAGGCCGAGCGCTCCGAGATCCTGTCCAAGCTCAAGTCTGGCATGCGTCTCCAGGGCACCGTTTCCTCCATCGTCGACTTCGGCGCCTTCGTCGACCTCGGCGGTATCGACGGCCTCATCCACATCTCCGAGCTCTCCTGGAACCACGTCAACCATCCTTCCGAGGTTGTCAAGGTCGGCCAGGAGGTCGAGGTCGAGGTTCTCGACGTCGATCTCAACCGCGAGCGCATCTCCCTGGGTCTCAAGCAGACCACCGAGGATCCGTGGCGCGCACTGGTCAAGAAGTACCCCGTCGGCGCTATCGTCGAGGGCACGGTGACCAAGCTTGTCCCGTTTGGCGCTTTCGTCGACCTAGGCGAGGGCATCGAGGGCCTGGTGCACATCTCCGAGATGGCCAACAAGCACGTCGATCAGCCTTCTCAGGTCACCCACGTGGGCGACAAGGTTCAGGTCAAGGTCATGGAGATCGACCTCGACCGTCGTCGTATCTCCCTGTCCATGAAGTCCGCTGCTGAGACTCTGGGCGTCGAGATCGAGGTTACCCCGCTGCCTTCCGAGAAGAAGGACGAGGAGACCGACGCCGAGTAAATCGGTTTGACGATCACTTGTTTTAAGGGATCCGTCCGCAATGGACGGGTCCCTTTTTGCATTTGCTGCTGAGGTGCGCGATGCTACCCGGGCTGTCCACAGGCTATTTGGTTGTCGGTGCATGAAAAATGCCGACATCCCGCCTCGGGGTGGAGGCGGGAACGCACCGAGTAGACGGAGGGGTGCGGAGCGCGGTCGTGTCTCGACTGACGACGTTGCCCATCGACGGAACTATTGTAGCGCATGGGTGGTTCTTGGTTTATCGTGCGAGCGCTTGTGTTGTGCCGTTGCCTGCGGCAACGGTGTGTTACACTTTTGCACTGCTGAGTGGGCCAGACGGTCGCGCGATGTGCTGCTTGCAGCACGCGTGAGGAAAGTCCGGGCTCCAGAGGGCGGGATGCCGGCTAACGGCCGGGCGGAGTGATCCGACGGAAAGCGCCGCAGAAAAGAAGACTCCCACCTGCGCCGCAAGGCGTAAAGGGAAAAGCTGAAACGGTGGTGTAAGAGACCACCAGCGTCGTGGCAACACGGCGGCTTGGCAAGCCCCATCCGGAGCAAGCGCGAATAGGAACGCTATGGGCCGGCCCGGTCCGCGTTCGGGTAGCGTGCGTGGAGCTGCACGGTAACGTGCAGACAAGATAAATGACCGTTCACGACAGAACCCGGCTTATAGGCCCACTCGGCACTTTGTTGACGCTGCGAACCCGTCAGCGCGGCAATCTGCCTTTCAAGCCTTCGGGCATGACCATAAGGTCAATGCCCTCGTCTTTCAAGGCACCTTGCTCGCGCTGACGGGTTCTCGCTGTTGGCGACGGCATCATTGGCGTTTCCGTTCTTGTTGGCGAGGGCAATGGTACTGCCTTTGCCGTATTATTGAGGCTGTTTGTTGCTTTGCTTGTTGTTGAGGGGCTTTGTTGGACAGCTATTTTACTCTGCAATCGAATAATGAGGCTACGGGCGAGTTTGTGGACCGCAAGAGTCGGTTTATTGCCCAGCTGGTCCATATTGAGTCCGAGGACGAGGCGAATGCCTTTATCGAGATGGTCCGCAAGCGTCATTACGACGCTCGACACAATGTTCCCGCGTGGATTTTGGTCGATGGACGCGAGCGCCAGAGCGATGATGGTGAGCCGAGCCGCACGAGCGGCATGCCGACGCTCGAGGTGCTTCGCGGCGCGGGGCTCAAAAATGTTTGCTGTGTAGTGACGCGCTATTTTGGTGGCACGCTGTTGGGGCCCGGTGGCTTGGTGCGCGCCTATACCGCGGCGACGCAGGCGGCGGTGGCAGCTGCTCGGGAGGCCGGGCAGATCGTCGAGATGACAAGCGTCGTGCCGGTTGACGTGCATGTGGCCTATCCGCAGTATGAGCAGGTGCTTCGTTTAGCGCAGGATTCGGGTGCCAAGGTTTCGGATACCGATTACGCGGATGCCGTGACACTTCATTTGGTGTTTAAGGCGGGGGAGCAGGAGCCGTTTTGCGCCAAGATGCGCGAGCTTATGGCGGGGCGCGAGGAGATTGAGGTCGGCGCTCTCGAATTTGCCGAGTTCTAACGGCGACGGCCGGCGTGCTTTTGGATGGATCCCAAGCGCGCCGGCCGTCGTTTTATGTTGCTGCCGTTTACTCGGCGAGCTGCTTTAGCACATCGCGGGCGATTTCGATGGCATCGTCGATGCAACCGGGGCAGCTGCGGAGCGGACCCTTATCCAATCCGATGCCCTTGAGCGTGCCGCAGACGGTCGTGGTGTTCTTCTCGCCAAAGCGCTTGGCAATCTCGCGCGACAGCTTGTAGGTCTGGCCCTTGGTCTTGGGGTTCTCCATACCGTCGCTCATCACAAAGCCCATGATGGCCACGGCGCCCGAGATGGCGCCGCAGGTCTCGGTCATGCCGCCCATGCCGGCGCCAAAGCCCTCGGTGAGGGTAAAGGCGATCTGGGGGTCGAGCCCCACAGCGGGCGCGAGCGTGCAAGCGACAGCCTGGGCGCAGTTAAAGCCGCGGGCGTGGTACTCGGCAGCTTGAGCCTGACAGGCGGTGATGTCGAGCTGGGCCGTATCGATTTGCTTCATCGTTGTCTCCTTGGTCACGGTGTACCCGCCTATGGTACCCGTGACGGTGAATGTAATCATCGAGAGCTTCATGTATGCCTCATTTTTATCTATTGAATAAATGCCAAGACCAACGATAAATACCCTTGATTGATTTGTTCCATAACCCACCTTGGGGATGGGTTGAGAGGGGTGCGGGGTAGCGGTATCGTGAACCGAATAAAACGTAACCCAGGCAAGGGAGCTAGATATGAGCGAGCAGACCATCGGTACGACGTGTGTTCAGGGCGGTTATCGCCCGGGTGATGCAGAGCCGCGTCAGGTGCCTATCTACCAGTCAACCACGTGGAAGTACGACACGTCCGAGCACATGGGCAAGCTGTTTGACCTGGAGGAGTCGGGCTACTTCTACAGCCGTCTGCAGAACCCCACGTGCGATCTGGTTGCCGCCAAGATCTGCGAGATGGAGGGCGGTACCGCTGCGATGCTCACGAGCTCGGGCATGGCTGCGAACTTCCTTGCGATCTTTAACGTTGCCGGCGCCGGCGATCACGTGGTCGCGAGCTCTGCCATCTACGGCGGTACCTACAACCTGCTCGCCCATACCATGGAGCGCATGGGTCTGACCTGCACGTTCGTTGCCCCCGACTGCACCGATGAAGAGCTCGAGGCGGCATTTGAACCCAATACCAAGCTCGTCTTTGGCGAGACGATTGCCAACCCCGCCCTTGCCGTGCTCGATATTGAGCGCTTTGCCAAGGCCGCGCATGACCACGGCGTGCCGCTGATGGTCGACAACACCTTCCCGACGCCCGTGATGTGCCGTCCCTTTGAGTGGGGCGCCGACATCGTTACGCACTCCACCACCAAGTACATGGATGGACATGCTGCCTACCTGGGCGGCGTGATCGTCGACCACGGTCAGTTTGACTGGATGGCCCATGCGGACAAGTTCCCGGGTCTCACCACGCCCGACGAGAGCTACCACGGTGTGACGTATGCCGAGAAGTTCGGTCGCGAGGGCGCCTTCATTACCAAGGCTACCGCGCAGCTCATGCGCGATCTTGGTCCCATGCAGAACCCGCAGGCGGCGTTCTTCTTGAACAGCTCGCTCGAGAGCCTGCATGTGCGCATGCCGCGTCATTGCGAGAACGGCCTGGCCGTTGCCAAGTTCCTGCAGAGCCATCCTAAGGTGCGATTCGTGAGCTATCCGGGCCTGGAGGGCGACAAATACTATGACCTGGCTCAGAAGTACATGCCCAACGGTACCTGCGGCGTTGTGAGCTTTGGCTTTAACGGTGGTCGCGCGGCAGCCGAGACCTTTATGAAGAGCCTCAAGCTCGCCCAGATCGCCACGCACGTGGCCGACGCCCGCACTTGCTGCCTGCATCCCGCTAACGCCACGCACCGCCAGATGAACGATGAGGAGCTCATCGCCTGCGGTATCTCCGCCGACATGGTGCGCCTGTCGTGCGGCCTCGAGGACACGGCCGATCTGATTGCCGACCTTGAGCAGGCGCTCGAGCAGTGCTAGGCTAGCGTGCGTGCTAGGCGTGGGACGGCTTTTCGGCTGACGACGTCCTCATAGTTCCGATTCCGTAGGCGGGACCCCGATCGTGTCCGTTTGTAGGCGATTGGGGTCCCGTTTTTGCGTTGCACGATAGAAAGGATATACATGGAGAAAACTGCCGAGCAGCTGCGCCGCGAACACATTGCCCTAGAGGGCGACACCCACGGTAAGAATAAATGGGCGATTCTGTTCACCGTGCTCGTCATGACCTTTATGGCGTGTCTGGACGCGAGCATCGTGACGGTGGCGCTCCCAGTGATGCAAAAGGAGCTGGGGGTGGGTCTCGACCGCATTCAGCTCGTGAGCTCGGTGTATCTGCTCGCGACGTGCGTCGCCATGCTGCCGTTTGGCCGCTTGGGCGATGTGCGCGGCAAGGTGAATGTGTTCCAGCTTGGTGTAATCGTCTTTACGGGTGGCTCGTTGCTTTGCGGGCTTTCGGCTTCGCTCGAGGTGCTTATCTTGGCGCGTTTCGTGCAGGGCATTGGCTGTGCCGCCGCGATGGCCAACAATATGGGCATCATCACCGAGTCGTTTCCGGCGCGTGAGCGCGGCCGTGCCATGGGCATTCTGGCGACCTTTGTGGCTCTTGGCATGATGTGCGGCCCCGTGCTCGGCGGCGTGCTGGTGGCGAGCTTTCCCTGGGAGAGCATCTTCCTTATCAATCTGCCCATTGGCGTAATCTCGTTTATCGTGGGACTCTATACGCTGCCGCATGTGAAGCCGGAGGCTGGCGAACGCCCTATGCCGTTGACAGAGGCGGCGCGTCGCTGCTTTGCGAGCTCGGCTTTCACGATTAACCTGGCTTGCATGCTTATCGTGTTCGTGGGTATCGGTGCCTCCGAGTTTGTGCTGCCGTTCTACTTTCAGGATGCCCACGGCTTTAGCTCCGATATCTCCGGCCTGTTGTTTTTGGCGATGCCGGTCGTGAATGCCTTTGTGGGCCCGCTTTCGGGCTCGGTGTCCGACCGTGTTGGTTGTGAAGCGCCCACGGCCGTTGGCCTGGGCGTGTACGTGTGCGGTCTCTTTGCGGTGAGCACGCTTGACGAGCACTCTTCCATCTTGATGATCGTGTGCTGCGTCGCGTTTATGTCGTGCGGCACGTCGATCTTCCAGAGTCCCAATAATTCGCTGTATATGGGTTCGGCTCCGCGTGAGGCGCTTGGCTTTGCGGGCAGCTTGAGCAGCTTGGCGCGCTATGCGGGCATAGCGCTGGGTATTAATGCGGCGTCGCGCATCCTGTATGGACAGACGAGCGCGGCGATGGGCAAGACGGTCACGAGCTATGTGGCGGGTCGTCCGGACGTGTTCCTCTTTGGCTTCCGTTTGGTATTCTACGTGCTGATGGCCGTTGCTACCGTGGGCTTTGCGCTCACATTGGTACGTTTGGTGAGGACGCGCACCCGGCATTAGCGTGTTGGGAGGCTGTCTGCCACGAATCGGGCCTGTCTACTGGTCTTGCAGCTTTATGGTGCGATACGGCTTGTGGGGCGGTCGGGGGTCGGTCCGTGGTAGACTATCGAACAACGTTTATTAATCGCGCGGTATCGTTGCCGCGAGAAGGGGTTGCGCCATGCAGGAGCTTGAGGATCGTATTCGCCATGACGGCATCGTAAAGGCCGGTAACGTCCTTAAGGTTGATGCCTTCCTCAACCACCAATGCGACGTTGAGCTGTTCGACCACATGGGCGCCGAGTGGGCCCGTCTGTTCGAGGGTGTCGAGATCAACAAGATCCTGACGATCGAGGCTTCGGGCATTGGCATGGCTTGCATTGCAGCCCAGCATTTTGGCGGCGTGCCGGTGGTCTTTGCCAAGAAGGCCCAGTCCATCAACCTTGACGGCGAGCAGTATGCCACGACCATCTACTCCTTTACCAAGCAGAAGGAGTACCCGGTCATCGTCGGCAAGCGCTTCCTGTCCGAGGGCGACAAGGTCCTGATCATCGACGACTTTTTGGCCAACGGCTGCGCGCTCGAGGGCCTTATCAAGATCTGCGAGGCTGCGGGTGCCGAGGTGTCCGGTATTGGCATTGCGGTGGAGAAGGGCTTCCAGGGCGGTGGCGATAAGCTCCGCGAGCGCGGCTTCCGCGTTGAGAGCCTAGCCCGCATCGCCGATATGGACTGCGATACCGGCGAGATCACCTTCGCCTAAGCGCGCAACACAAGCGATTGGTATGCGATGTGACAAAGGGACTTTCCCTTTGTCACATTTTTTATGAGGGGAGGTGTTGATATGGATGAGAACAAGATGGGATGGCGCGAGTATGCGCGCTATGCCGAGATGTCGGCCGAGGAGTTGGCGCGTGATTGCGAGGTGCAGGTGTTTCGCGCGACGGGCCCGGGCGGACAAGGCGTCAACACGACGGACTCGGCGGTGCGTATGAAACATATCCCTTCGGGAATTACCGTGACGTCGCGCGAGAGCCGCAGTCAGTTTCAAAATCGCGCGAGTTGCCTGCGTAAACTGCGCGCTGAGCTTGAACGTCGCGGGCGTCCACCGCGCCGACGCGTAAAGACTAAGGTACCTCAGCGCTCTCGCCAGCGCAGACTCAACGACAAGCACTTCAACGCCATTAAAAAGGCCAACCGTCGCAAGCCGGGCAGCGACGACTAGCCTCCTCATAAGTTGCGGTGAAATAGGGACTGTTTTGCGGATTTAGCTGCATAAACAGTCTCTATTTCACCGCAACTTAGGTGGGGTTAGCGGGTTGGGTGCCAGACTTGGAGGGCGCCGGGTAGGATGTCGACTTCGATGCGCGAGGCGACAACGGGCTCGCCGTCGGCCTGGATGGGGTAGTCTGGCTCCTCAAAAGTGAGCTCGGCATGGCGGCAGCGACGCATGCGTACCGGCGGCAGCTTGGTATGGTGGCCGTCCTTGGCCGAAAGGAACATAGGCAGGGCTACCGCGCGAGGGACGGGGCCGCAGGCGTAGCAGACGTCGAGCATGCCGTCGCAGGGGTCGGCATCGGGGCAGATGCGATAGCCCGAGCCATAGGTAGGACCAAGCTGAATCGCCATGATGATCGCCCTCACGCGCTCGGCGGGCGCGCCGTCGAAGCTGACTGTCATAGGGTAGTTGCGATAGCGTAGGCCAAACTGCTCAAGTCCCGAGAGGGTGTAGAGCGGCGCGCCTGTCAAGCCGGTCTTTTTGCGTAGCTCGGTGGTGCCAAGGCCGATGGCGGCATCGATGCCGACCGAAAGCGTCTGGTCATAATACTCGACCGTCGCCTCGCCGCTACCGCTTGCGGGGTTCCATGAGCGAATGCGCCCGATGTCCTGACGTTGCAGCTCGCAGGTGAGCAGCGCGCCAAAATCCTTGCCGGAGAAATCGTCGATGCCGAGCGTCTGGGCAAAATCGTTTCCGGAGCCCACGGGCAGGATGGCAAGAGCGGGGCGGGCGTCCTCCTTTTGCGTCATAAGCCCGTTGACGACCTCGTGAATCACGCCGTCGCCGCCAAGGGCGATAACGGTGCGATAGCCCTGAGCCTGTGCGGCCAGCTCCTTGGCGTGTCCCATGCGCTTGGTCAACACCAGGTCAAACTGGGATGCGCGTGCAGTCATGTCCAAAAATCGTTGCAGGCGCTCGGCAACTTCGCGTGCCGCACCCGACTGGGCGGCTGGGTTGGCGATAATGAGCGTGCGACCAAAATCAGTTGCGTGCATGGGGCGACTCCCGGCGTGTGACATGACAGTGCGGTCGCGCTCAGGTCGAATTGCCCCCGATTGTGGCTGCACGGCGATTATTACATCTACTCTATCAGGTCGTTGTGGCGCTCGATAGCATCCGCTACCGTACCGCCCTCATCCACAATAAGCGAACGGCGCTTGGGTGAGATGATGCGCTGGGCGGGGTACACGCCGCGGTGTCCGCCGGTTAGGTAGCTGATAAAGGCCACGATGACAAAGAACCCGGCGGCCGTGCCGTGGAACAGGTCGGTGCCCATCATACAGGTGGTGATGGGCACGTTGAGGCCGGCGCAGAACACGCCGAGCATGCCGAGAGCCGCCAGAAAACTGGGGTCGAGCCCGGTAAGGCAACCGATCCAGCCACCGAGTGCCGCACCGATGCCAAACAGGGGCGTGACCTCGCCGCCTTGGAAGCCCGCGCCCAGGGTAAGCGCTGTGACGACCAACTTGATGGCTGCGTCCGCCAGGGTGGTGTTGCCGGCAAATCCGGCGCCGGAAAGCCACGTGGAAAGGCCGGCGTAGTTCCAGGCGTCGAGGAGGGCATAGGCGGCCAAAACCACGAGTGCGCCTATGAGTGCGCGAACGAGGTAATTGGTGATAAAGCGACCGTACAGGCTCTTGACGGTTCGAACCGACCAGGCAAAGAGGCGTGCCGTCAGACCGAAGATAATGGCGCTGATAACAACGATGACAACCGTCCGTGGTGTCATGTTGGGAACGCTGGCGATGACATTCGCTTCGTACTCGGTACCCAGGGCGAGTGACGTAAAGTAGCCGGTAAACGAGGCGACGAGGCAGTAGATGCCTGCGGTGTAGTCGATTTTGCCGATAAAGCACATCTCCATGCCAAAGAAAGCTCCGGCGAGGGGCGAGCCGAATACGGCGCCAAAAGCGGATGAGATGCCGGCGAGCATGAGGTCGTGGTGATCATGCTTTTTGAGGTGGGCGAGGCTCGAGATGTTGCTGGCGATGGTGCCGCCAATCTGCACTGCGGCTCCCTCGCGACCGGCCGATCCGCCCGTTAGGTGCGTGAGCGTGGAGCAGATGAAGGTGAGGACGGCCATGCGCATATGGATGAGGCGTGTGCCCAAGGCGGAGTCAATGACCAGGTTGTTACCGCGCTTGGCGGCGAGGCCGTGGTTTTTGTACACCCATGCGGTGGCAACGCCCACAACGGGAAGTAGTGCGTAAATCCATGCATGGTGCTCGCGATAGTCGGTCGCGATATTCAGCGAGGCCAAAAACGCCCAAGCGGCTACGCCCATGGCGAGCGAGACGATGACGACGAGTACGAGCAACTTGGCGCTTGCAAACAGGTTGCGGGCGTTGCGGCGCGTGTCGGCGGCCAAGAGCTGCTCGGAACGGGTGAGCTGATGCCTGCCGGCCATGATGACGTCGTTCAGGGAGAAAAAACCGCCATCGTCGAGCGGCTGGGAATGATCCTGCGCCTCGTTTGCGCTTTCGGGTTTGTCGGTAAAAGCCATACGTTCCTCTTTTTGGTTGCAACACGAGCATTATAGAACGCGGTAAACGCGACGAGCCGGTGGGTTGGTTTCCATTCCGTTTCGCGGCCTGCAACCGACAGGTGTATTTGCGGGTACAGGCCAAGTCGCGGTCGCGCGTCGGGGGATTATACTGAGACAAGCATAAAGAACCGGCGCCACTGTTGTGCGCCGTAGCATTAAGAGGTGCACATGGCAGAGAAACTCATTCCGCTGAAGGATGCGCAGTCGATTGTTCTGTCGCACGTTGCTCCGACAGATCTCATCGAGATCCCGGTATGGCAGGCGGCTGGTTTTCCCTTGGCCGAAGACGCGGTGGCCGATATCGACATCTCGCCGTTTGCCAACAGCGCTATGGACGGATATGCCGTGCGCTCGGCGGACTTGGCGCAGGCATCTGGCGAGGCGCCGGTGACGCTCGACGTTATCGGACACGAGGCCGCGGGCCATGTGTTTGAGGGCGCTATCGGCGCGGGCGAGGCGGTCCGCATTATGACAGGCGCGCCGGTGCCCGAAGGTGCCGACGCCGTGGTGAAATACGAGATCGTCGATGTGCTCGACGGCGATGGCAACGAGGGCTCGCACGTTCGCTTCTCGGCGCCGACCAAGGTGGGAGAGAACGTTCGCTCGGCTGCTGAGGAAGCACATGCTGGCGACGTCGTGATGCGCGCCGGCGAGGTTGTGGCTCCGGCGGGCGCGGGTCTGCTGGCAAGCGCCGGATACGCGAGCGTGAAGGTGCACGCTGCCCCACGTGTGGGCATCATCTCACTGGGTACGGAACTGGTCGCACCGAGTAAGGTGCCGGCGCGCGGTCAGATTCGCGATTCCAACTCCTCGGCGCTGATGGCCGAGGCACTCGATGCCGGCGCCGACCCGGTGTTCTTTGGCATTGCGCCCGATGATGAGCAGGCGATTGCCGAGCTGGTGCATCGTGCCGTGCAGGAGTGTGATTTTGTCATTACGAGCGGTGGCGCCTCGGCGGGCGACTACGACTACGTGACGGCGCTCGTCCGGCGCGAGGGCGAGGTGCTGTTTGACCGCATCTCGATGCGTCCGGGCAAGGCCATCACGTTTGGCTTGCTCGGGGGTAAGCCCTACCTGGGGCTTTCAGGCAATCCGGCCGCGGCGTATGTAGGCTTTGAGATGCTTGCCCGCCCGGCGATTCGCAAGATGCGCGGCTTTGCCGAGGGTGCGCGTCCCGTGCAACAGGCGACGCTCACGCATGGCGTGAAAAAGCGACAGCATCGCCGCTTCTTCGATCGCGCCACGGTTTTGCGCGACCCCGAGACCGGTGAGTTGTTGGTGACCGAGGCTAAGACGCAGAATTCGGCGCTGCTCGGCACGATGCAGCGGGCCAACTGTCTGCTGCGTATTAACGAGGGTCCGTGCGACCTTGCGGCGGGCGATGTCGTGGACGTTGTTCGCGTCGACCTGCCCGAGGGAACGGTGTTGTAGGAGGAAGACTGTGGAGTTGAAGATTTCGATCGTGACGTGCTCGGATACGCGCGATCTTGCCCAGGACGAGGCTGGAGCCGCACTCGAGGAACTTATCGAAGCGCAGGGCTGGACGGTCGCCTCACATGTGGTCGTGCGCGACGACGTCAGCGAGATCGGTGATGCCATTGTGGAAGCCGCCGATGAGTGCCACGCCAATGTCGTGATCACCTGCGGCGGCACGGGTCTTTCGATGCGCGATGTAACGCCCGAGGCGACGCGTTCCGTCTGCGACCGCGATGTGCCGGGTATTGCCGAGGCAATCCGTGCATACTCCATGACCAAGACGCGCCGTGCTATGCTCTCGCGCGCCGTGTGCATGCAGCGTGGGTATACGCTTGTCATCAACTTTCCGGGATCTACGAAAGCGGCTCGCGAAAGCTGGGAGGCCGTGAGCGACCAGCTGGAGCATGCGGCCCAAATGACGGCGGGCGGCGGGCACACCAAATAAGCGCGCTACCTGCGGCGGAGCGACCTTACGGGCTGCTCCGCCTTTTTTATGCAGCGACAGTGCGGCCATCTCGGGGTTATCGGTGAAAGAAGCTTATTAGACGAGAAATTAATATCACAAACATTATTCGCGCAGAAGTATAATCTAATTACAGAATAAAGCTCGCGGCGGGCGCCCGGGCGTAGCCTTCGAAAGGGTTGAACATGTTCGATATGGTTTCTCGCCGCGGATTCGTCTCGCTTTCTGCTGTCGCCGCTGCCGGCCTTGGTCTTGCCGGCTGCTCCGGCAACAAGGGGCCTGAGCCGGCTGGCTCCGATGCCGGTTCTGCCAAGATTTCGTCCAAGAAGGCTGTCGAGCTTCAGGTCTTCGCTGCCAACTCGCTCGAGAAGGCCCTGCCCGAGGTCCAGGAGCTCTACACCGCCCAGACCGGTACTACCTTTGCCGACACGCAGTTTAAGGCGTCTGGCGACCTTGTCGAGCAGATGCGCGCCGGCGCCACAGTCGACGTGCTCATCACGGCCTCCAAGGGCACCATGGACGACGCCGAGGCCGCCGAGCTTGTCGACGCCGACACGCGTGAGGATATGTTCGTCAACGACCTCGTGATCATTCGCGCCGAGGGTTCCGACACCAAGGTCGAGGCCATCGCGGACGTTGCGAACCTGGACGGCAAGATCGCCATCGGCGACGCCAAGACCGTTCCCGCCGGAAAGTACGCCAACCAGGCCCTGGCCTCCGTGGGCCTCTACACCGGCGCTGAGGGCGACGACGGCGAGTATGCTCCCGAAATCGCCGATAAGGTTGCACTGGCCGATAAGGTGGGCACCGCCGCCGCCTATGTGTCCACAGGCGACTGCGTGGCAGGTTTTGTCTACAGCTCCGATATCTTCCGCTACGACGGCATCGAGGAGGCCTTCGTGTGCCCCGAGGATTCGCACAAGCCCATCGTGTATCCGGGCGCTGTCGCCGATGGCTCCGAATATGCCGACGAGGCCAAGGCGTTTATCGACTTTTGCCTGTCCAACAAGAAGGCCCAGAAGATTTGGGCCAAATACGGCTTTGAGCTTTCCGCGTAGTGCGGCTTGGCGCGATAATTCCATCGTTTTGTGTTTCACTCCGTCCTTGTATTCGCTTGGAGCTTTTCGTGCTTAATAGATTCCGCATGCTTGCCGCCTGTGCTTTGACCTTCGCGCTTTGCTGGGTGCCGGGATTTGCGTTTGCTGGGGACGCTGGGGACGGGGCCCAGGTTGCTGCGACCGCTCATGGGCTTTCCTATGGGATCGAGGGTTTTGAGCGGCTGGCCAAGGGGACCGCTCGTGCCATGGAGGGCCAGCCTGAGGGCTACCGGTTTCCCGTTGACGAGGACGTGGACCTTGTAGTGGCGCCTGCTGCCGATCGCGTTGTGGCGTGGATATCGCCCAAGGCGGTCGAGAAGTTTGGATTGGATCCGCAGGACAACGAGTGCGTATCGGGTCTCAAGTCCCTCGTCTGCGAACTCGACAGCGCAAACTGCATGGGAGGTGCGCAGCTAGGGGACGTGGATCTTCCTTGGTATGTCACGGCGGAAACAACGTTTGATACCGGCGGGTATACCTATGGCTTTGACGAGCGCGGTACGGATGGGGACCGCTATGTGGTGATTGCATCAGCCTCGAGTGATGCCAAGGGCGGCGCGCGTTGGCTTGATAGCGCTCAAATGGTTGAAGCATCGTCTGTCGTGTTGCGGGATGAACGGGGGCCCTTGACCTCTCTGGCCTCCTTTTTGGGCGACATCGACTATCGCCCGTTTTGGGTGTCCATTAAAACGAGCGGCCTTGCCCTGCTGATCTCCTTTGCGCTGGGCCTGTTCGCCGCGTGGAAGACTATGGGTACCTCGAGTCGCATCAAGGGCCTGCTCGATTCGGTCTTTACGATTCCTATGGTGCTGCCGCCCACGGTCTGCGGCTTTCTGCTTCTCATGCTGTTTGGCCGCTCGACCGGGGTGGGCCAGTGGCTCATCGCGCACGGCATCTCGATCGTCTTTACCTGGCCCGCGGCGGTGATATCTGCCGTGGTGGTGTCGTTTCCGCTGGTCTACCGCACGGCGCTCGGAGCCTTCGAGAGCCTTGACACGCAGATGCTCGATGCCGCGCGAACTCTTGGATGGTCCGAGCGTCGCATCTTTACCAAGCTTATGATGCCGCTTGGCTGGCCCTCGATTGCCGCCGGCACGGTGCTCGCCTTCGCTCGCGCCATGGGAGAGTTTGGCTGCACGCTGTTCTTTGCGGGCAACTATGCCGGCATTACGCAGACCATTCCCATCGCCATCTACTTTGAGTGGATGGGCGGCAACACGTCGGTGGCGCTCTTTTGGGTCATCGTCGTAATCGTGTTCAGCTTCCTGGTCATTCTGTTCATCAATATGTACACGGCGCATTCGCAAAAGTACCGTGAGCGCGACCTGTCCCGCGCGGAGCGCAAGCAGGCCAAGCAGCTGGGCGGCCAGACCGATTCGCTCGACCCAGTCGGCGGCGATGCACTGCGTATCGATCGCGAGGCGCTGGCCGAGCTTATGCGCGATGACACGGTCGCAAAGGGAGGTCGATAAGCCATGTCGCTTGTTCTGGATATCAAAAAGCGCTATCCGGGGTTCACTCTCGACATGCAGCTTGAGGCCGGCGAGGAGCGCGTGGCGCTGCTGGGCGCCTCGGGTTGTGGCAAGAGCTGCACCTTGCGTTGCATTGCCGGCGTGGAGACGCCCGACGAGGGCAAGATCGTCGTCAATGGCGTGACCTTTTTTGATTCGGCGGCGGGCATCAATCTGTCGCCTCAGGAGCGCAAATGCGCCCTGTTGTTCCAAAACTATCAGCTCTTTCCCAACATGACGGTGGCCGATAACGTGTGCGCCGGCGTAAAGGATGCGGGCGACGCCGCGGCGCGTAAAAAACTTGCCGAGCGTTACCTGTGCATCTTTGGTCTGGCCGATTTCGCCGAACGCTATCCCGCGCGCCTCTCGGGCGGCCAGCAGCAGCGCGTGGCGCTCGCGCGTATGGTGGCGGCGCATCCGGGCATCTTCATGTTTGACGAGCCCATGAGCGCGCTCGATTCCTATCTTAAGAGCGCGCTCGAGCAGAACATGCTCGACCTGTTCGACGTGTGCAACCGCACCGTGCTCTACGTGAGCCACGATATCGACGAAGCGTGCCGTCTGTGTGAGCGCATCTGCGTGATGCACGACGGGCACGTTGAAGAGATCGGTTCTGTCGAGGATGTGGTTCGCCGCCCGCAGACACTGGCGGCGCTGCGCCTGACGGGCTGCAAGAACACAAGCCGCGCGCGCAAGATCGGGCCTCAGGAAGTTGAAGCCCTGGACTGGGGCATGACCTTCAACGTGGGCCGTGAGGTTCCCGATAACGTGGCGTACCTGGGTATTCGTGCGAGCTACTTCCATGTTGACAACCGTGCCGAGCGGGGTCGCAATAGCTACGATTTGCATGTGGCCCGTGTGAGCGATTCACGCTTTGAACGGCTGGTGCTGTTGGATGCGCCGCGGGCCGATGCACCCACGCGCCTGCAGTGGAAGGTCAACAAGGTGGGCATGCCTGTCGACGAGCTTCCGCAAGCAGGCGAGACGCTGCGCATGCATTTTGATGCCAGCAGGATCCATTTGGTTTGTCGATAGCGCCGGGTAATGCCGTCGGGGATATAAGCCTCGGCGTCTTTGTCTCGCCGTTTGCCGAATGAGGGATGACAAACTCTTATCAATCAAGATAATTATTTATTAAACGACGGCACACGACGCTGTCGTACGAATGTCAACGGTGTTCGCATGGTCGATGACCGTTGATATAGTTGACTTCAACTTGTTAAGGAGGGTGCGCACATGCCGCAGACGACATACATTCGCCGCGTTGCCGCGCGTGCCCTATATATCGCTCGGAGCCGCATATGAGCAGGTATGTTCACGGCTCCGGGAGAGACGACGCACAACTAAATAGTCAACCGCAAAGCAGGTTCCCCAAAATTCCGGGTTTGAGCACGGCAGGGCAATCGCCGCCCGTCGTGCACCGATACCGCTGTTATCCGTTTTTGGTTCGAGAGGGGAACCGTCATGGCTGAAGAATTCGATTTCCATCCGATGTGGGAGAGCCTCGGCATGAATCTTGCCGACCACGACATGCTGCTGGGCGCCGTGGGCCAGATGTACGGCGATATGTTCTTGACGCAGAACAATCGCCCCAAGTCCACGTCCTACCTGAACTTTGTGGCCACCAACATCCACAGCGGCCGTATTAAGGAGATGCTCGACAAGAAGGAGGCCGGCGAGGCCACCAAGATCGTCGGTTCGTTCTGCGTGTACGTGCCCGAGGAGATTGTGCTCGCCTGCGACGGTATTCCCGTGGGCTTGTGCTCGGGTGCCGATTGGGCAACCGATAAGGTCGAGGAGCATCTGCCGCGCAACACCTGCCCGCTTATCAAGAGCTTTGCCGGCTTTAAGCTGGGCGAGGTCTGCCCCTACATTGAGTCGAGTGACTTGGTGGTAGGCGAGAACACCTGCGATGGCAAGAAGAAAGCCTACGAGTTTTTTGCCACGCAAAAGAACATGTACGTCATGGATATTCCCAACGTACACGACGAGTCGACGCTCGTGACCTGGAAGGCCGAGGTCAAGAAGCTCGCCGCCAAGATCGAGGAAGAGTGCGGCGTCACGATTACGCCTGAGCGTCTGAAGGCCGCCATCCACGCCGTCAATGAGAAGCGTCGCGCCCTGCAGCGCCTCGCTGCCACGCGCGCTGCTGACCCTGCGCCCATCAGCGGTCTTGACAGCCTGCTGACCGTTCAGGCCGCCTTTATGGACGACACGCCACGCCTGACTGGAGCCATTAACGATATGGCGGCTGAGTGCGAGCAGCGTGTCGAGGCCGGCGAGGGCGTGGCGCCCAAGGGGACCAAGCGCATTCTGTACACCGGCACGCCCATGGCCGTGCCCAACTGGAAGCTGTTCAACCTCATCGAGAAAGCCGGCGGCGTTGTGGTAGGCGAGGAGTCCTGCACGGGCTCGCGCTACTACAGGGACCTGGTCGACGAATCCGGTGAGACGGTTGACGAGATGCTCGATGCCATCGCCGAGCGCTACTTTAAGATCAATTGCGCCGTCTTTACGCCCAACGACCAGCGTATGAAGGACATTGTCCAGATGGCCAAGGACCTTCACGCCGACGGCATCGTGGATGTGGCGCTGCAGTTCTGCACGCTCTACGAGATGGAGTCGTTTGCCGTGGAGAAGGCCGCCGAGGAAGCCGGCATTCCGTTTATGCACATCACGACCGACTACGCCGGTGAGGATGCAGGCCAACTGCAAACCAGGATCGAGGCCTTCTTGGAAACCATTTAGGGCTATCCGTCCCGGCGGCTTTCCCAGGCACCCGATCTTGCCGTTCAAACCGTCGCTTGCGTGCGAAAGTACGCGGCGCGTCTCTTTCACGGCAACCTCGGGCACCTGGGAAAGCCGCTTCCTTGGTTGGTTAAAAGGTTTAGGAGTTATATGTCGGAAAATATTGAGCAGCCGTTGCCCAGCACGTTTGAGGAGTTTAACGAACAACGCAAGGCGGCGTTTATTCGCGTTAAGGATTACAAGCAGGCGGGTAATCGCCTGGTCGGCTTTTTGTGCAGCTATACGCCGCTCGAGATTATCGATGCCGCGGGCGCCTCGAGCGTGGCTCTGTGCGGTACGTCCGACGAGGTGATTCCCGAGGCCGAGAAGGTGCTGCCGGCAAACCTCTGCCCGCTCATCAAGTCGACGTATGGTTTTGCCTATTCGCAAAAGTGCCCGTTTACGTACTTTAGCGACATGATCATCGGCGAGACCACCTGCGACGGCAAGAAGAAGATGTACGAGCTGCTCAACGAGCTCAAGCGCACGCACATTCTGCACCTACCGCAGGGCCGCGACCGCGCCTACGAGCGCGAGGGCTGGTACGAGGAGTGCCGTCTGCTCAAGGAGGAGCTCGAGAACTTCTACGACATTACGATTACCGACGGCGACCTACGCGCTGCTGCCCGTCGTCGCAATCGCCTGCGTGCGGCCCAGCTCGAGATGTTTGCACTGCAGGCCAACCAGCCGGCGGCCATGAGCGGCGTCGATCTGATGAGCACCATGTTTGCCGGTACGTTCAGCTTTGATATCGAGGCCTATACGCAGCAGCTGGAGCAAAAGGTCGCTAACCTGCGCGAGGCCTACGAGGCCGGCGAGCACCCGGTTGCGGCGGATGCCAAGCGCATCCTGATCACCGGTTGCCCGGTGGGCGGCGTAATCAACAAGATCGGTCGCACCATCGAGTCCAACGGCGGCGTGGTCGTGTGTATGGATGACTGCTCGGGTGAGCGCACGGCGGCCATGATGGTCGACCCGGATGCGCCCGACATCCTGCGTGCGATCGCCGACCGCTACCTGGATATCAACTGCTCGGTTATGACGCCCAACGACGGTCGTATGGAGAACACGCTGGCCATGTGCGAGAAGTATCACGTCGATGGCGTAGTGGAGAGCGTGCTCCAGGCGTGCCACACCTTTAACGTGGAGAGTGCACGCATGCAGGAGGCCGTCGAGGGTGCGGGTATTCCGTATATGAAGATCGAGACCGACTACAGCAACGGCGACATGGGCCAGATCGAGACCCGCATCGCCGCCTTCATCGAAACCCTCTAGCTTCCTCAGGCACCGGATCTTGCCCCTCAAACCGTCGCTTGCGTACCAAAGTACGCCGCGCTCCTCTTTCGGGGCAACCTCCGGCACCTGAGAAACCTAGAGCTAAGGCGCCTGAACGCGCCGCTGTCTTTGATGTTTGGATTAGGAGAGAGCCATGATAGGGATCGGGGTCGATATCGGGTCTACGGCGGCTAAGGCTGCTGTGGTCGATGGTGAGGGTTCGGTGGCGTGGACGTGCGTGCAGCCAACCGGGTTCTCCTCGGTCGATGCCGCCGATAGGTTGCGCGAGGCGCTCGCGGCGGCGGGCTTTGACGTTGCATCCGATTCTGCGCGTGTGGTGGCCACGGGTTACGGGCGCGTGGCTGTGCCATACGCCCACAAGGTTGTGACCGAGATTACCTGCCACGGCGCCGGTGCCGTGCGTCTGTTTGGCGATCGCGGCACGGTGATTGACGTGGGCGGCCAGGACACCAAGGTCATTCAGCTTAAAAATGGCCGCGTGGCCAAGTTTGCCATGAACGACAAGTGCGCTGCCGGCACGGGGCGCTTTTTGGAGATCATGGCCGACCGCCTAGGTATTTCTCAACAGCAGATGGCCGACCTGGCGCGTTCCGGCGAGCCTACCAAGATTTCCAGCATGTGCACGGTGTTTGCCGAAAGTGAGGTCATTAGCCTGATCGGTCGCGGTGAGCCGCGCGAGAACATCGCACGTGGCGTGATCGACAGCGTGGTCTCGCGCGTGGCGACCATGGCCGGGCAGGCCGCGGGCGCCCCGTACTACCTGACCGGTGGCCTGTGCGAGAACGCCTTCGTGGTGGAGCGGTTGGGCGAGCTGCTGGGGTCGCCGGTGACCACCTCGCCCCAGGCTCGCTTTGCCGGTGCCATCGGCGCGGCGATTCGCGCACAGGCGCTCGATTAATGCATCGGCCGTGGGCCCGCATTCATGCGTATACTGGGAGGAAATGATTGACCGATGAGAGGAGGTATCGATGGCTGATGATCAGATTAAGCTCACGTCTATGACTGCCGCGAGCGGTTGAGCCGCTAAGTTGGCTCCTGGAGCCCTCGCCCAGGTCCTGGGCGACTTACCCAATGTGCATAACGACAACCTGCTCGTGGGGTTCGATACCTCCGACGATGCTAGTGTTTTTCGTGTTGGCGAAAACCTGGGCCTCGTGCAGTCCGTCGACTTCTTCCCGCCGATGGTCGACGACCCGTTCCTGTTTGGTCAGATCGCGGCGGCCAACTCGCTGTCGGACATTTATGCCATGGGTGGACGACCGAGCCATGCCATGAACCTGCTGTGCATTCCCAGTTGCCTGGGCGTCGAGGTCGCAGGTGAGATTCTGGCGGGTGGCGCCGATAAGTGCGTCGAGGCGGGTTGCTCCATCGCGGGCGGCCATACCATCAACGACGACGAGCCCAAGTACGGCCTGTCCGTGAGCGGCTTTGTCTCGCTCGACCGCATGCTCGCCAACAGCGGCGCGCGCGCTGGCGATGTCCTGCTGCTGACCAAGGCGATCGGCTCTGGCATCATCACCACGGCCATTAAGGGCGAGCTCATCGAGCAGGACGAGGCCGCAGCCATGTTCGACTCGATGCGCACCCTCAACGAGGCCCCGATCCGTTTGGCCGAGGGGCTCGAACTTCACGGCTGCACCGACATTACGGGCTTTGGCCTGATTGGGCATGCGTGCGAGATGGCCGAGGGCTCAGGTGTGCAGATTGAGCTTGTGTCGGGGGCGGTGCCGCTCTTTGACCAGGTGCTCAATATGGCGCGTCTGGGCATTATCCCTGCCGGCGCCTACCGCAACCAGGATTTCTTTGGCCCGCGCGTGGCGGCCGACGATGACCTGGAGCCGGGAATGCTGGATGCGCTGTACGATCCGCAGACCTCGGGCGGCCTGCTCATCGCAGCGCCTGCTGCCGATGTGGATGAGCTCGCCCGCCGCCTGCATGCCGAAGGTCGCGTTGCCGCCACAATCGGCCGCGTGTGCGAGGCGGTGCCGGGTGGTCCTGCCGTTCACGTTGTGCATTAAGGAAAACCGTTTATGCGACCGTCTACTGTTCTGGGCGGTCCCTTTTGAAAGGATTTGCTATGTCTACCAAAATTGAAGTCAATGCCATGGGCGATGCCTGCCCGCTGCCCGTCGTCAAGACGCTCAAAGCTCTGAAGCAGCTTGATGGCGAGGGTGCTGTGGTGACCTCGGTCGACAACGAGACGGCCGTCAAGAACATCTCCAAGATGGCACAGGAAAAGGGCTGCACGGCCTCGGTCGAGAAGGTCGCCGATGCCGAGTGGCACGTGATCGTGGCGACCGCCGGCGCCGTTGCCGTGGCCGATCCTGAGCAGGACGGCGCCGCTTTCTGCGACGCCAGCGCCGGCAAGGGCAAGCTGGTCGTGGCCGTCTACACCGATTGCATGGGTCGCGGCGACGATGAGCTGGGCCACAAGCTCATGAAGGCCTTTATCTTTGCCGTGACGCAGCAGGAGGAGCTGCCCGCCACGATGCTCTTCTACAACGGCGGCGCCAAACTCACCGTCGAGGGGTCGCCGGTGCTTGACGACCTCAAGGGCCTGGCCGAGCAGGGTGTCGAGATCCTTACCTGCGGCACCTGCCTCGACCACTTTGGCATTAAGGACCAGCTTGCCGTGGGCGATGTCACGAACATGTACGTGATCGTCGAAAAGATGGAGCAGGCCGGCCGCGTCGTGCGTCCGTAGCGCCTGGGTGGGATTGCCATGAGAGAAAAGCGCCCGGCGCTTGTCATCACGTTTCCCACCACGGCGGCCGCCATGGGCTGCGAGTCTCTGTGCCGTGAGCGTGGCCTTCCCGGGCGAACGATTCCCGTACCCGGAGAGGTTGCTGCCGGCTGCGGCCTGGCATGGAAAGCCCTGCCTGAAAATGAACCACTGCTGCGAAGCGAGCTTGCCGCGGCGGACGTTCCCACCGAGGGCTTTACTGTGATCGATATGTGGGAGGTCGTGCGATGATCTACCTGGATAACGCGGCGACGACCATGCACAAACCTCAGGCGGTCATCGATGCCGTGGTGCAGGCGATGTGCTCGCTCGGCAATGCTGGGCGAGGCGCCACGTCGGGTGCGCTCGACGCGGCGCGCACCATCCACAGCTGCCGCACCAAGCTTGCGCGCTTGCTGGGCTGCCCGCGGGTGGACCATATTTGTTTTACGCCCAACTCCACGGCGGCGCTCAACACCGCCATCAACGGCGTGGTGCGCCCCGGCGATCGTGTGGTCACGACGGTGCTCGAACACAACTCCGTGCTGCGTCCGCTCAACCGCCTGGCGGCAGAGCAGGGCGTGACTGTTGAGCATGCGGGCTGCGACGCGAACGGCGTGCTCGACTACGACGAGCTCGAGCAGCTGGTCACGCCGGGCACGCGTGCCGTGGTGGTGACACACGCCTCCAATGTGACCGGCAACGCGGTCGACATTGCACGCGTGGCTGCCATGGCCCATGCGGCCGGCGCGCTTGTGATCGTCGATGCCTCGCAGTCTGCCGGCACGGCGCATATCGATATGCAGGTCATGGGGCTCGACGTGGTGTGCTTTACCGGCCACAAGGGGCTCATGGGCCCGCAGGGGACCGGTGGCCTAGCCGTGGCGGAAGGCATTGACGTGGCTCCTTGGGCCATGGGTGGCACGGGCGTGCGCAGCTTCGATGCGCTGCAGCCGCAAGAGTGGCCCACGCGTCTTGAGGCGGGCACGCTCAACGGTCACGGTATCGCCGGCCTTTCCGCCGGCCTCGACGTTATCGAGGCCCAGGGCGGGGTAGAGGCGATTGCGGCACGCGAACGTGCGCTTGCCGAGCGCTTCCTCGCCGGCGTTCGCGACATTCCCGGCATTGCGCTCTACGGTGCGTTTGACCAGCCCGTGCGCTCGGCGATCGTTTCGCTTAACGTGGGCGATATCGATTCGGCCGAGGTCTCGGACGCGCTCATGCAAGGGTGGGGGATTGCGACGCGCCCCGGCGCCCACTGCGCTCCGCTCATGCACCGCGCACTGGGGACCGAGCGCCAGGGTGTCGTTCGCTTCTCGTTTGGGTATTTCAACACGGACGAGGAAGTCGACACCGCGATTGACGCTCTGCACGATTTAGCCTGCTAAAGCGTATATACTTGCGGGACGGGTCTTTTGCCCGTCCCGTTTTGTTTCGACCCGAAAGGTGGTCCTATGGCATCATCCGCCCCGCGCGGTCTGCGCTCCGACCATGTCCTCACCGTCGGCATCGCCCTGTTCTCGATGCTCTTTGGCGCCGGCAACCTCATTATTCCGCCGCTGCTGGCGCTGCAGGCGGGCTCTGCCACGCCGCTCGCCATGCTCGGCTTTCTGATTGCCGCCATCGGCCTTCCCGTCATGGGCTTTATCGCCGTGGCACTTGCCGGAACGGCGCGCGAGCTTGCCGGTCGTGTGCACCCCAAGTTTGGCGAGTTTTTTGTCGCGGCGGTGTATCTGGCTATCGGTCCGTGTCTGGCCATTCCGCGCACGAGCTCCACGGCCTTCGAGATGCTGGTGCCGCTGCTGCCCGAGGGTGTCTCGCTCGGCACGGCCCGCCTGGTGTTTGCCGTCGCCTTCTTTGCCGTCGCCTTTGTGCTCACGCTGCGCCCGGGTGTCATTACGCGCGTGCTCGGCCGCATTACGGGCCCCGCGCTCATCGCCCTTATCGTATTGGTCGTGGGCGCTGCCGTGGTCTCGCCGCTGGGTTCCGCTGCCGCGCCGCAGGCTCCTTACGATGCCGGTGCCGCCGTGCAGGGCTTTTTGACCGGCTATCAGACCATGGACCTGCTCGCGTCGCTCGCCTTTGGCATCATCATCGCCGAGACCATCCACGAGCTGGGCGTTACCGACGACAAGCGCGTGGCTTTCGAGATTTCGCGCTCCGGCGTGATCGCTGGTGTGCTCATGGCCATCATCTACTGCGGTCTGGCGCTTGCCGGCACGCAGCTGAGCACCGTGATGCCCGATGCCACCAACGGAGCCGCCATCCTCGCCCGCTCGGCCTCCATGCACTTTGGCCTTGCCGGCACGGTCGTGGTCTTTGCGATCTTCTTCCTCGCCTGCATGAACGTATGCATCGGCCTCATCAGCTGCTGCTCGCGTTACTTCTGCGAGACGTATGTGGTCGAAGGGGGAGCAGAGGCTTCCGAGGAGGCCATGCGCCGTCCCTTTGCGATACTCGCCTTTGTGTTCGCGGCGTTTTCGTGCGTGCTCTCAAACGTGGGCCTCGACGTGATCCTCATGTTCTCGGTGCCCATGCTCAACGCCCTGTACCCTGTTGCAATTGTTCTGGTGCTTATGGGCCTAGTGCACGGTTTTTGCGACGCGCATCCGCAGGTGTGGGTCTGGGTCGGCGGCGTTGTCGCGGTGCAGAGCGTGATCACCTCGATCCGCGACGCGTTCTTTGCAGGCGTGTGGCTGCCGTTCGATGCGCTGCCGCTGGCCGACATTGGAGCCGCATGGGCGCCGGTTGCCGTGGTGGCGTTTGTGATTGGCCTGCTCCACAGCCGGTTTGTCGCACATTCGAGGAGCTAGGGTATCGTCGCTTGCACAGGCGGGGAGTCTCCCCTATAATTTCCTTCGCTTTGGGACACGCAAGGTTTAGACCTTAGCTGCTCAACACCTTCGGGACGTGGCGCAGTTTGGTAGCGCGCCTGCTTTGGGAGCAGGATGTCGCAGGTTCAAATCCTGTCGTCCCGACCATATCTTGCGGGCGTAGTTCAATGGTAGAACCCCAGCCTTCCAAGCTGATGACGCGGGTTCGATTCCCGTCGCCCGCTCCATAAGAATTGTTTTAACGGCTTTGGTTTCCTTTGGGAATCAGAGCTGTTTTCGTTTACGCGCCGGGCGACGGGAATCGAACCCGTCAGGGTGCTGCGCTGAGAAAATGCGTGAGCATTTCCAGCGCAGCACGCAAGGGCCGAAGG
>UREE01000012.1 GCA_900546825.1 uncultured Collinsella sp. | reverse complement strand
CTTAATTTCAAAGTCCAAGAAATGGGATGCAGTTCAATTTAAGTCTGTCCCCAATGACTAGTCTGAAATAAATTCCAGGCCTCGCTCCAAAAATAGTTCGCCCAGGTTTACTATTATGCTCATAAAGTAGCAAGAGGCTAACAATGGGGGATGACATGGCAGCGCAGAAAGCCTACGTCCAGGTCAACGGGCTCAAGAAACACTACGGCGACGGTGATGCACGCCTGACGGTGCTCGACGGCATCGACACGTCCATCAACCGCGGCGAGATCTGCGTCATGTTGGGGCCCTCGGGCTCGGGCAAATCGACGTTCCTCAATCTCATCGGCGGCCTGGAGGATGCCGACGGCGGCTCCATCATGGTGGACGGCTGCGACCTCACGGTGCTCAAGCCCGCCGATCTGGGCGAGTACCGCCGCCGCGAGCTGGGTTTTGTCTTCCAGTTCTACAACCTGGTGCCCGACCTTACCATCAAGGAAAACATCGAGGTCACGGCGCACCTATCCAAAAGCCCGCTCGACGTCGACGATCTGCTGCGTTCGCTGGGCCTCTACGAGCACCGCAACAAGTTCCCGCGTCAGGTTTCGGGTGGCCAGCAGCAGCGCTGCGCCATCGGCCGTGCGCTCGTCAAAAATCCGGGCCTGCTGCTGTGCGACGAGCCCACGGGCGCACTCGACTACAAGACGTCCAAGGAAATCTTGCAGCTCATGGAGGATGTTAACCGCACCTACGGCTGCACCATCATCATCGTCACCCACAACGCCGCCATCGCGCGCATGGCCAACCGCGTGCTGCGCCTGCGCGACGGCCGCATTGTCGAGGACGAGCTCAACGCCGAGCCCGTCCCGGCCGCCAAGCTTGATTGGTAGGCGACGCCATGACACCTCTCGCAAAACGTCTCCCGCGCGAGCTGCGCCGCAATATCGGCAAGTACCTGGGCATCTTTTTGCTTATGTGCGGAAGCATCGCCCTCACGTCGGGCTTTTTGCTCGCGGCGCATTCCATCGGCTGCCTTATCGACGACATGCGCGATGCGTACACGATTGAGGACGGTCGCGTGACCACCTCCTTCGAGGCCACCGACGACCAGCTCAAGGCTGCCGAGGACGCGGCGGAAGGCGTCGGCGGCGTCACGTTCTACAAGAATTTCTCTATCGACGCCATCATCAAAAAGGCGTCCGGCGACGACGGCACCAAGCGCACCCTGCGCACCTATGCGCACCGCACCAAGGTCGATATCGCGTCCTACTGTGAGGGCAGGCAGCCCAGGGCGGACGATGAGGTGGCAATCGACCGTGTCTTCGCCACCAACAACGCCCTCGCCGTGGGCGATGAGGTCGAGCTTGAGGGCCGCACCTACACCATCTGCGGCATCATGACGCAGCCCGATAGCCAGGCGCTGTTCCTCAACAATTCGGACTTTACGGTGAACACCATCACGTACGGCGTGGCCGAGGTCACCGACGCCGGCTTTGCCGCGCTCGAGGATGCCGGCGGCGCGCCTGCCTACACCTGCTCCTTCACCTTTGCCGATCGCGACCTCCCCACCGCGGATCGCATCGATGCGGAGCAGGATATGGTCGAGGCGCTGACCGATGCCGATGCGCGCGTGGACGATCTGATCGATGCCGATTCCAATCAGGGCATTGGCTATGCGCGCGACGACGTGGACGGCGACTCCATGATGTGGATGACGCTGCTCGACATCATCATCGTGATCATGGCATTTGTCTTTGTGGTGCTCACTGACGCCACCATCGAGGAAGAGAGCGCCATCATCGGCACGCTGCTCGCCAGCGGCTATCGCCGTCGCGAGATCGTGCTTCACTACCTGGCGCTTCCCGCCATCGTGGGTGTGCTCGCGGCACTTTTGGGCACTGCGCTTGGCGTTGTGTTCTTTACCGAGCCCATGCGAAGCCTCTATTACGGTTCGTACAGCCTGCCGCCCTTCCAGGTGTATTGGAGCTGGGAGATCTTTGTGAAGTGCGCCGTGGTCCCCGCCGCCGCGCTCATCCTTATCACGCTGATGGGTCTGCTCCGCAAAATGGGCAAGACGCCGTTGCAGTTCCTTCGTCACGAGGCGAGCGGCAAATCGGGCACCAAGCGCGGCGTGCAGCTGCCGGAGCGCGTGGGCTTTGTCTCGCGCTTCCGCCTGCGCATCTTCCTGCGCAACCTGGGCAACTTCGCCACGCTCTTCGTGGGCATTGCATTTGCGTCGCTGCTGATGCTCTTTGGCCTGGCGATTCTGCCCACGATGACGCACTATGCGGACAACCTCGAGACGAGCCTGGTCGCCGAGCACCAGTACACGCTCAAGGCCCCGCTGGAGCTCGAGGGTACTGCCGAGGAGCGCGAGCAGTGGTCGGCACTCGAGCGCTTGCAGTCGGTTGACGGCGCGCTGCTTTCCGCCGCCCAGGATGCCGATGACGAACTTGACGACGCGGCCGATGCGGCGCGGGCGGCAGCCGATGCCGCGACCGCGTCTCCGTCTGCCGAGAGCCTGGCCGCAGCGCAGGACGCGCTTGCCAAGGTCCAGGACAAGAAGGATGCGCTCTACGCACGCCTTGACGATCTTGCCGATGCTCTCGGCTGCAACCGCGACGAGGCTATCGACCTGATCGACAAGGCCTCTAAGATCGACACCGACAACGACGCCATCCATCCGGTCAATACGACCGACAACGGCGCGGGCGCAATCGCGCAGGCCGAGAAATACGCCGTTTACCAGCTGCAATACGACCGTGGTGATGGTAATGGCGAGGAGACGATTTCTGTCTACGGTATTTCATCCGATTCGCGTTATTGGAAAGACCTCGACGTCGGCGATGGGCGCGTCGTCTTTGGCGGCGGTCTGCTCGATAAGTTTGGCTGGAGCGAGGGTCAGAAGGTCACGCTCAGCGACAAGTACGAGGGCGAGCATTATTCCCTTGAGTACGCGGGCAAGGACTGTGCCTGGGGCTCCAAGTCGGACATGAATATCTATATGAGTATCGACGACTTTAACGAGCTGTTCGACAACGACGCCGCCTGCTTTAACGGCTATGTGAGCGACGAGAAGCTCGACCTCGATGCGCGCTACTTTGCCGGCGACACCACGCCCGACGACATGCGCGCCGTGGGCGACCAGTTCATCGGCATGATGAGCAAAATGATCGGCATGATGGTCGGGCTCGCGGTGTTTATCTTCCTGCTGTTTATGTATCTGCTGACCAAGGCTGTTATCGACCATAGCGCCCGGTCGATCAGCTACATGAAGGTCTTTGGCTATCGCGATGGCGAGATTTCGCATCTGTACATCCGCTCGATCACGCTGTGCGTGGTGGCATCGCTCGTGCTGAGCCTGCCGGTGATCATCGGCTCGCTCACGGCCATCTTCCGCTCTATGCTGCTCGCCTATAACGGCAATATCGAGATTTACGTGCCCGCTTGGTCCATGGCTGCATGCGTCGGCATTGGCTTTGCGACCTACCTGGTCGTGGCGCTGCTGCACACGCGCTCTATCAAGCGCGTCAGCCTAGCCGAGGCCCTCAAGGTGCAAGAGTAGTCATCGGGGACGTTCTTAAATGACTGGTCATCGGGGACAGTCTTTGCCGGATCGCCGGCTCGCTGGCCGGGCGGCAAGCACTCATGTTAAGTCTGTCCCCAATGAGTGCCTAGCGACTCGGCGTTGCGCTTGACTTCAACCCCACTTCAACGGGTACCATCCTCTATGTCTGTAACGCCATATAGACCGAGGGGATAGATCTATGACCGCAACTGCACCCGCAGCACCCGCTAAGGTGTACTTCACCAACCTGCGCACGCATGCTCGCGAGAGCCAACTCGACAAACTCAAGCGCCTCATCCGTCGCGCCGGTATTGAGCAGATTGACTTCGAGAACAAGTTCGTCGCCATCAAGATTCACTTTGGCGAGCTGGGCAATCTGAGCTTTTTGCGCCCCAACTACGCCCGCGCCGTCGCGGATGTCGTCAAGGAGCTGGGCGGCAAGCCCTTCCTCACCGACTGCAACACGCTCTATGTCGGTAGCCGCAAAAACGCGCTCGAGCACATCGACACCGCCTACCAGAACGGCTTTACCCCGTATGCCACGGGCTGCCAGATCATCATCGCCGACGGCCTCAAGGGTACCGACGAGGCACTCGTCCCGGTCGAGGGCGGTGAGTACGTGCGAGAGGCAAAGATTGGTCAGGCACTCATGGATGCCGACATCGTGATCAGCCTCACGCACTTTAAGGGTCATGAGCAGGCCGGTTTTGGCGGCGCCATGAAGAACCTGGGCATGGGAGGCGGCAGCCGTGCCGGCAAGATGGAGCAGCATGCCGCCGGCAAGCCGAGCGTCGATACTACCAACTGCGTAGGTTGCCGTGCCTGCGAGAAGATTTGCGCGCACAGCGCCATCACGTTTGACGGTACGCGTGAGCGCGAGCTTGCCAACGGCAGTACCCGCACGGTTCACGTGGCTGCCATCGACCACGATCGCTGCGTGGGCTGCGGACGCTGCATTGCGGCGTGCAACCAGGACTGCATCAAGCCCGACTATGACGCCGCGGCCGACGTACTCAACTACAAGATCGCCGAGTATACGAAGGCCGTTGTCCAGGATCGCCCCAGCTTCCATATTTCGCTGGCTATGGATATCAGCCCCAACTGCGATTGCCATCCCGAAAACGACACGCCCATCGTCAACGACATTGGCATGTTCGCGAGCTTCGATCCAGTCGCCATCGACCAGGCCTGTGCCGATGCCGTCATGGCATCCGAGCCGCTGCCCAACACCGAGCTTACCGACAGCGCCGCCAAGATGGAGCACAACCACGAGCATCTGGAGGGCGAGCAGGCCAAGGATCCCTTCTGCATCACGCATCCCGACACCGACTGGCGCGCGTGCATCGCGCATGCCGAGAAGATCGGCCTGGGCACGAGCAAGTACGAGCTCATCGAGGTCAAATAGCGCCTAGCTATTGGACAAAACAAGCGCATTCGTGGCGTAATTCAAGCAAAAACCGCCCGCGAGCACAGCGCTCGCGGGCGGTTTTCCGGAAGTATGCGGCAAATTTCGAGACCGCCGAGCACACGACGTTTTTTGGCAACAAAACCCCTGATAAATTGTTGATAAAACTGCGGTCTGGTTGGCAGTTCCAGATTTTGCCGCATACTTTCGAAAATAGGGGGTCAGATAAAGCCCCGGACGTTGCTTTTTGCCTAAAAATTCTTTCCGAGGAAGTCGTCGACCGTGTTCCAGTAGAGCTCGGGGTCAACTTGCGCACTCTTGGCGTGGGTGGCGCCATGGATGGTGAGCTTTTGCTTGACCTTGCTGGCGCACGCGTCGTAGTTTTGGTCGAGCATGTCGTACGGCACAAAGGTGTCCTGGTCGCCGTGGATAAACAGCATGGGAACCGTCGCGTGTTTGAGTTGCTCCACACTGCTTGCCTTATGAAAGTCGTAGCCTGCGCGCACGTTGCACACCAGGTTGGCCACATCGAGCAAAGGAAAACTGGGCAGCCCAAATACATCCTTGAGCTGCAGAGAAAACTCGTCCCAAACACTCGTATAACCACAGTCCTCGATAATGCATTTCACGTTTGCGGGCAGAGATTCCCCCGCGACGTCCATGGCGGTTGCCGCACCCATCGACTCGCCAAAGACCAGGATGCGCGCCTCGGGGTCAGCCTGAACGATCCGCCCAATCCATGCAACGACATCGAGCCGCTCGGGCCAGCCCATGCCGATATAGTCGCCGCCGGAGCGCTCGTGGGCACGGGCGGCAGGCGCGAGCACGTTCATGCCGCGGTCATGGAATCGTTTGGCGTATCGGGCCATACCGATGGGCTCATCGGTGTATCCGTGTAGGCAGATAGCGTAATTGTGCGTGCTCTCTGGGGCGGCAAAATACCAAGCGGCAAGTTCGGTTCCGTCATCTGCGGTGAGGCTGCTGCTCTCGCGGTTCTCTTTAAACCATGCCCGCGCCTCGGTTCCCTCGGCATCCGGCTGCTCACTTTCTTTGTCGTCCTTGCCGTCCTGCATCATCTTCATGGTGTATGGCGCGCGGGGATTCAGCGCGAAGTCAAACAGAAAGTTGCCGGCAAATCCGAGCAGTGCAATGACAACCACCAGTGCAACGATGCCGGCTATCTTGAGCTTTCGATGGGAATGTGCGTTTTGAGCCATGCGGTATTCTCCTATAACATGTTAATACATCAACATTTAAAACAAGCGCATTATGGATGTTCGCCGTTGACGCGTCAACAGGCAAAGAATGGGTAAACAAAGGGTCACGTATGGTGCAAATTTCGCATGTACCCAGACGCTTTGATATAGTGTTGAGAACTCTTTACATTGGAGGATGTAACCGGCATGTCCGATTCGAGCGACAGTTCTAAGCCGCGACCCAAGACCGCGGCCGTTCCACACTACACGGTGGGCGAGGAGATCATGAACTCCGTCACCCATGGTGTCGGCTGCCTGCTGGGTATCGCGGGCCTGGTGCTCCTGATCGTATTCGCTGCCCTGCGCGGCGGAGGCCCGGCCCACATGGCCGCGGCGATTGTCTACGGCGTCAGCATCATCCTCGAATACTTGGCCTCCACGCTCTACCACGCGATTCAGGCCGCGCGCGCCAAGCGTGTGTTTCGCATCATCGACCACAGCTGCATCTACCTGCTCATAGCCGGCAGCTATACGCCGTTCTGCCTCATCACGCTCGCAAACGACGGTGGTCCCGTGCTGTTCTTTGCTGTGTGGGCCATCGCCATCATCGGCATCGCGCTGGAGTGCTTTATGCGCGAGCGCCAGCCGCACTGGGTAAGCGGCCTGGTCTATCTGCTGATGGGCTGGCTCGTCGTCTTTAAGCTGCCCGAGCTCGTGTCGCTGCTCAACCCCGTGGCACTTGCCCTGCTCGCCGTTGGCGGCGTGTGCTATACCGTGGGCGTGCCGTTCTATATCGCCAAAAACGTGCGCTATCTGCACAGTGTTTTCCACTTGTGGGTGCTCGCCGGCAGCATCTTCCAGTTCATGGCGGTGATTCTCTTCGTAATCTAGCGACCGCGCCCACGGCCCCGCTCGCACGGGCGACCGGCGCAATTGCCCTATCCGTCACCTACGCTTACTGCCCAACGTCCCGAATCTTGGAGGTTCGAGAAACTCCCGATGGACATAACCATCTCCCTTATCACCACCCTCGTTTTGACCCTCATCAACGGCTACTTCTCCATGTCCGAGATGGCTCTCACCACGGCTAAGCGCGCCGTGTTGGAACACGATGCCGAGGAGGGCGATAAGCGCGCCGAGCGCGCCGTCCAGCTTGCCGCCGATTCCGACCAGCTGCTCGCCACCATTCAGGTCGCCATCACGCTCGTGGGCTTCGCCTCGTCCGCCGTCGCCTCGACGAGCCTGTCCGACCCGCTCGCCACATGGCTCATGAGCTTTGGCATCGCGCCGCTTTCCGCCATCGCGCGCGGCCTGGCGCCGGTCATCATCACCGTCGCGGTCGCCTTTGTGTCCATCGTGATCGGCGAGCTTGTGCCCAAGCGCATCGGCCTCGCAAACGCCGAGGGCGTATCCAAGCAGGTCGTGGGACCGCTTTCCGTGTTCCAAAAGATCGCCCGCCCGCTCGTGTGGCTGACCGGTGCCTGCTCCGACGGCCTGGCCCGCATCCTGCGCATCAAGAGCGCCGACGACCGTCAGAACGTCTCGGAAGAAGAGATCAAGTACATGGTCTCGGAGCAGGACGACCTGCTCGACGAGGAAAAGCGCATGATCCACGAGATCTTCGACCTGGGCGACACCGTGGCTCGCGAGGTCATGGTGCCGCGCGTGGACACCACCATGTGCGAGGACGACGAGACAGTCGCCGACGTGCTGTCCACCATGCGCCAGACCGGCTTCAGTCGCATCCCCGTCTATCACGAGGACCCCGACAATGTCGCGGGCATCGCGCACATCAAGGACCTGATCCAGCCCGCGCTCGACGGCAAGGGCGACCAGCCCATTGCCGACTTTTTGCGCGACGCCACCTTTGTGCCCGATACCAAGGACATCCTGCCGCTGCTGTCCGAGATGCAGACCTCGCACGACCAGATCGTGGTCGTCGTGGACGAGTACGGCGGCACGGCCGGCATCATCACCATCGAGGACATCGTCGAGGAGATCGTCGGCGAGATCGAGGACGAGTTCGACCCCGACAACAAGTACCTCACGCGCCTCTCGCGCCGCGAGTGGCTCGTCGATGGGCGTTTTTCGTGCGATGACGCGATTGAGCTTGGTTGGCCGCTCGAGGAAAGCGATGATTATGAGACCATCGCCGGCTGGATTTTGGAGCTTTGCGACTCGGTGCCCGACATCGGAGAGGTGTTTGAGGTCGCAGGGTACAAGTTCAAGGTACAGTCGATGCGTGGCCAGCGTATCTCGCTCATTCGCGTGATCGCTCCGGCCGAAACCGATAAGAAGGATTCTGAGTCCCCGGCAGAGAAGCCGGCGGCGTCGGGTGCGGGCTCTGTGGATCCGCACGATGGCGACGAGTAGGGCAAGGACGAGTAGGGGAGAGTTATGGCAGGCCTGTTCAACATCCTTAAGGTCACCGTCAGCGAGGACAAGATCTGCGCGCATGTGCTGGTGAACCCCGGCATGCCGCTCATGACCTCGGAGGACATCGAGGCCACGGCGCGCGTGTACTACCTGGTGCCCGCGATTGCCAAGCATCTGTGCCTGGGCGATTCCGGTCGCGAGTTCCAGGACTGCATGGGCCAGACCGAGCTTTGCCACCTGCTGGAGCACGTGACGGTCGAGCTCATGAACGAGACCGGTCTTGCCGGCAGCATCTCGTGCGGTCGCACGCGCGTGAGCGAGCATGACGAGCGTGTCTTTGAGGTCGAGCTTTCGTGTCCCGATGACGCGCTGGCCATTGGCGCGCTGTCGTCGGCGACCTTTATGATGGACTGGGCGTACCTGCACGCCGATCAGCCGGCCCCCGACGTGGAAGGCACGGTCGCGGGTCTGCGCAACCTGGTGCTGGGCATGCGTGCCGAGGCCGAGGGCAAAGATCCGCACGAGGCCGTCGCCGTCGCGAACGGCGAGGACGTGGCCGAGGATGCGTCCGAGGACGACGCTCCTGCCGACGCCGGCGCTGAGCCCGTTGCCGAGGCGCCTGCTGAGCCCGAGTCTGCGGAGCCCCAAGGCGTCCCGAGCTTTGACGACGAGCCGCAGATGCCAATCGATACCGAGGGCGCGGTCGTCGAGAACCACGAGGCCTCCGCGGCCGTCTTTGGCGGTGCGGCAACGGCTCCGTCCGGCTCGGCGCACGAGGGCAGCCTGCCGCTCGTCGATGGCGCCGGCGAAGACCCGGCCGCCACGGTGGCCATGCCGGTTGCGCCTCAGGAGTAGGCTCACTCGCTTATCACCATCATGTACCTGCGCCTTTACCGTACGCAGATGAGCGTGACGGCAAGTGTTGCGCTGCGGGTATAATGGACAGCATTCAAACGGTGGGCATCGAGGTGCCCGCAGGAGAGGAATGATCATGGGAAAGACTTTCAGCTTTGTCTCCGGTGCGCTCTTTGGTGCTGCCGCCGGCGCTATCATCGGCGTTGCTCTGGCCCCGCGCTCGGGTGCTGAGACCCGCGCCATGGCCGCCGATATCGCCAACGATGCCTGGGACAACATGCGTGACACCTACGAGCACAGTGCCGAGGAGGCTCGTGCCGCGGTCAACGACTTTGGTCCGATGGTCGACGCCAAGACCGATGACCTGCGCGCCAAGGTCGACCTGGCCCGCGAGCGCATGGACCAGCTTCGCGAGCAGCTCAACGACGCCATCTCGGGCGGCAACGTGACGCCCGCTGCTGACGTCGTGGTCGAGAACGTCGCTGAGGCCGACACCGAGGCCACGGAGCCCTCGACCGAGGCATAATGCGCGCAGGGGATTTTGTCGGCGTCAAGGTTTATCGCAAACCTGCCGAAGACAAGCGCACCAAAAAGGACGGCACGCCGCGCAGCCCTAAAAAGCTCGGCAAGATTCACTTTCCCGTCTTTACCCCGGGCGGCACGCGCGTGGTGGGCTTTATGGTCCGCCAGTCCGATATCGCGGGTATGATCGAGCGTCCCGACCGCTTTGTGGCGCTCGATGCCATCGGCGTCTATGAGGGTGCTGTCGCGGTCGACGACGTCAAGGGCACCTACGATGCCGCCGCGGCCAAGCGCCTCGATATCAACCTGGACGATTGCATCATCTGGGTCGGCATGGACGTGCGCACGGAATCGGGCGATGTCGTGGGCTACTGCTCGGACGTTGAGTTCAAGCCGCGCTCGGGTATTGTGCAGATGTTCTACGTGACCGCCGGTGCCGCTTCGAGCGTGTTGGTGGGCGACACGCAGGTGCCGCCGACGATGCTGCGCGGCTACGAGAACGGCGCGATGATTGTCTCGGACGAGGTCAAGGCGCTCGGGTATTCGGGCGGCGCGGCCGCCAAGGCTGCCGAGGCCAGTGTCGTGGTAGGCGATAAGGTCAAGAAGGGCGCCAAGGTGCTCGATGACAAGGGATCGGTCGCCGTGGACAAGGGCAGTCGTGCACTGGGCAAGCAGCTCGGCAAGACGCGCGGTATGTTCAAGGCCTTTAAGGACGAATATCAAAAGGCGAGCGGGGGCTCGTCAAAAGCTAGCAAATAGAGACGTACCAAATGATGGGAGGCGAGCCGGAGACATGTTGCTCCGGCTCGCTGTGTTTATGGGGGAGGGCACATGCGCCAAAACGAATCTAACTTAAACGGGCGTTCGGGTGCGCGTCCGACGGCGCACCGCGACCTGGGGCAGCTGCCCAGTGGTCAGCGTCGACGTCGCCGTAAGCCCGGCGCGATGTACCTCAACCATAGCCGTGGGTTTAGCGATCGCAGCGCGCGTATCGGCAACGGGCGCTCGCCGCGTCGTCCGTCTCGCCTGCCCTATGCGCTCATCGCCGTGGGTTGCGCGCTCGTGCTGTTTATCGCTGCCGTCGTGGGCTACGTCAACCGCAGCGTGGACGTGGAACTCAACGGGCAAAAGACCGCGGTGCGCGTGGGTTCTACGTTGCAGAATCTTATCGACGATCAAAGCCTGACCGAAACGTACGACGCCGGCGATCTGCTGGCCGTCGACGACAGCGTGCTCAAGCGCCATGGCGGCGAAAAGCTGTCGGTGAAGGTCGACGGCAAGCGCGTGAAGCAAGGCAAATGGGATAGTCGTGAGCTCACGGGCGGCGAGAAGGTGACGGTCAAGGATGGCCGTAACACCTACGAAAAGCACGAGGTCCAGGCAACGGTTATCGAGCCCAAGCTCAAGGTCGAGGGCACGGGTGCCATTGAGTATGTCAAAACCTGGGGTGTTCAGGGCCGCTCCGAGGTATGGGTCGGCGAGCAGTCGGGCAAGACGCAGGACCGCGGCGAGGTCGTGCCCGCCACCGACTGCGTAGTCGAGTGCGCAAGCGTAGCGCCCAAGGGCAACGAAAAGTACGTGGCCCTGACATTTGACGAGGGTCCGAGCGGCGCGACCAAGCAGATCTTGCAGGTGCTCAAGGAAAAGGGCGTCACGGCGACGTTCTTCCTTTCGGGCGATGCCGCAGAAGCCTCGCCCGCTACTGCCAAAGCGATTGTCGATGCCGGGTGCGAGATCGGCTCCAACAGCTACAGCGATGATTCGCTCAAGGGCGAGGATCGCGAGACGGTGCGCAAGCAGATCACGAAGGGCACCGAGGCGATTAAGTCGGCGACCGGTGTCGAGACGATGTTGCTGCGTGCCCCCTACGCCGCGTTTGATGAGCAAAACTGGATCGATTCGATGGGCCTGGTGTCCGCCGTGGTTTCGTGGAATATCGATTCGGGCGACTGGCTGCTCAACGGCGCTGACGAGCAAGTATCGACCGTGCTCGATTCGGTGACGCCAGGCAATATCGTGCTGCTCACCGATAGCGATGAGTGCACCGAGCAGACGCTCGAGGCACTGCCGCAGATTATCGATGGCCTTGTCGCCGACGGCTACAAGATCGTGACGCTCAGCGACCTGGTCAAGACGGACACGGCATTGAGCAAAAAGCTTACCTCGCTCACCAAGGTTTCCATGCCCAAAAACGCCGTGTTCCCCCAACTCCTCGAGGACGACGACACCACGGACTAATCATGTAAGAACGTCCCCAATGACTATGTCACGGATACGTCAGTGTTTGGTATGCCTGCAATGTGCAGCGCATAAATTCGGTGCCGCAGCGCGATGCTGATGCTATAGTTACTGCGGTTAATGAGGGTCAAGAGAAAGGTTACAGGTGAAATCCAAACCTCGACCATACAGTCGATGACCCCATGCAGGTGCTTTCTGCGCGTGCACGGGGTGTGAGCGCCGAGCGGCGTGCCGCCCGCGCATGCGTATACATGTCTAAAAGTCCACGGATTGCGTGCCGGCATGGCCACGCGGTCCGCAGGAATAATGATGGGGAGCACCATTGAATTATCTGAGTGAGATGCTCAAATTGCCGGTCTTGGACGTCGATGGCGAAAAGCTCGGCGTTGTGAACGATTTTGGCATTGCAACCGGCGAAGTTTTTCCGCACGTGACGTCGCTCGCGTTCCGTGGTCCCGGCAAGACGCCGTTTATGATCAGCTGGCGCAAATGGGTCGACCGTATCGACGAGACGGGTGTACACCTTAAGACGTCGGCCACCGAAATCCGTTTTTCGTACCTGCAGCCGACCGAGCTGTTGCTGGCGCGCGATGTTCTCAACAAACAGATTGTCGACACACAGGGCATGAAGGTCGTGCGCGTCAACGACATCAAGTTCTCCATGTCGGGCGAAAATCAGCTGCGCCTGCTGGGTGCCGAGGTCGGTGCCCGCGGTCTGCTGCGTGCAATCAGCCCCGCGCTCGAGCACGTCGTCGAGGGCTTTATGAAGCACCTGGGCAAGCCGCTCAGCGAGGACATTATCGCCTGGTCTTATATGGACCTGCTCGATCGCTCGACTAAAAACATCCAGCTCTCGGTGTCGCACAAGACGCTTGGCGAGCTGCATCCTGCCGACATCGCTGACATCATCGAGCAGCTCGATCCGCGCCTGCGCGCGCAGGTGTTCGCCCAGCTCGATACGGCACAGGCCGCCGAGGCCATCTCGGAGTTCGATGACGACGAACTCATGACCGAGATGCTCGAGGGCCTGTCCGATACCGACGCATCGTCGATGCTGGCCATGATGGACCCGGACGACGCTGCCGACCTGATCGACGAGCTCGATTATGAGAAGGCCGAGAAGCTCCTGCGCCTGATGGGCGTCAAGGAGGAGAAGGCGATTCGTAATCTGCTGGGCTACGAGGACAACACCGCCGGCCGCATCATGACCTCGGAGTTTGTCTCGCTGCCCGCCACAGCGACGGTCGGCGATGCCGTCGAGGCGATTCGCAAACTCGACGAGGACTTTGAGAGTGTCTATTACGTCTATACCGAGGATCCGAGCGGTATGCTGACGGGCGTGCTTTCGCTGCGCACGCTGATCGTGGCCGACCGCGACGCCACGCTGGGCCAGCTCGCCTATCGCGATCTGGTCTACGTGTCGCCCGACGAGGACCAGGAAGACGTGACGGACGAGATGACCAAGTACGACCTGGTTGCCATCCCCGTCTGCGACGAGAACCGTCATATCCTGGGTATCGTGACCTTCGACGACGCCATGGACGTTATCGCCGAGGAGCATCAGGAGGACCTGCAGATCGCCGGTGTCGGCTCGGGCGATAGCGCGTCGGACGACTCGACGAACGTGCTCAGCTGGTTCGTGCATCGCCAGTACTGGGTTGTCGTGTGGGGCATCGCCTCGTGCATTATGGCGACGGTGCTGGGGACGGCGCTGGGCTCCGCGCATCTGGTGGTGTTCCCCATGTGCGCCATGCCGCTCGTGCTGCTGGCTGCCTCGCGCATGGTGTCGTTCGTCAAGAACTACTTCCTCGAGTACGACGGTCACGACGACGAGCCCAAACCGTACCTGGGATTCTTCTTCCAGAGCACGGGCATGGGTCTGATCCTTTCGCTTGTTACTTACCTGTGCGCGCAGCTGGTGCGCACCGCTGCGTTCCCCGATGCCTCTATGTTTGAGGAGCAGCTCTTTACCGGCTGCTTTAACATTGCCGCCATCATCTGCCTGGTGGGCAACATGAGCGCCGTGATTTACCTGATGGTGCTGTTCTGGCGCGACGAGCACGACCTCAATACGTCGGGCACCGCCATGAACGTCATCGCCGTCATGATCTCGTGTGTGGCGTACTGCATCGCCGCGGTGCTGCTCACCATGTCGGTCATGGGATAGGTGGTCGCGTGCAAAACACGAAGCAAAAGGCGAGCGCCAAGCAAAAGCTGACCATCGCCGCCATCTTTGGCGCTATGGGCCCCGGTCTGTTGGCGGCGCTTTCGGGTAATGACGCCGGCGGCATCGCCACGTATTCCAGCGCGGGCGCCAGCTATGGTTACAAGATGCTCTGGATGCTTCCCGTCATGACCGTGCTGCTCATCGTGACGCAGGAGACCGCGGCGCGCTGCGGATGCGTCACGGGTAAGGGCCTGGCGTCGCTCATTCGCGAGCGCTTTGGCGTGCGCAAGAGCGTGCTGGCCATGGCGGCGCTGTTGATCGCCAACACGGCCGTGACCATTTCGGAGTTTGCGGGTATCGCGAGCGGACTTGCCCTGTTTGGCGTGCCGGCGAGCATTTCGGTGCCGCTCGTGGCGCTGCTGGTGTGGATGCTTACCATGTCGGGCAGTTTCCAGCGCATCGAGAAGATTTTGCTGCTGGTAAGCTGCGTGTTCGTGACCTACATCGTCGCCGCGTTTATGGCCGGCCCCAACTGGGGCGAGGTCGCGGTCGACTTGGTCGTCCCCAATATTCAAAACGACCCCAGCTACGTGTCGCTCGTGGTCGCAACGATCGGTACCACCATCGCACCGTGGATGATCTTCTTGGCTCAGAACAACGTGGTCGATAAGAATGCGGGCGAGGACGACATCGTGCTGCAGCGTATTGATACCGTGAGCGGCTCGATTGCTGCTGATATCATTGCGGGCTTCATTATCATCACGACCGGTACGGTGCTGTTCCCGGCGGGTATTCAGATTAGCGATGCCGCCGATGCCGCCCGCGCGCTGGAGCCCATCGCGGGCCAGTGGTCCACGGTGTTGTTTGCCTCGGGCCTGGTCGCAGCGAGCTTTTTGGCTGCCTGCGTGCTGCCGGGCGTTACGTCGAGTGCCATCTGCGAGGCATTTGGTTGGGAACGAGGCGCCGATCGCAGCTGGGACGAGGCCCCGGTCTATCGCGGCATCATTACGGCCATCATCGGCATTTCTGCCGTGTTGGTGCTCATGCCCGGCGTCGATTTGTTCCAGATTATGATGACCTCGCAGGTCATCAACGGCGTGCTGCTGCCCGTAGTTTTGGTATTCCAGGTGGTTATCGCGGCGGATCGCCACATTATGGGCGCCAACCGCAACGGCCGCGTATGGAACGTGCTCACGTGGGCGACTATCGGCGTGATTACGGTGCTGACGGTCGTCATGTTTATGCTGCAAGCGATGGGCTACGGCGCTTAACGTCCGCTTTTGCTTCCGAACAGGCCGCAGCGATGGACTGCGGCCTGTTTTTGCCTGCTATAGGGTGTTAGTTATATGGAAGTGGACAAAAAATGCCAAATATGAGTACTGTTGCTAAGTGAATAGCATTTACACCCAAGAAGATAATGAACATAACAGATAATATGTTCATTAAAATTGACTCCAATACGCCTTAAACTAGTTAAGTTGGCTGCTTTAGGGGGTTATACGGTTCGCTCGGACGTCATTTTTGGTTGTTTTGGCTGCTACTAAAATGGTGACAGTACTCATATTTGCCCTTTTTTGCCCACAGACCTTTGAGGTTGCGGCAAAAAGGGCTTGTTTTGATTGGTTGGGGCAGGCGCGAGGCGTGGAAACGATGTCTGGGGCGGCGGAGCGGCTTGGAATTCATCCGTAGAGGTCTTCATTGGCTGCGCCAGGAGTGCTTCCAGGTGCCGGTACAAAAGGAGCGTCCCTAACTGCCGCAGGGGGGGCATCGGCCACAGCCGACGCCCCCCCTGCGGGTGTAAGCAGATTTGGCTGCGCGTTACTTGTCGGTGCCCAGCTTGTGTGGCTTGTAGGCGAGGGCATTGACGAGTGCGTCGGCGGCGGACTTGACAGCTGCCGGCTGCGGATCGTTGGCGTGGTCCTCGGGGTGCACGGGCAGGTCTTTTTTGACCGCATCGTGGATGAGGTTGAGGTACTCGGTTACGCCGGTGGCCGACAGGTGCGTGCCGTCGCCGTCGAACAGGTCGTTGCGGTTGGCGCTGTATCCGTACCAGTCGATAACGCGCACGTTCTTGTAGCGCGTGGCGGCGTTGGCGATGGCCTGATTGGTAGAGCCAACCCACGGCTGCGGGCTGCGCGTGTTCACAAACACCACGATACGCTTATCTCCTGCATCGGCCATGATGGCGTCGATCTGGTCGTCGGTTACCAAGCCGTTAGTGCCCAGCGCAAAGACCACGATCTTGCCGGCAAGGTTCTGTTGGAGATAGCCCTCAAATGTCGCACGGCCCGCATCGAACTGGCGGCCCTTTTCGGCATCGATATGGCTGTGCGGGAACACGCCGTCGAAGGAATCAACGGCGCGCAACGACACGGAGTCACCGATCATCAACAGGTCGTAGGAGCCATCGGGGAAGCCGTCGTTGTCCTTGTCGGTGCCGTCGGTCGCCTGCTGGTCGGTGGGCGCGGTGTTCTTGGCTTCCTTGTTGAGGACTTCGGCGCCCTCACCGCTCAGTGCGGAGGTCTCCGGCACAAAGATCAGACCGCCCAGCGCGATAACAAGCACGATGCCGCAAGTGGCGCACACGGGAATATGCGCGCGTGCCCAGTTGGCGGGCGTGGTTGTGCCATCGCGGAATTCGGCGACAGTGCGCCCAAAGGCGCCCTTTCTAAACGGCGTCTCGATAAAGCGATAGCAGCACTCTGCTACGGCGACCACCGCAAGTACCTGCAAGATGTACTGCCACCAGGGCGTATCGTTGATGTTGGCGACCGGGTTCATAAGCAGCAGCAGCGGATAGTGCCACAGATAGATACTGTACGAGCGCTTGCCGACCCACACGAGTGGCTCGGCGGACAGCGCACGGGCAACCATTCCCTGGGGCTGCACGCAGGCCGCGATGACCATGAGCGTGAGGATGGAGCATAACAGCGTGCCGCCGCGATACTGGAACGCGGTGTAGCCGTTGGTGAGCGCGACCATGGCGGCAAGGCCAACCAGGCCCACGATGCCCAACACGTCGATAGATGCGGGCGAGGACCAAAAGTGCACGAGTTCGCTCGGCTGAGCCGGTACGGTCTCGGCTGCGTTGTCGGCCTTCTCGCTAGGCTTGCCCTCGGCGTTCTTGCCGTGCTTGGCGGCGCCAGCCAGGCGATTGAGCCCCAAACGATGAGCGAGACACACCGGCGCCAGGTCGCGATCGGGGATAAAGGCCATCCAGGCGCCCAGCAGCAGCGAGAAGACGCGGGTGTCGGTGCCGTAGTACACGCGGCTGGGGTCGGCGGCGGGGTTATAGAGCACCATCATGGCGATGGCGGAGACAGCAGCCAGGCCCAGAACCATGCGGCGCGTGTTGGGCTTGCTCATGTGCATGGATACCATAGCGAGCAGCAGCGGGGGCCAAACCAGGTAGAACTGTTCCTCGATGGCGAGCGACCAAAAGTGCGTAAGCGGCGAGGGATCGCCCAGAGCATTGAAGTACGAGACGTCCTGCATAATCTGCCACCAGTTGTTAAAGAACAGCAGCGACGGCAGAATGTCGGGACGCATCTTGGTGAGCATCACGTGGTTAAAGATGGTGCACAGCGCGCAGGTCACGAACACTACCGTTACCACGGCGGGGACCAGGCGACGGATGCGGCGGATCCAGAAGCTCTTGAGGTCGATGCGGCCGGTCTTAGCGACTTCGTTGAGCAGCAAGCGCGTGATCAGATAGCCCGAAAGCACAAAGAAGATCGTGACGCCAAGCAGGCCGCCCTGAGCCCACGTGAGGTTGAGGTGATAGAGCACCACCGCGACGACGGCAAGCGTGCGCAGGCCGTCGAGCGCAGGGATGTAGCGGGACTTGGGGCGAGCAGGCGTCTGCTCCGCGGCGGGAGTGTTGGCGCGGCCAGCGTTGTTGGCAGAAGCGCGATGGGGGCTCGCGGTGCGTCGCGGCTCGTTGGCACGGCGCTCGCCCTTCACGCGTTCGTGCGGCGCCGGCTCGTTGCCCGTGCGGCGTCGACCGCGCGAGCCCGATTGCGAGAATTGTTCCATAAAACATCATCCAATGACGAGAATAATCGGCACATATTCATTGTAGCTGCCTGCTCCTGTGAATGCTTGCTGCTGGCGCAACCTCAAGGGTGCGTTCACATCAAAGTGAACTAAAGTTATAGGGGTGCGAGAGCGCACGATCGACGCCGACGGTGGGCGTAAGGCCTGTAGACGAGGAGGTTTCCATGGCAGACAACGGCATTGTTGCGGTGTTCGGCAGTATGAACATGGACCTTTCAGTGGCGTGCGAGCGCATGCCGCGCGCGGGCGAGACAGTCGGTGGCAGCGGTTTTATCACCAATGCTGGTGGCAAGGGCGCTAACCAGGCCGTCGCCGCCGCGCGCATGGGTGCGCGCACGTGCATGATCGGCGCGGTCGGGCGCGATGCGTTTGGCGATGCGCTGGTGGCGGGGCTTCAGGATGCCGGCGTGGGCGTTGAGTTCGTGGCGCGGCGCGACGACGTGGAGACGGGCACGGCGACCATCATTCGCTGTGAGAGCGACAACCGCATCGTGCTGTCGCCGGGTGCCAACCATGCGCTTGCAGGCGATGATGTGGCCTGTGCGCTGAGGCACCTGGTGGCCGATGGGCTCGACGGAGGCGCCAGAGAGATTGCCCCGGCTGCCGGAAGCGTCTTTATCGCCCAGGGCGAATGTGACCTTGCGGCGACGGCCGCAGCGCTCTCTTGCGCCCACAGGCTGGGGTTCTATACGGTCTTTAACCCCGCGCCGGCCTGCGCCCTGCCGGCGGGTGCGTGGCCCGCAGTCGACCTGGTCTGCCCCAACGAGACCGAATGCCAGGCGTTGACGGGCATTCTACCCGCAGATGACGCGAGTTGTGTCGAAGCGCTTAATGCCCTGCTCGGCAAAGGCGCTGGCGCCGCGGTCATTACGCTGGGCGGTGCCGGCTCGGTTACGCTCGGTGATGACGGCGAGCTGCTGCGCATGCCGGCGCTTTCGAGCTCGGTGGTCGACACCACGGCGGCCGGCGATACGTTTATCGGCGCGTTGGCGGCGGCTCGCCTAGAGGGCTTGCCGCTCTTTGAGTGCATGGCCGCGGGTGCTCGCGCCTCGGCGGTGACGGTGTCGCGCCTGGGCGCTCAGCAATCGATTCCCACGCGTGCCGAAGTTGAACATTGGTTTGGTTAAACGATAAAGACGGAGAAGCGGAGTAGAACAATGGCAACCAAGAAGCTGATCCTTGATCTGGATATGGGTGTGGACGATGCGATGGCGCTGGCTTATGCCATCGCGAGCCCCGAGGTGGAGCTCGTGGGCATCACCACGTGCTTTGGCAACGTGCGCGTCGAGCAATCGGCGCACAACTGCCTGGCGGTGCTCGATCTGCTGGGTCGCCCCGAGGTTCCGGTGTACCTGGGCGCCGATCGTCCCATTAAGGCGACTGAGCCCTATACGCCGCCGGCGTCCACCACGCTCATCCATGGCAAGAACGGCATTGGCGGGGCGAGCGTGCCTGCGTCGCCGTACGAGCCGGTGGGGGCGACGTCGGCCGACGGTAACGCGGCGGTCGATTACCTGATCGATGCCGCGCGCACCTATGGCCCCGATCTGATCTACGTCGCGACCGGCCCGCTCTCCAACCTGGCCCTTGCCCTGGAGCGAGATACGGCGGCGATGATGTCTATCGGTCGCGTGGTTGTGATGGGCGGTGCGCTTACCGTGCCCGGAAACGTGAGCGCGGGCGCCGAGGCCAACATGGCAAGTGATCCCGAGGCGGCCGATGCCGTGCTGCGCTCGGGCCGCAAGCTCACCATGGTGGGCTTGGACGTGACGCATCGCGTGGTGCTTACGCGCCGCGACATTGCCGGCTGGACGGGCTCGGGCACCATGGCGGGCTGCGCATTTGCGAGCATGGTCGAGCACTACATCGGTTCGTACGAGATGAACGCTCCCTACCTGGGCGGTTGTGCGCTGCACGACCCCCTGGCCGTTGCCGTGGCGATTGACCCCACGCTCGTGGGCGCGCTCGGCTGCAATCTGCGCGTTGACCTGCTGGGCGAGTACCGCGGTCGCACCATCTGCGACGAGCACCGCCTGTCCGATCCCGACAAGAGTGCGCTTGTGGCGCTGACCGTGGATGCCCCGCGCTTTCTGTCCGAGTTCAAGGCACGCATGGCCCGCGTCCTGGGCTAAACGCTTTCTGCGCCCCGCCCCAAGTAGTCAATTTGGGACGGGGCTTTTTTAGCTACCGAGCAAATGCGCCCGTTGGGGGAATAGTCGTGCCACTTCGCTTGACAACAGGCTAAACTAGCTCTTAAACATTTACTATTCTGTTTAGATTGAATTTGCGGTCGTTTAGTTGTCGAATCATCGAGCTGCGATGCTCCGCCACGGCCGTTGCTAGGGGGAACAATGGCTAAAGCAAGTGTCCGCGAGATTAGCCGCATCACCGGTTTTTCGCCTGCGACCGTGTCCAACGCGCTCAACCGCAAGCGCAGCGTGAGCGAGGAGACTGCCAAGGTCATCCTGGAATGTGCACAATCGCTCGGCTACCAACAGTCGACGCAGCTCGAGAGCATTCAGTTTGTGCTCGCGCGCAAGACGGGCGCCATCCTGGATGAGAGCACCTTCCATCCCGCGGTTATTGAGGGCGTAGAGCGCCAGGCGCGTCGCCACGGCATGAGCACGAGCTTTGTCTCGCTCGACTTTAGCGACCTGGACGCCGTGCGCCCGCAGGTCGAGGGCCTGATTGCCGATCCGGCCGCCGCTATTGTACTAATGGGTACAGAGTTGGGCGAGGAGGACTACGCCCTGTTCGCTAACGCCGCCGCCCACCTGATTGTGCTCGATGGCTGGAGCGACCGCCAGTACTTCGATGCCGTGGTCATTGCCAATACCGATTCGGTGCTGCGTGCCGTGGATTACCTTATCGAGAAAGGTCACAAGCAAATCGGCTATCTGGCGGGCGACCTTCGTATCCGCAACTTTAAGGACCGCGAGCGCGGTTATCGCCAAGCGCTTGAGGATGCGGGCCTCGAGGCCAATCCGGCATGGCGCGTCACGCTGGGCACTACGCTCGAGGGCGCTTATCGCGACATGGGCGCGTGGCTCGACAATTCCTCGCGCGAGGATCTGCCAACGGCTTTCTTTGCCGAAAACGATGTGCTCGCCGTAGGCGCCATGCGCGCGCTCAACGAGCATGGTATTCGCGTGCCCGAGGATGTCTCGATCATCGGCTTTGATGACCTATCTCTGGGTGCCTTCTCCAACCCGCCGCTCACCACGGTGCATGTTCCCAAACACGAGGTGGGCGAGATCGCGGTGCGCCGCCTGGTGGGCAACATCCGCAATCCCAAGAGCTATACCTGCAAAACGGCCGTGTCGACCTATTTTGTCGAGCGCCAGAGCGTGCGTGAAATCTAGGCAGAACGGCGCCAGACCTCAGAGCGGGAAAGTCCGCCAAAGGCAACCATACATAACGCTACCAAGAGAGGGTCCTTCGGGGCCCTCTTTTTGTTGCCCTTGTATGTTCAGATTGTTTACATACCGTTTAGGCTGATTTCTCTACCGTTTACGGGACTTTCACGCTAGACTACTAAACAAAAGAGTAAAAGATTTAGTAAACAGAACAAAACGAAACACACGTCTGTTTACTGAACATGTGATTAGGGGAGGACGCACATGGATAAGATCAAGCTCGGTTTTGTGCCCACACGCCGCAGTATCTTTAGCGCGCCGGACGCGATCAAGTATCGCGGCCTTACGGCTGATCGCCTGCGCGAGATTGGCGTCGACATCGTGGATATCGACGACATCAATGACGAGGGCCTGCTGTTCGACGACAGCCATATCGAGCCTATCGTCAAGAAGTTCCGCGCCGAGGGCGTCGATGGCATCATGCTGTGCCACGCCAACTTTGGCACCGAGTACGTTTGCGCCCGCCTTGCCCGTGAGCTCGGCCTGCCCGTGCTGCTGTGGGGCCCGCGCGACGAGCGCCCCGAGCCCGACGGCACCCGCCTGCGCGATAGCCAGTGCGGCCTGTTCGCCACCGGCAAGGTCCTGCGCCGCTTCCAGGTTCCCTTTACCTATATGACCAACTGCCGCCTGACCGATCCCGAGTTCGAGCGCGGCGTCTGGGACTTCCTGGCCGTGTGCAACGTGGTCAAGACCTTCAAGCACACCCGTATTCTGCAGATGGCCACCCGTCCGTTCGACTTCTGGTCGACCATGTGCAACGAGGGCGAGCTGCTCGAGAAGTTCAACATCCAGCTTTCGCCCATTCCCATGACTGAGCTTGTCCAGGCCGTGCGCGACGCCCAGACCGACGAGCAGGCCATGGCCGCCATGCTCGCCCACATTAGCGACAGCTTTGAGATCTGCATCCCCGAGGATAAGGTTCCCGCGGTCGCAGGACTCGCCATTGCCATGAAGCGCCTGGTAAAGAAGTACGGCTGCAACGCCGGTGCCATCCAGTGCTGGAACGCCCTGCAGGACGAGCTGGGCATTATGCCCTGCGCCGCCAACGCCATCCTCAACGAGATGGGTATCCCCGTCGTGTGCGAGACCGATATCCACGGCGCCATCACCGCGCTGATGGTCGAGGCCGCCGACCTGGGCCGTCACCGCGGCATGTTCGCCGACTGGACCGTGCGCCATCCCGATAACGAGAACGGCGAGCTGTTGCAGCACTGCGGACCCTGGCCCTGCAGCTGCGCGGCCGTCAAGCCCAAGCTCACCTACCCGCTGGCCTTCGATCACCCCGGCGCGCTGACGGCCGAGGCCAAGCACGGCGACCTCACCCTTGCCCGCTTTGACGGCGACAACTGCGAGTACTCGCTGCTGCTGGGCAACGCCCGCGGCATCGACGGCCCGACCGGCATGGGCACCTACCTGTGGGTCGAGGTCGACAACCTCAAGCGCCTCGAGGCCAAGATCGTCGAGGGTCCCTACATCCACCACTGCGTCGCCATTCACGCCAACGTGGTGCCGGTGCTCTACGAGGCGTGCAAGTACATCGGCATTGCCCCCGACTTATACGACCCGATTGAAGAAGACGTCAAAGCCTACCTGCGAGGAGAGTAGAAATGGCAACTATCGAAGAGCTTGAGTCCCTGCGCTGGGACCTTCGCCGCGATTGCGTTGATATCATCATGGCCGGCGCCGGCGGCCACATCGGCGGCGACATGTCGGTGATTGACGCCCTCATGACCCTCTATGCCAACCACCTCAACATTTCGCCCGAGACCGTCGACGATCCCAACCGCGACCGCTTCGTACTTTCCAAGGGCCACGCCATGGAAGCCTACTACGCGGTGCTCTGCCACGAGGGCTATCTTGACCTCGACGACGTCAAGGCCCGCTTCTCCAAGTTCGGCAGCCCCTACATCGGTCACCCCAACAACAAGCTCAAGGGCATCGAGATGAACTCCGGTTCGCTGGGTCACGGTCTGCCCGTGGCCGTGGGCATGGCGCTTGCCGGCAAGATGGACGGCCGCGACTACCGCGTCTACACCATCATGGGCGACGGCGAGCTTGCCGAGGGCTCGGTCTGGGAAGGCGCCATGAGCGGTGGCAACTACCAGCTCGATAACCTGTGCGCGCTCGTGGACCGCAACCGCCTGCAGATCAGCGGCAGCACCGAGGACGTCATGAAGCAGGATTCGCAGGAGGAGCGCTGGGCTGCCTTCGGCTGGAACGTGCTTTCCATTCCGGGCAACGACATCCAGGCCATTGACGCCGCGCTGACGCTTGCGGCCGAGACCTGCGGAAAGCCCACGGTCATTATCCTCAACACGGTGAAGGGCTATGGCTCGCCCATTATGGAGGACAAGGCCGCCTGGCATCATCACCTGCCCAACGATGAGGAATATGCCCAGATCATCGCCGATTTCGCTGCCCATAAGGAGGCCATCAATGGCTAACAAGATCGCCAACCGCAAGGTTATCTGCGACACGCTGCTCGAGGCCGCCGAGACCGATAAGGACATCGTCGCCCTGTGCTCCGACTCCCGCGGCTCCGCATCGCTCACGCCGTTCTTCGATCAGTATCCCCAGCAGTCCATTGAGGTCGGCATCGCCGAGCAGGACCTGGTGAGCATCGCCGCCGGCATGGCTTCGTGCGGCAAGAAGGCCTGGGCCGCCTCGCCGGCGTCCTTTGTGACCACGCGCTCGTATGAGCAGTGCAAGGTCGACGTTTCGTACTCCAACACCAACGTCAAGCTCATCGGTATCTCGGGCGGCGTGTCCTACGGCGCCTTGGGCATGAGCCATCACTCCGCACAGGACATCGCCGCTATGAGCGCGATTCCCAACATGCGCGTATATCTGCCGAGCGATCGTTTCCAGACTGCCGAGCTCGTGCGCGCCCTGGTTGCCGACAACAAGCCGGCCTACATCCGCGTGGGCCGCAACCCGGTCGAGGACGTGTATACCGAGGACGAGTGCCCGTTCCAGATGGACCGCGCCACCTGGGTGCGTCGTGGCACCGATGTGACGATTGTCGCCACCGGCGAGATGGTCCGCCATGCCGTGGACGCCGCCGACCTGCTGGCCGAGCAGGGTATCTCCGCTACCGTGCTTGACATGTACTGCGTCAAGCCGCTCGACGCCGAGGCCGTGATCGAGGCCGCCGGTGCCACGCGCGCCGTCGTGACCGTCGAGGAGCACAGCCCCTTTGGCGGCCTGGGCTCCATGGTCGCGCAGGTCGTGGGCGAGCATTGCCCGCGTCCGGTTAAGTGCCTGAGCCTGCCCGACGCGCCGGTCATCACCGGCACGAGTCCCGAGGTCTTTGCGCACTACGGCCTGACGGGCGAGGGAATCGCAAAGACGGTCGCCGAGTTCCTTCCCGCAGAGTAATTGGTGCATCGGGGACAGGTTTGCACCAATCCTTTTAGGTTGAATTCTGAGCAGGCCGGCTGCGCTCTCATGAGCCGGTCGGCCACTCGCTCCTTGTCCGTCGGGTTTTAGTTTTGAATCGACGGGGGAGACAGGAGAGTACATGAGCAAATACATCATCGGAATCGATCAGTCCACACAGGGTACTAAGGCGCTGCTGGTGGACGAGGGCGGCCATCTGATCCATCGCGCCGATCGCTCGCATCGCCAGATTGTCAACGAGGCCGGCTGGGTGAGCCATGATCCAGCCGAGATCGCCGCCAACGTGCTGGCCGTGGCGCGCGCCGTGGTGGAGGAGACCGGGGTCGATCCGGCCGACATCGCCGGCATCGGCATCTCCAACCAGCGCGAGACTACCGTTGCCTGGAGCCGCAGGACGGGCGAGCCGCTGTGCGATGCCGTGGTGTGGCAGTGCGCCCGCGCCCGCGAGCTGTGCGACGAGCTTGCTGCGCGCGAAGGCGTGGCCGAGCTGGTGCGTGACACGACGGGTCTGGTGCTCTCGCCCTACTATCCGGCGGGCAAGATGGCCTGGATCCTCGCGAACGTTCCCGCGGCTGCCGAGGCCGCGGCGGCGGGCGAGCTGTGCCTGGGCACCATCGATGCCTGGGTGGTCTGGACGCTCACGGGCGGCGCGGAGTTCCGCTGCGACTGGTCCAATGCCAGCCGCACGCAGCTTTTTGACCTGCGCCGTGGCTGCTGGAGCGAGCCGGTGTGCGAGGCCTTTGGTGTCAATCCGGCGTGTCTGCCGCAGGTGACCGATTCCGATGGCCTGTTCGGTACAACGGACCTGGGCGGCTTTTTGCCGGCGCCCGTGCCCATTCACGGCGTGCTCGGCGACAGCCATGCCGCCTTGTTTGCCCAGGGCTGCCATAGCCGCGGCATGGCCAAGGCGACCTATGGCACCGGAAGCTCGGTCATGATGAACGTCGGCGACGAGTTCGTCGCCAGCTCGCATGGGCTTTCGAGCTCGCTCGCATGGCGTATGGACGGTGTGACCGAGTATGTTCTCGAGGGCAACGTGAGCTACGCCGGCGCCGTCAAGACGTGGCTGCGCGACGACCTGGAACTCATCAACAATCCCGAGGAAGTCACCGACCTGTGCTACGCCGCCAATCCGGCAAGCCGTGTCTACTTTGTGCCGGCGTTCACTGGCCTGGGCGCGCCGCACTGGGCGAGCGATGCCGAGGGCTGCATCTTTGGCATGACGCGCACCACGGGCCGTGCGGAGTTCGTAAAGGCCGCTGACGAGTCGATCGCCTATCAGATCTTCGACGTGATTGATGCGATGGTCGAGGATTCGGGCGCGGCGTTGGCCGAGCTTCGTGTTGACGGCGGTCCCACGCGCGACGCGTACCTGATGCAGTTTGAGAGCGACTTGGTTGGCTCGCCCATTCGCATCGCGAGCAACGACGAGATGAGCGGTCTGGGCGCGGCCTGGGCCTGCGGCATTGCGCTGGGCATGTACACGCGCGACGTCGTCGACGTCTACGGCGCCCGCGGCATCGTGGAGTCCACCATGTCCGCCGACGAGCGCGCCAAAAAGATCGCCGGCTGGCGCCATGCCGTGAAATCTACAATCGCGTACACCGCCTAGCATGATTATTCTGAGACGGGGATTAAAAACTCATTGATCCCCGTCCCGGGCAGCTCATTTGGGACGGGGCTTTTTTGACTGGTATGATTGGTACGATCATTCGAACCAGCTAAAAGAGCCCCGTCCCAAATTGACTACCGAGAGGATCTGCCATGGAGCGCATCGCGAGTTTTTCCGTTGACCATCTGCTGCTCGAGCCCGGCGTGTATGTGAGCCGCATCGACCGCGATCCGGCGACCGGCGCCGCCGTCACCACCTTTGACCTGCGCCTGACCACGCCCAACAAGGAGCCAGTTATGAACACGGCGGAGTGCCACACCATCGAGCATCTGGGTGCCACGTTCCTCCGCAATCATGCCGAGTGGTCGAGCCGCATTGTCTACTTTGGCCCCATGGGCTGCCGCACGGGCTTTTACCTGGTTGTCTTTGGTGAGCTGACGAGCGAGGAGATCTTGCCGCTCGTGCGCGAGCTGTTCGAGTTTGTCGCGGGCTTTGAGGGCGATGTTCCCGGTGCCGCTCCCGAGGAGTGCGGCAACTACTTGGACCAGAACCTCCCCATGGCAAACTGGCTCGCGCGTCGCTATCTCGACCGCGACCTGGCCAATATCGACGAGAAGCACCTGCACTACCAGCAGGCGTAAGGGCTTTATCGCCCAAAGCGCGCGCATTGGGCGCCTTCGCTTATGCGGGGGCGCCTTTTTGTTGAGTGGTCGGGACGAGCGTTCAAAATCGCTCATGTTTGTTCTAGAATGTTCGTACTGTCACATAAACGAACAGGAGTGAACATGCATATCTATTCTGTCGACGATCCCGAGTTCAAATCCTATGGCAACGTTTGGGATGACGTTCCGTCCGAGCTCACGTCGCCCGTGCTCGAGGCGCTCTCTGCCACGCCCATTCCCGAGGGCAGCAAGTACGTAGCAAGTGCGCCGGAGCTCGAAGGCGTCAAGGATGCCGACAAACTGGGCTTTCTCATGTTTGGCGGCCGCCCCTTCCAGCTCGGCTGGTGCAACGGCCACAACACACGCCTCAACTGCCTGGAGTATCACCGCGCCAGCGAGTTTAACCTGGGCGCCCGCGACTTTATCCTGCTCGTGGCGCATCGCTGGGAGATCGAGGACGGCAAGCTCGACACCGCGTGCGTCAAGGCGTTCCGCGTGCCGGCGGGTACGGTCGTCGAAGTCTTCAACACCACGCTCCACTACACGCCATGCATGGTCGACGACGGCGGCTTCCAGGTAATGGTTGCGTTGCCCGCCGGCACCAATGGTCCGCGCCCCGAGGCCGCAGCCGACGTGCCCGCGGTCGGCGACAGCTACTGCTACTGGAAGGCTGACAAGTGGGTCCTCTGCCACGCCGACAGCCCCAAGGCAGCCGAAGGCGGCTACGTGGGCCTCGTCGGCAAGAACCTCGACATCACCGTGGACTAGGGGCTTTTGTTTTAATCTGTAACACCTGGCGGGCTAAATCGTCTCTACCTGTTACAGATTGAGATAACCGCAGAGGGTGCCCGAAAGATCTCGATCTGTAACACCAGGCCCGGTTTTGGCGGTCTACCTGTTACAGATCAAGACAAACCGGCCCAAGCCACCACAAAGGGGACAGGCACCTTTGTGGTGGTTGTCTAGAGCTGGCTGCGCAGATAGTCGGCCATATATGGGACGGCGAAGCGCACGTAACCACGGCGCGCCTGCTCGATAACGCCGGCGTCAATGAGGCGCCGGCGATATTTCTGTGCATAGTCGGGCGTGACCGACATGCGCTCCGCCACATCAGAAATACGCGACACAGCGCCTTCGTCGTCAGTCATTGCGGTGAGAAACGCGACGTCTTGGTCCGATAGCGCGGCGAGCGTCGTTTCGCAAACATCGTTTTCGAAGTCGACCTTCGAAGCTTCGATGGCTCCGTCGATTTGCCCTTGCGCTGCGCGTTCTCCAGCCTTGCAGCGATTGGCGATGTTATAGCCGATCAGCTGCAGCATATAAGGGGAGCCTTGGGTTGCGCGAGCGGCACGGAGGCGAAGATCGCTTGGAATGTCAATGCTGAGCTCTTCGAAAGCCCGCTGGTAATAGGCGTCGACATCTCCGACCGAAAGCGGTTCGAGCGTGACCTTGCGAGCGCGGTTGAGAAATGTCAGCACGCGGTCATTGAGTGTTGCGCAGACGGCTCCCGGAAGGCCTGCCATGACGAGCGCGACGTTGAGTCGTTCGCCGACCAGTTCTTGATAGGCGGTGACGAGCTGTCTGATCTCGGGTGAATTCGCTTGGAGCTCGTCGATGAGGATGAGGATACCGTGTCCCTGCTTGGTCAGTTTGCGCGCGAGCTGTGTGAGTTTGAACTGAAAGCTTTTGGTCTCCTGCACGTCTCGTGTGAACTCGAGGCCTGCCGAGAACCCAAAAACACTTAGACTGCCGCTCGTGAGTTTGGGAAGGCGGCGTTTATTGACGTAAGGCTCGCCTGCTTCCTGGATCTTCTCAACAATGCGCTCGAGCATATCCTCGGAGGCTACGGTGGGCGTAGCGACAACAAAGCCGAGCTTGCGTGCGCGGTCGGCAAGTTCCCACAGAAGAACCGTCTTGCCGCTGCCTCGCTGTCCAAGCATGAGCATGGCTCGGTCGCGATTGCCCGCCTCTTGCTCAATGCCAGATACGAATGTCGAAATTACCGCTTCGCGCCCGACTAGATAAGAGGGGCGATTTCCAAATGAGGGGGAGAAGATGGTCTCAGTCATAAGTCTCCTTTCCTTTTTTTCCTATTTTTTCCTTTTTTTCCTATTCGGTCAAATGACCTGCTGCCGAGGGCGGCTACGTAGGCCTCACCGGCAAGAACCTCGACATCACTGTGGACTAGGGTCCTTGTCTCAAACCACCACAAAGGTGCCTGTCCCCTTTGTGGTGCGCCTTTGGTTGCCTTTGCCTTGGGGGGGGGTCAAGGGATGAACGGTGGAAAAACAGGGGCGAACGGTAACTTCTATAAAATCACTTTAATAACTCAGCAAAACCTCTATACTGGCAACTGCACCGCGTTACTCCTCGGGAGGCGCCACGAGCACATGTCATAGCAACCGCCGACTCGAGAGCCGGTGTGGTGAGATGTCCAAGTGGAGCCCAGGGGAGTTTTTTCATGCTGATAACCAAGGCAATAAACAACAACGTTGTCCTTGCGGAGGACGATGCCGGGCGCGAGCTCGTGTTGTTTGGCAAGGGCCTTGGCTTTCGCGGCGCCCCTTCCTATATTGAGGACGAAAGCTCCATCCAGCGGAGCTTCCGCGATATCAGCCCTGAGATGTACGATGCTGTCGCATCGCTTTCGGACGATGTCATCATTATCGCGTCGGGTATCGTGGATATCGCACGCAACGAGCTCAACTGCACGCTCAATCCCAATCTAGTCTTTACGCTCGCCGACCACCTTCAGTTTGCCATCGACCGCGCCCGCAAGGGAGCTTCGATCAAGAACCCGCTCTACGAGGAAGTCCGCCTCGTCTATCCGCGCGAGGCCGAGGTCGGTCGCCGCGGCGTCAAGCTCGTTATGGCTGTGGCCGAGGACGTTGATTTTCCTGAGACCGAGGCCGCTTCGATTGCGCTGCATATCGTCAACGCCGAGATGGTCGATGACGAGAACGCGGGCGCAAAGGGCAACATGGACTTGGTCGTAAAGAGTACCGAGGTCATCGATGCGGTTACCGGGATTATCGAGCGTACGCTTGGCGAGACCATCGACCGCTGCTCATATAGCTGTGCGCGCTTTGTGACCCATATGCGCTTTCTTATCAGCCGCCTTATCAAGGGTGAGGACGAGGAGACGCGCAATAGCGATCTTTTCAAACGAGCGACCAGCGAGTTTTCAGACGCGTACGCCTGTGCACGCGCAATCGACGAATACATGAGGGCAACCTGCGGCTGGCACTGCACGGACGAAGAGCTGCTCTATCTGATGATGCATATCAACCGGCTCTGCCCGGGACATTGATACGGAGGCCGGGCACCCGTCTAACTGCCCAACTGGCCGGCTTTGCGTCGGCAGACATCGCGGCATCGCCGCGCAACCTGCTGTTAAGCTCCAAGGCGCCGGGGCTGCAGATATCTTTGTAACGAGTGAAACAAGGAGGTTTCACATGGCACGCGATTACGAGGCTCTCGCCCGTACCATCGTTGAACTCGTCGGTGGCGAGGACAACGTCAAGTCCGTCACCCACTGCATTACCCGTTTGCGCTTTACCCTCAACGACGAGAAGAAGGCCCAGACCGAGAAGCTCAACCAGACCGAGGGCGTTGTCTCCGTTCTAGTGGCCGCCGGTCAGTACCAGATTGTTATCGGCAATCACGTTACCGACGTGTATGACGCCCTGCCCAAGGTTTCCAACATCCAGCTTGGCGGCGAGGTCGAGGACGAGGCCGGTGGCAGCATCGTCAACCGCGCCATCCAGCTCATCAGCGGCATCTTTATGCCGATGCTTCCCGCCATGTCCGCCGCCGGCCTTCTCAAGGCCTTTGTGATCATGGCCAACTCCTTTGGTTGGCTCGCGGCCGAGTCCACCACCTACCAGCTGCTTTACGCCATCGGCGACGGCGTGTTCTACTTCATGCCGGTCTTCCTTGCCCGCACTGCGGCCAAGAAGTTCAAGTGCAACGACTGGACGGCCATGGCCATCGCCGTTGCGCTGTGCTACCCCACGCTCTCCACGCTCTTTAGCGCCGGCGACCCGGTTGACCTCTTTGGCATCCCGGTAACGCTCATCAGCTACACGAGCTCGGTTATCCCCATCATCTTTGCCGTGTACGCGCAGTCCTGGATCGAGAAGGGCCTCAATAAGGTCGTCCCCGATATCCTCAAGGGCTTGATCGTTCCCGTCGTGACCCTCGTCGTGGCCACTGCGCTCACCCTCTACATCATCGGCCCCGTCACCGACTTCATCGGTGGTCTCATCGCTAACGGCCTGGTTTCCCTGCTTGAGGTTGCCCCGCTGCCCGCAGGCTTCCTCATCGGTCTGCTTTGGCCCTGCCTCATCATCTTTGGTATGCACTGGGCCTTTATCCCCATCATCCAGATGAACATCGGTATGCTCGGCTATGACGTCATCCTGCCCATTACCGTCGGCACCAACTTTGCCATGGGTTTCGCGGTCCTTGCCATCTTCCTCAAGACCAAGAACACCGAGCTCAAGGAGCTCGCCGGCGCTGCCGCCATCTCTGCGCTCCTCGCCGGCATCACCGAGCCCGCCATCTACGGCGCCGTCCTCAAGTACAAGCGCCCGTTTGTGATCGCAATCGTCTCTTGCGGCATCTGCGGTGCCATTGCTGCCACTTTTGGCCTGCACCAGCCCGCGCTCATGACCACCTCGCTCATCACCATCCCGGCCATCATCGGCTCGGTGGGTATGGAGGACGTCATCGCGCTCGCCGTCGCCTCCGTCCTCACCTTTGTGGGCACGCTGACCTTCGGCTTCAACGACGACATGATCCTCGAGAACAACTAGTTCTGGGAAACCGGCGTCTTTGGACGCCAGCACACGGGGCGCGGCGCCAGATGCGCCCCGTGTGCCCTTATGGGAGGGCGCTGACCCCTACACGAATCCGGCGTCCTCCCATAAGGGCACACAACAGAAACGAGGTAGCCATGAAGCAATCCGAGCTCGTTGACCTTTTGGGGCGTATGACCCTGCGCGAGAAGATCGGGCAGTTGGTGCAGCTTGACGGTGGGTGCTTTGGCACCGATGCCGTAGCGGTTGGTCCGCGTGCCAAGCTGGGCGTGACGCAAGAAGATGTTGACGTATGCGGCAGCGTGCTCAACGTGTTGGGCGCCGAGGAAGTGCATCGTATCCAAGATGCATATCTTGAGCGCAGCCGTCTTAAGATCCCGCTCGTCTTTATGGCCGATGTGATCTATGGCTATCAAACCTGCTATCCAATCCCCCTGGGCCTGGGAGCCACGTGGGACCCAGAGCTTATCCGCGAGGATTACAACCTTATTGCCGAAGAGGCCGTGGCCGATGGCTGCATGGTGACCTTTAGCCCGCCGGTGGACGTGGTGCGCGATGCCCGTTGGGGTCGCTGCCTGGAGATGCCGGGCGAGGATCCGTACCTAAGCAGCCGCTTCGCTCGCGCGATGGTCGAGGGCTTTAAGGGTGACGGTACGCCGCAGAAGAGCTTGGCCAGCTGCGTCAAACACTTTGCGGGCTATGGTGCGCCCGAGGCGGGTCGCGAGTACAACACAGTGGATATGAGCGAGTGGCGCCTGCGCAACGAGTACCTGCCTCCGTACCGTGCGGCTGTCGAGGCTGGTTGCGATTTGGTGATGACGAGCTTCAACACCATCGATGGCATCCCCGCCACGGCAAACCGCTGGCTCATGCACGACGTGTTGCGCGACGAGTGGGGCTTTGACGGTCCCATCATCACCGATTACGCGGCGATCGACGAGCTCAGGGCACACGGTGTGGCGGCAAACCGTCGCGAGGCGGCCAAGCTCGCCATGAATGCCACCGTGGACATCGACATGAAGACGCCCTGCTACGCACATGAGCTTGAGGCCCTCATCGAAACGGGTGAGGTTTCGCTCGAGCAGATCGATACCGCCTGCATGCGCGTGCTCGAGCTCAAGAACAGACTCGGTCTGTTTGAGGACCCGTATCGTACGTGCTCGCCCGAGCGCCGTACGGAGGTCACGTGCACGCCGGAGCGTCTTGAGAGCGCGCGTAAAACGTGCGACGAGGCCCTCGTGCTCCTTAAAAACGAAGGTGGGCTGCTACCGCTTACGACCGGGGGCAACGCTCCGCGCGTGGCGCTCATCGGTCCCTATGCCAACAGCCGAGACATCATCGGCATGTGGGCGATTCATGCCGATAAAACTCATTCCGTAACGCTTGCCGAGGCATTTGCCGAGGTAATGGGCGACGACGGCTTTGCGTGGGCCCAAGGCTGTCCCACGCTCGACGACTACAGCGAGCTTGGGGAGTTTGGCAAGATTCCCGCGTTCGGTGCGCCGACGGGCGAGGGCGCGGATCTAGAGACGATGGCTGCCGAGGCGCTCGAGCTGGCCGCATCGAGCGACGTGGTGGTCATGGCGCTCGGAGAACACATGCTGCAGAGCGGTGAGGGCGGAGCGCGTACGGACATTACCATACCGGCTCCGCAGAAGCGCCTGCTCAAGCGCGTGCGCGCGCTCGGCAAGCCTGTGGTGCTCGTGCTCTTTAACGGGCGTCCTCTTTCCCTCACTGACGTGATCGATGATTGCGATGCAATCGTAGAGGCGTGGTTCCCCGGTACGGCTGGTGGGCGTTCGGTAGCCGACGTGCTCTTTGGAACGGTCAATCCGAGCGGCAGGCTCACGGTGAGCTTCCCGCATAACGTGGGCCAGGAGCCGCTCTACTATGCGCAGTTCTCCACCGGACGTCCCGCTAAGACATCAACGCATAGCGGTCGCTTTGTGAGCCGCTATATGGACTGCCCTAACGATGCGATGTTCCCCTTTGGCTACGGACTCTCGTATCATACGGCGCGCTACGATAACCTGCGCCTGAGTGCGGACGAGCTTACGGCGGACGGTGTCCTCGAGGTCTCAATCGACGTGACCAATGAGGGCGATATTGCTGGTACTGAGGTCGTGCAGCTCTATATCCACGACAAGGTGGCAACGCGCGTGCGCCCCATGCTCGAACTGCGTGACTTTGCGCGTGTTGAGCTTGCGCCGCGTGAGCGCCGCACGGTGACGTTTATCCTGCGCGAGGAGGCTCTGCGTTTTTGGACGCCCGAGCACGGCTGGGCAAGCGAGCCCGGCGCGTTTGAGGTCATGGCGGGGCCTAACAGCCGCGACCTGTTGGTGGGGGAGTTCGAGCTCGTCTAGCTGCATTTGCTTAACGAATGGTGCACGCGGTGCGCGGCAGGCGTTCGGTCTTGTCGCCGGCGTCCGTCCGGTACCGCGCCCGATATCGATAGGAGGGGTCTGACATGGCTCATATCGCAACCAATCCGTATCTGCCGGGATGGGAGTATATCCCCGATGGCGAACCGCATGTCTTTGGTGACCGAGTCTACGTGTATGGAAGCCATGACGCACCCGAGGGCACCGCATACTGCCCGGGTGACTACGTGTGCTGGTCAGCTCCGGTGGACGATCTGGGCTCCTGGACGTTTGAGGGGACCATCTGGCGCAAAGAGGATGACCCGGCCAATGTCGATCGAACCGGGTACGGCGCGCCCGATGTGTGCCGGGGTGCCGACGGGCGGTTCTATCTGTATTACTTCACGCTAAGCATGACGAGCGGTTGCATCATGTCGGTCGCCGTGTGCGATGAGCCGGCGGGACGCTACCGCTATCTGGGCCCTATTGCCAAGCCCGACGGCTCGCCGTTTGCGGGCGAGGAGGGCTGGGGTATGCCCTTTGACCCGGCAGTCCTTCCCTGCGGGGACGGGGGTTGCTGGCTCTACTATGGGTTTGGCGCCAAGAAGCCGAGCTCGCGCATGCCCGCATGTTCCATGGAGGGCGGCTACGTGGTGCGGCTCGGCGCCGATATGCGCACGATGGCTGCGGCACCCAAGCATCTGGCTCCGGCAGTGACGCAGGCGGCGGACACGGGTTTTGAAGGGCATGCCTTCTTTGAGGCCTCGAGCATCCGCGTGCTCGACGGGCGCTACTACTTTGTCTACTCGAGCGAAAACGGACATGAGCTCTGCTGGGCCACGATGCCAACGCCGGAAGGTCCGGTAACCTACGGCGGCGTGCTCGTTTCCAACGGCGATGTGGGCCTGCCCGGGCACGAGGCCGAGGACGCCGCTGTGATGGACCTGGGCAACAACCATGGCGGCATGGCGCGCATTGCCGGGCGCGACTACATCTTCTATCACCGTCATACGCACGGTGCGCAGCACGCGCGCCAGGGGTGCGCTGAGCCCATCGAGATTGCTTCCGATGGACATATCGAACAAGTAGAGATAACGAGCTGTGGGCTCAATGGCGGAGCGCTTCCTTGCGGGCGCGCGTACCCGGCGAGTATTTGCTGCTACTTGGTGGGGCCGGCCGGCGCGGTTCACTATTCCGGCAATCTGGAAATCGCCGATAACCATCCGGTGATTACCCAGGAAGTCGATGCGGGCTGTGTGACTTCGGCACGTACCCATGTGGCCAACCTCTGCGATGGAGCGGGCGTGGGCTACAAATACCTGGCGTTTTCCGGTGCGGAGCGCACGGTGGAGCTCGAGGTGCGCGGGGATCTTGCCGGTGTGGTGAGTGTACGCTTGGACGCGCCGGATGGCGCTGAGTTGACGCGCGTCGAGCTCGTGCCAGGCGAGGGCTGGTGCACGGTGGTCGCATCCCTGACGAAGACCGTTGCCGGTGACCATGCACTCTACCTGGCTATCGAGGGCGTCGGTTCGGTCGATCTCGCCTCGTTTGCCGTCCTTTAACCCATCTCCCATCGGAGGGGCGGGCTCGCACGGACGACAGGTAGGCCCTGGTCGCGCGTCCGGTGCTCTCAACACGGCTCGGCCCTCAGGGGGTTGAAACAAAACGGAAGAATGGAGTTGCCATGGCGGAGATTCCGCAGTTGTACACCTGTGCTGGCGGCGGGCAACGCCTGATGGTGGACGGCCGGCCCTATACGCTGTTTGCGGGCGAGTGCCATAACTCCGCCTCGGGTGGGCGCCGCGCTTTTGCGGATGCTCTCGATCGCGCGCGGGCGCTCGGTATGAATACCGTGCTCGCCCCGGTTACCTGGGAGCTTTTGGAGCCCGCAGAGGGCGAGTTTGACTTTGGCCAAGTGGACATGATGCTCGAGCTTGCCCGCGAGCGCGGGCTGCACCTGGGCGTGCTGTGGTTTGGCGCGTACAAAAATGCGCAGTGCTACTATGCGCCCGCGTGGGTCAAACGCGATATCGAGCGTTTTCGCCGTGCGCAGATGGTGCCCGGGCAGAACAAGGTTCGCTATGCCGAGTTCCATAACTTTGAGATCACGGCGCTTTCGCTCTATTGCGAGGAGACGCGCGCGGCGGATGCCGGCGCCTACGCGGCTTTGATGGCGCACCTGCGCGAGGTGGATGCGCAAGATCATACGGTGATACTCGTGCAGGTAGAAAACGAGTGCGGCCAGATGGTCGCGGCACGTGAGCACTCGCCTTGGGCGGATGCCGCCTTTGCGGAGAGCGTGCCTACGGAGCTGATCGAGGCGCTTGCGGTCGATCCTACCTCCCTGGCGTCTGAGCTTGCGGAAGCCCTTGAAGCGGGCGCCGGCTCTGGTTCGTGGGAACAGGTTTTTGGCGAGCATGCCGAGGAGATGTTTACCACCTACCACATGGCTCGCTACGTGGAGACGGTCGCCGCAGCGGGCCGCGCCGAGCATCCGCTGCCCACGGCCTGCAATTGCTGGCTCGACAAGGGTCACAAGCCTGGGCGCTTTCCCACGGGCGGTCCCAACCTGCGCGTGATGGGCGTGTGGAAGCATGCCGCCCCGAGCATCGACATGCTGGGCCCCGATATCTACATCCCGGCGTTTTGCAAGGTCTGCGACGGATATGCGTGCGAGGACAACCCGCTCTTTATCCCCGAGACCGCGACGCACGCCTACGCCGCCGCGCGCCAGGTCTGGGCGGTGGCCCATCACCATGCCCTGTGCTTCGCTCCTTTTGGCTACGAGGAGATGGGCGAGCCCTTTGGCGATTCGGCGGGTATTCTCTTTGGCATGGATACGAGCGACCCCGCTTTGCTCACGCCTCAGGACCGGGAGGAATATGCGGAGGTCACGCGTGGGCTGGCTCAGTTATTTGAACTTGCCGAGGACGATGCCGCGTACGCGACGCTCGATGCCGTGACGAGTGAGGTGGCAGCCGAGGGCCTGCTCGATATGGGTTTCATAGCAATTAAGGTGAGCTTTGATGAGGGTGCCCTGCCCGGTGCGTGTGCGGCCCTTCGCGCCGCCGACGGCGCCGTGTACCTGCTTGCGCTTCGTTGCGGCTTGGCGCTCGAGTCGCACGCGGCGGGTGAGCCGCATGTGGATGTGGCGTCGCTCGAGACGGGGACCGTTGAGAACGGCGCGTGGGTGCGCGACTGCCGTCTCAACGGCGACGAGGTCGCCATTATGCGCTATAGCTCTCCCGTGCTTCTTCGTTTGGAGGCCATCACGTACGCTTAACCGCAGTCATTGCCGCCCGGCCCCTCACTTCCTTTCCTTCCCGGGGACGGGTTCCTGTGGAGGAAAAACTTCGAGAGGCGAACCTGTTGCCAGGGGAGGAAGCGAGGTATCAGGAAGTGTCAGTCGCTGCGGGCGGATGAGGCCGTTGGGGCGAAAAGAAGTGTCGGCCTGCGTCGTTGCCGTTGAGTAGCGCGCTGCTTACGGGGATACTGAAACCACGACAAACAGCGTGTGAAAGGATTGATGCATGGCTTTCCGTAAAGACTTCCTGTGGGGCGGCGCGACGGCTGCCAACCAATGCGAGGGCGCTTACGACGTGGATGGCCGCGGCCTGGCCAACGTGGACGTGGCGCCGCACGGCCCCGAGCGCTATGCGGTGGTCTCCGGCCAGCGCAAGATGCTCGACTTCGAGGACGGCTATTACTACCCCGCGCAGACCGGCATCGATTTCTATCACCACTACAAGGAGGACATCGCCCTCTTTGCCGAGATGGGCTTTAAGACCTTCCGCATGAGCCTGGCCTGGACCCGTATCTTCCCCAACGGCGACGAGACTGAGCCCAACGAGGCCGGCCTGGCTTTTTACGAGGACGTGTTCCGCGAGTGCCAGGCGCACGGCATCGAGCCGCTCGTGACCATCACGCACTTCGACTGCCCGATTCACCTTATCAAGGAGTACGGCGGCTGGCGCAACCGCAAGCTCATCGACTTCTACAAGAACCTCGCGACCACGATCTTCACCCGCTACAAGGGCCTGGTAAAGTACTGGCTCACCTTCAACGAGATCAATATGATCCTGCACCTACCGTTTATGGGTGCCGGTCTGGTCTTTGAGGAGGGCGAGAACAAGGAGGCCGTCGAGTACCTGGCCGCCCACAACGAGCTCGTCGCCAGCGCTTGGGCAACCAAGATCGCTCACGAGATCGACCCTGAGGTCAAGATCGGTTGCATGCTTGCCGCAGGTAGCTACTACCCCTACAGCTGCCGTCCGGGCGATGTGCGCCAGGCGCAGATTGACAACCAGAGCAACTATTTCTTCGTCGACGTTCAGAGCCGCGGCTACTACCCGGCCTATGCCGTCAAGAAGCTCGAGCGTCTGGGCATCGATGTGGGCATGACGGACGAGGACCGCGAGATCCTGGCCGCCAACACCGTCGACTTCATCAGCTTTAGCTATTACAGCACCCGTTGCTCCGCCGGTGCCGATAACCCCGATGTCGAGCGCACCCAGGGCAACGCCTTCGCCGGCGCCAAGAACCCCTACCTGCAGGAGAGCCAGTGGGGCTGGGCCATCGATCCGCTGGGCTTCCGCATCACCCTCAACGACCTGTACGACCGTTATCAGAAGCCGCTGTTTGTGGTCGAGAACGGCCTGGGCGCCAAGGATGTTGTCGAGGAGGATGGCTCCATCAACGACGACTACCGTATCGACTACCTGCGCCAGCATATCGCCGCGATGCGCGATGCGGTGACCGAGGACGGCGTTGACCTGCTGGGCTACACCACCTGGGGCCCGATCGACCTGGTGTCTGCCGGCACGGGCGAGATGTCCAAGCGCTACGGCTTTATCTATGTCGACCGCGATGATGCGGGCAACGGCACCCTCAAGCGTTCCAAAAAGAAGAGCTTCGACTGGTACAAACACGTCATCGAGACGAACGGCGAGGACCTGGCCTAAGGCTTCCCAACAACCATAGCCTCCTAACCAAAACGCCCGGCGAGCAGTTAATGCCCGCCGGGCGTTTTGTTAAGAAGTGAGGCTTATAGGACAAAAAGTGTGTCCCGATAGAACATCCGTTTCCATCCATTAATC
>UREE01000011.1 GCA_900546825.1 uncultured Collinsella sp. | reverse complement strand
TGTCGGAAGCCCCGCTGCGCGCTACGCGCTGCGGGGCTTCCTCTGTCCTGCGGGACGTTCTGAAAAGCAACACCAGGGCGGGCCCGAACGAGAACACCGACTACAGGTCGATGTGCGATTCCTTGATCGGGAACGGCTCCGCGAAGTGACAGGCGCAGCAGTGACCCGGTGCGACTTCCTTAAACTCGGGAAGCTTCTCGGAGCAGATGCCCTGCGCGATCGGGCAGCGCGTGTGGAAACGGCAACCGGTCGGCGGATCCAGCGGCGACGGCGGATCGCCAGCGAGAATGATGCGCTTGCGGGTCTTCTGGATATCCGGATCGGGCACCGGCACGGCAGACAGCAGCGACTGCGTGTACGGGTGGTGCGGCTCACTGTAGAGCGTCTTCCAGTCCGAAACCTCGACCATCTTACCCAGATACATAACGGCAACGCGATCGGAGATGTGCTGCACGACGGACAGGTCGTGGGCAATGAAGAGATAGGCCGTACCGAACTTGTCCTGAAGTTCCTTGAGCAGGTTCAGAACCTGGGCCTGAATGGAAACATCCAGAGCGGAAACGGGCTCGTCGCAGATGATCAGCTTGGGCTTCAGAGCGAACGCACGGGCGATGCCGACACGCTGACGCTGACCGCCCGAGAACTCGTGCGGATAGCGGTTGATGTGCTCGGGGTTCAGACCGACGACGTCCAGCAGCTCACGGACACGCTCAATGCGCTCCTCCTTGGTGCCCACGCCATGAATAGTCATGGGCTCGGAGACGATCTCGCCGATGGTCATACGAGGATTGAGCGAAGCATAGGGGTCCTGGAAGATGAACTGCATCTCACGACGCATGTCCTTGATCTCATGCTTGCTCATCTCGGCAACGTCTTTGCCCTGGAAGAACACCTTACCTGCCGTCGGCTTGGTCAGGCGCATGATGGTGCGGCCCGTGGTGGACTTACCGCAACCAGACTCGCCGACCAGGCCAAAGGTCTCGCCCGGATAAATCTCGAACGAAATGTCATTCACAGCAGAGACGACGCGCTTGGAAAAACGCTTGGCGAACATGCCGGACTCTGCGGGGAACTCCTTAGAAAGATGCTCGACCTTCAGCAGCGGAGTGCGCTCGTTATTGTCTGTCATTTACGCCTCGCCTCCCTTCTTGGATTCCTTGCGCGTGCGGGACGTCTCAGGGGCGTTCTTGAGGAACTCGGGGTCACCGGAATAATGGCACGCAGAATAGTGGCCGGACTCGGTGACAACGCGCTCGGGGCGCTGCTTGCGGCACTTGTCCGTCGCATAGGGGCAGCGAGGAGAGAAGACGCAGCCCTCGGGCAGGTTCATGAGCGAAGGCGGGTTGCCGTGAATCGGCGTCAGCGGCTTCTTCTCATCGATGGCCTGCTCCGGGATGGAGCGAATAAGACCCCAGGTGTAGGGATGGCGGCTCTCGTAGAAGATTTCCTCAGCAGTACCGAACTCGACGGGACGGCCGGCGTACATAACCATAATCTTATCGGCCATATCGGCGACGACGCCCAGGTCATGGGTAATCATAATAATGGCGTTGCCGTTCTTCTCCTGCATCTCCTGCATGAGCTCGATAATCTGAGCCTGAATGGTAACATCCAGAGCCGTCGTGGGCTCGTCGGCAATCAGGATATCGGGATCGCAGGCAAGAGCCATAGCGATCATGACGCGCTGACGCATACCGCCGGAGAACTGGTGCGGATACTCATTGACGCGCTTCTCGGGCTCGGGGATACCCACGAGGTCCAAAAGCTCGGTGGCGCGCTTGAGCGCCTCCTGCTTGGAGTAGCCACGGTGCAGACGAAGGCCCTCGCCCACCTGCTTGCCGATCTTATAGACCGGGTTCAAGGAGGTCATAGGATCCTGGAAAATCATCGCGATATCGTTACCGCGAATGTGCTGCATCTCTTCCTCGGTCATCTCGAGGATAGAACGACCGCGATAGCGAACGTCGCCGCCCTCAATCTTTCCCGGAGGCATCGAGATAAGACCCATGATGGTCATGGCGGTCACGGACTTACCGGAGCCGGACTCACCGACGACACCGAGGGTCTCGCCACGATCGAGCGTGTAGGAGACACCGTCGACAGCGCGAACAACGCCATCTTCGGTGTGGAAATACATCTTAAGGTCATCGACCTCGAGCAGATGCTGGCCCTCGGGAACCGGCTGGTCCTTCAGGTCCACATAGTTCTTGTTCTTCTTCATCCTTATGCGTCCTTCATCTTGACGTCGAGGGCGTCGCGCAAACCGTCACCCAGCAGGGTGAAGGCGAGCACCGTCGAGAGAATTGCCAGACCGGGCATGATCATCATCCAGGGAGCAGTCAGAAGATACTGCTGACCGTCCTGAATCATGGAGCCCCACGAAGGCGTAGGCGGAATAACGCCCATGCCGAGGAAGGACAGAGCGGACTCGGTCAGAATAGCGCCGCCGATGTTCATGGTCGCGTAGACCACGATGGAAGCAACGGAGTTCGGGAAGATATGGCGCATAACGATACGGGCATCGGATGCACCCATGGCACGGGCGGCGTCAACATAGTCGTTCTCTTTGACCGTGAGGATCGCGGATCTAAAGACGCGCGCAATCGAAGGCCAGCCGAGAATACCGATGGCGATGAAAACATTTTGAAGACCACGGCCGATAACGGCGATCATGGCGACGACGAACAGCACGTACGGGAACGCCAGGAAGATGTCCGCGCAGCGCATGATAATCGTATCCCAGATGCCGCCATAGAAACCGGCAAGGGCGCCCATGACCAGACCGATCACCGTGGAGATGGCGGTGGCCATAATACCGACGGAAAGCGAAACACGTGCACCGTAGATAACACGAACGAGAATGTCGCGGCCAAGGGCGTCGGTGCCAAACGGGTGCTCGGCACACGGAGCCAGCAGCGACGTCTCGGCCATGGTGGTCGAGTCGGAAGCCGTCGGCGAACCGAGCCAGGGCTTAGCCCACAGATCTGCGGTCAGGGCAACCAAAACGACGACGATGATCCAGCAGACACCGATAACGGCGAGCTTGTTCTTGCGAAGACGCTTAAAAGCGTCGCCCCACAGCGTGCGGGACTTGGCGGGAGCAGATGCGGCCTTGGTGGCGGTAGCCTGCTCCTGAGACTGAGAATCAGTTTCCTGCATGAGACGTACCTCCCTTAGGCCTTATCCGACGGACCGCCAAGGCGGATGCGCGGGTCGAGGAATGCATAGCTAATGTCGACGAGCAGGTTGATCACCATGACGACGACGACGATGAGCGTAACGCCGCCCATAACGATGGGCCAGTCACGCATGCTAATGGCGCGATAGACCTCATAGCCGATACCGGGCCAGTTAAAGACCGTTTCGGTCAGGATGGCACCCGAAAGCATGCCGCCAAAGTCGACACCAATATAGGTAACGACGGGGATGAGTGCATTCTTAAGCGCATGCTTGATGATGATCGCGCGATTGGAGAGACCCTTGGCCTTTGCCGTACGAATGTAATCTTGGTTCATGACGTCAAGCAGCTGCGAACGCATAATGCGGGCAGCATAAGCGGTCGAAACCGAAGCCAGCGTAATGGTCGGAAGCACATAGTGCATCCAATCCTGATACTGAGAGCTGGAACCGCCGGCACCCGAAATCGGCATGGAGAATGCGCCGCCGGTGACATCCTTAAGGATGACGCCGAAGAACAGCTGCAGCAGCATGCCGAGCCAGAAGGCGGGAACGGCAACGAGGATCGACGTGGTCAGCGTTACCAAAATATCCCAGAAGGAATAACGCTTTACCGCCGAAATGATACCCGCACCGATACCCATGATCGCCTCGAGCACGATGGCGCACGCGGCGAGTTTGACCGTATACGGATACTTCTGGGCAAAGATTTCCGTAACCGGCAGCTTGCGCTGGTACGAATTACCCAGATCGCCATGAAGCAGACCGTTCATGTAATACAGATAACGGTCTACAAGCGACGTCTGAACGGGATCGCCGTTCTCGTCAAGGATCGCGTTACCGTCCTCGTCCGTCTGGACCAGGTGATAGCGTACGCGAAGCTGAAGCTCTACCTCGGGGGACAGAGCCTTGTCTCCACCGATCAGCTTGATCGGATCTCCCGGCACGATATTCTGGAGGGCGAACAGAATCAGCGTGACGCCCAAAAACACCGGGATGAACTGAAGCACACGTTTAACGATGTACTTACCCATACCACTCCCCTATCTAGGGATTAACCTAAATGGGATGCCGATCGCCAGACCGGCATCCCAAAATTACCATCAGCCAGTTTACCCCAGGTTAGGGGGAACTGTATGTTTCCCATGAGGTCTACGTAAATACTTGACCCTCACGGAAGCTGCAAACTCTTAGGCGAGCTCAGCGGTACCCAGATCGGCGTGCTTCTGCGGATCAACGTAGAGGTACTTGACGCGGTCGGAGCCAGCGATGGTGTGCGTGTAGAACATCACCGGGATGACCGGGCAGTCGGCGGCGACCATGGCGTCGGCCTCCTGCATCTTGGCGATACGCTCGTCGTCGTCAACCGTGGCACGGGCCTCGTCAACCTTGGCGTCAAAGTCGGGGTTGCTGTAACCGGAGCGGTTGTCGCCACCCAGGGAGTCGGAGTGGAACAGCGGATACAGGAAGTTGTCCATGATCGGGTAATCGGCGATCCAGCCCAGACGGCCGAACTGATAGTTGAAGTTCTGATACTGCTCGAGCAGGGCAGACCACTCAGGGGTATCGGAGACGGCGGTGACGCCCACCTTGGCGAGGTCGCCGATGATGGACTCCATGATCTCCTTGTGGCCGCCGTCCTGGTTGTAGGACAGGGTCACATTGATGCCACGATCGCCGTTAGCGCCAGCGGGAGCGACCTTGTCGAGGTACTCGTTAGCCTTGTCGACGTCGTAGGCGCAGAACTCCCATGCGCCCTCCTTGTAGCCGGCGATTCCCGGAGGAACGATGCCGTCAGCGGGGGTACGGGTGCCCTTGAAGATGGTCTTGCAGATGGCCTCACGGTTGATAGCCAGGGAGATGCCCCTACGCAGGTCAGCGTTGTTGAACGGCTCGGCCGTGGTGTTGCACGTCAGATAGTACGTGGAAGGCTCGGAACCGAGCAGCATGCGCGCACCATCACTCATGGTGTAGCCATCCTTGGACTCGCCGCGGTCCTTCTTGGCGGCGTCGATCTGAGCAACGGGAACGTCGCAGACATCAAGGTTACCGGCCTGGAACTCCTTGTAAGCGGTCTCCACGTCCTTGATGACCTGGAAGTGGATGGCGTCGATCTTGGCCTTGTCGCCATAATAATCGTCGAACTTCTTGAGGTTGATCTCCTGACCATCCTCCCACTTACCGTCCATCATGAACGGGCCGTTGCCGACCGGGGCAAGATAGAAGCTCTTGACATCGGTCTCGGCGCACTCGGGAACCGGGGACAGAGCCGGGTGAGAGGCGACGAAGGGGAAGTCGGCGTAGGCAGAAGTCAGCTTGACGACGAGGGTCTCGTCATCCGGGCAGGTGACACCGGTCAGCTCGGTAGCCTTACCGGCAACCAGATCGTCATAGCCCTCGACCATGGAAAGGTGATAGGAGACCTCGGAAGGACCATACTCGGTAGCGATGGCCGACTTGGTGTTGACCAGGCGCTCCCAACCGAGCTTGAAGGACTTGGAGGTAACGTCGTCACCGTTATGGAACTTGGCCTTCTTGATCTTGAAGGTGAACTCGGTGGCGTCGTCGTTAGCCTCAAAGGACTCGCAAGCCAGCGGAACGATCTCGCCCTTCTCGTTATCGTACTCCGTCAGAGCGTCGAAGAGCTGGTACTCGACCTGAGTGCCCTGATCCTCCTGGACGTTGTAGGGGTCGATGCAGACCGGGTTGTTGATGTAGAAGTTCAGCGTCGAACCGGACTCAGAACCGGAAGCGTCGCCGCCCTTCTTGCCGCATGCGGCAAGAAAAGCCATGGAGCTCGCAGCGAGGGTGCCGCCAACAAAGGCGCGACGACCCATAACGGGCTGGTGGAACATAGAATCAGCCATGCCATCCTCCTTATGAGATAGGACAAAGTGAATTCGGCCGGGCAACGTCGAGACAGCCCAATCGAACCATTCAAACGCGGTCCGCTGTTATGGCTGGTTATGCAATGCGGGCCAACGTTTTGCAATACAGTAGCGCATTTTATGCACAATTTGGCGCTGATTCCGGTTAACGGTCGAGAATTTCTTTAGTTGGGCGAAGTATGTGGGGATATTTTGGCTCTGTTACAAGTCTGTAAACAAAAAGGGCCCCGCACATGCGGGACCCCTTACAAACGTATATACGCCGATGCTTAGTAGCCGACGATGCCCTGCGGGAAGAAGAACATGCACAGAACGACACACACAGCAAAAACGACGGCCATAATTACCGTCAGGCGATCGAGGTTCTGCTCCATGACGCCCGTGGCAGAGCTGGAGTTATACAGCGAGCTAGCGATCATATCCGAAACGCCGGTACCCTTACCGGAGTGCATCAGGACGAGAATCGTCAGCGCCACGGCAGAGATAGCCCAAACGACAAACAGAAGAATCTGGAACGGACCCATAGATAAGCTCCTTAATAGAACAATTTAAACTCCAGTACTGTACCACAACCTCCAACACTCCCCCATCCGCCATTTAGGGACGGGGTAGAAATGGCAGAAATACCAAAAAAGGGGTCGTCCGGTTGTGGACAACCCCCTTACTAGAAAACGGTATTTGTTTTCTATTAGGCCTCGGTGGCGAGCACGCGACCCGTCATCTCGGCGGAAGGCTCAAGACCAGCCATGGTGAGCATGGTCGGAGCGATATCGGAGAGACGGCCGTCCTCGATACCGGTGAGCTTGGCCTTATCATCAACGATGATGAACGGCACGCGGTTGGTAGTGTGAGCCGTGAACGGATGCTTGGAACCATCGGAAGCGACGTCAAACATGTGGTCGGCGTTACCGTGGTCGGCGGTGATCAGCGCAAAGCCGCCCTTGGCGAGAATCGCCGGGACAACCTTGGACAGAGCATCGTCAACAGCCTCGACGGCCTTAACGGCGGCGTCGAATACACCGGTGTGACCAACCATGTCGCAGTTCGCGAAGTTCACGATGTAGAAATCAGCGCGATCCTCGTTGATAGCGGCGACAAGCTTCTCGGTAACCTCGGGAGCGCTCATCTCGGGCTGCAGATCGTAGGTAGCGACCTTGGGGGAAGCGACGAGCACGCGCTCCTCGCCCTCCTTGGGCTCCTCGATGCCGCCGTTGAGGAAGAACGTCACGTGGGCGTACTTCTCGGTCTCGGCGGTGTGCAGCTGCTTGAGGCCATTGGCGGCGATAACGTCGGCCAGGACGTTCTCGGGGAACGTCTTGGGGAAGGCGACCTCGACGTCAAACGTCGGATCATACTCGGTCATCGTCACAAAGTGCGAGAGCTTAATCTGCTCGCGCTCAAAGCCGTCGAACTCCTTGTCCGTGAACACGCGAGTCATCTGACGAGCGCGGTCGGGACGGAAGTTGAAGAAGATGGCCGCGTCGCCCTCGTGAATGCCCTCGTTGTGGGCAGCGAAGGGCTCGACGAACTCGTCGCCGCGCGGATCCTTCTCGTAGTAGGCCTTGATACCGGCAACGGGGTCGGTATCGGCATCGGACGCGTTGACCATGACGTCGTAGGCACGCTGGATGCGCTCCCAGCGGTTGTCGCGGTCCATAGCCCAATAGCGGCCCGAAACGGTGGCAACGCGAGCGTCGCAACCGGTCTCCTCGGAGATCTTAGCCAGGAAGGCGCAGAACTCGCTCATGTAGCCGGCACCGGACTGCGGGTCGACGTCGCGGCCATCCATGAAGGCGTGGACGCGAACGGTCTTGACGCCATGCTGGGCAGCCATCTTGACCAGAGCCTCGACGTGGTTCATGTGAGAATGAACACCGCCAGGGCTCATAAGGCCCATGAGGTGCAGGGTCTTGCCTTCGGCCTTGACGTCGTCCATAGCCTTGACGAAGACCTCGTTCTTGGCGATGGAGCCGTCCTTGATGGCGTTGTTGATGCGCGAAAGCTCCTGGAACACGATGCGGCCGGCACCGATGTTGAGGTGACCCACCTCGGAGTTGCCCATCTGGCCGTCGGGAAGGCCCACGTCCTCGCCCGAAGCACCGAGCGTGGTGTGAGGATACTTCTCGTACAGGCTATCAAGGAAGGGCGTCTTGGCAGCGGCGACGGCGTTCTCGCCATCGGCCGGAGCCAGGCCACAACCGTCCATGATGATCAGAAGTGCAGGAAGATGACGCTGTGCCATATGTCCTACTCGCCTGCCTTAACGACCATAGAGGCGAAATCGGCAGCCTTGAGCGAAGCGCCGCCCACGAGGGCGCCGTCAACGTCGGGCTTGGCGACGAGCTCGGCGATGTTGCCGGGCTTAGCGGAACCGCCGTAGAGAACGCGGATGCCGTTGGCGAGCTCCTCGCCGAACATCTCCTTGAGGGTCTCACGGATAGCGCCGCAGACCTCCTGAGCGTCCTCGGCGGTAGCGGTCTTGCCGGTGCCGATAGCCCAGATGGGCTCGTAGGCGACGACGACCTGCTTGGGGCAAGTGATCTCGAGACCCTCGAGACCAGCCTTGACCTGGTTCACGACGTGCTCGACATAGGTGCCAGCCTCGCGGACCTCGAGGGACTCGCCGCAGCAGAAGACGGGAACAAGACCGGCGGCAACGAGGGCCTTGGCCTTCTTGTTCTGGTCCTCGTCGGTCTCGTGGAAGTAGTCGCGACGCTCGGAGTGACCGATGATGCAGTAGGTGCAGCCAGCGGACTTGAGCATGTCGCAAGAGGACTCACCGGTGAAGGCACCCTTGGCCTCCCAGTACACGTTCTGTGCACCGAGGGCGATGGGGGCAGCCTGAATGCGGTCATGAACCGTGGTGATGTCAATGGTCGGAGGGCAGACGAGCACCTCGACGCCAGCCGGAACCTCGGGCAGAGCCTGAGCCAGCTCGTCGGCGAGCTTGGCAGCCTCGGCGACGTCGTTGTTCATCTTCCAGTTACCAGCGATAAGAAGGGTGCGATTAGGCATCGAGAAGCGCCTCCACTCCGGGCAGGGCCTTACCCTCGACGAGCTCCATGGAAGCGCCACCACCGGTGGAGATCCAGCTCATCTTGTCGGCCAGGTTGAACTTGTTGACAGCCGCGACAGAGTCACCACCGCCGATGATCGAGGTGCAGTCGGCCTCGGCGACGGCCTCGGCGATAGCCTGGGTGCCGTGAGCGAAGTTGTCGAACTCGAAGACGCCCATGGGGCCGTTCCAGAACACGGTCTTGGCGCCCTTGACGGCCTCGGCGTAGAGCTCCTCGGTCTTGGGACCAATGTCCATGCCCTCACGGTCATCGGGGATAGCGTCAGAAGCGACGACCTCGGGGGCAGCGTCCTCGCCAAAGTGATCGGCAACGCGGTTGTCGATGGGGAGCAGGATCTTGACGCCCTTCTCCTCGGCCTTCTTGAGCATCTCGCCGGCGCGCTCGACCCAGTCCTCTTCCTTGAGGGACTGACCGACGGTCAGGCCCTGAGCCAGGAAGAAGGTGTAGGCCATGCCGCCACCGATGATCAGGGTGTCAGCGGAGTCGATGAGGTGATCGAGAACGCCGATCTTGGAGGAAACCTTGGAACCGCCGACGATAGCGACGAAGGGGCGCTCGGGCTCGGCGAAGATGCCAGTCAGCGTGTCGACCTCCTTCTCGAGCAGGAAGCCGGCGACGGCAGGCAGGTAAGCGGCGGGGCCCACGACGGAACCCTGGGCGCGGTGAGCGGTGCCGAAGGCATCGAGAACGAAGACGTCACCATAGGAAGCGAGGGTCTTGGCGATCTCGGGATCGTTCTTCTTCTCACGCTTGTCGAAACGGACGTTCTCGAGAACGAGGACCTTGCCCGGCTCGACGGCGGCAACAGCCTCAGCAGCCTTCTCGCCGTAGGTGTCGGCGACAAAGGCAACATCGAGACCAGAGAGCTCAGCGAGCTTCTTGGCGACAGGCTCAAGGGAGAGCTCAGGCTGGAAGCCGGTGCCCTCGGGACGGCCGAGGTGGCTCATGAGGATGACGCGAGCGTTGTGCTCAACGAGGTAGTTGATGGTGGGCAGGGCAGCCTTGATGCGGGTGGTGTCGCCAACGACGCCATCCTTGATAGGCACGTTGAAGTCAACGCGGACGAGAACGCGCTTGCCGTCGACATCGATGTCGCGGACGGTCTTCTTGGTAAAGGCCATGTTTGCTTCTACCTTTCGTACGTGTCTGCCTCCCATTACGGCAGACGATTTCCTATAAAAAGGGCGCGACCCTAGGGTGTAAGCCCTATGAGGCCGCGCCCTTCTTTAGACGCTCAACGAGCTATTCGCTAAAAGCTACATTAAGCAACGAACTTCTCGAAGTACTTGATGGTGCGGACCATCTGAGAGGTGTAGGAGTTCTCGTTGTCGTACCAAGAGGTGACCTGAACGAGGGTCTGGCCGTTGCCGAGGTCAGAGCACATGGTCTGAGTGGCGTCGAAGATGGAGCCGTGGGTCTCGCCGATGATGTCGGTGGAGACGATGTCGTCCTCGTTGTAACCGAAGGTCTCGGAGATGGTGGCAGCGTAGGCCTTCATAGCGGCGTTGACCTCGTCGACGGTGACCTTCTTGTCAACGACAGCGTAGAGGTTGGTGATGGAGCCGGTCGGCGTCGGGACGCGCTGGGCGGCACCGATGAGCTTACCGTTGAGCTCGGGGAGAACCAGGCCGATAGCCTTGGCAGCACCGGTGGTGTTGGGGACGATGTTGACGGCGCAGGCGCGGCTACGACGCTTGTTGCCCTTGCGCTGCGGGCCGTCGAGCGGCATCTGGTCGCCGGTCCAGGCGTGAATGGTGGTCATGATGCCGGACACGATGGGAGCGAAGTCGTTCAGACCCTTGGCCATCGGGGCGAGGCAGTTGGTGGTGCAGGAAGCAGCGGAGATGATGTTGTCCTCAGCGGTCAGCGTCTCGTGGTTGACGTTGTACACGATGGTGGGCAGATCGCTGCCGGCCGGAGCGGAGATGACGACCTTCTTGGCGCCAGCGTTGATGTGGGCCTGAGCCTTAGCCTTGCTGGTGTAGAAGCCGGTGCACTCGAGAACGACGTCGACGTCGAGGTCGCCCCAAGGCAGGTTGTTGGCGTCGGCCTCCTTGTAGATCTTGATCTCCTTGCCGTCAACGGTGATGGAATCCTCGCCAGCAACGACCTCGTGATCGCGAGCGTAGTTGCCCTGCGTGGAGTCGTACTTCAGCAGGTAAGCGAGCATATCGGGAGAGGTGAGGTCGTTGATAGCGACAATCTCGGAGCCCTCATGACCGAACATCTGACGGAAAGCCAGACGACCGATGCGACCGAAGCCGTTAATAGCAACCTTTACTGCCATTGTGTCTCCTTTCGTAAGGCCCCCGCAAGCTACAGCGCCCGCCGTTGAGGCCCACAAACTAACCACTCGCCTAATATACCTTTTTTTTGACTTGAATTTCACGAGAATGCTCGAAATTGAAAATCAAATTTACGTTAAAACGTTTTAAAGAATAAAATAGCAGCTAAATCCGTATATACGTCAATACTTTAAACTACTTGTTTGCTTCAATGAGCTTTTCAAGCCTCAAAACTCGATGGTAGAGGGCCGACTTCGACAAGGGAGGGTCAGCCATCTCCCCCAGATCGCGCAGTGACAGATCGGGATAGCGCTCGCGCAGGTCGCAAAAGACCGCCAAGGCATCCGGAAGCGCATCGCGAAGGCCACGCTGCTCGAGCTCATCGATAAGCGCAAGCTGATGTTGGGCAGCACCGGCGCTTCTGGTCTGGTTGGCGAGCTCGGCGTTCACGCGACGGTTCACATCGTTCTTAACCAACTTGACCGCGCGCGCCTCCTCAATCTCGGCAACGCTGCGCTTGGCACCAATCAGCTTTAATAGATGCTCGATTTCCTCGGCGCTCTTAATGTACACGGCATATGACCCCCGCCGCGCATTAACACGAGCATGGACCCCAATCTGCTCCAACAGATCGCAAAGCCCCTTGGCATATTGCTCGCCCTGCACCGCGATCTCCAAATGAAAGTCGCCGCGAGGATCGGCCACGAAACCGCCGGCGATGAGCGCGCCGCGGATGTAGGCAAGTCTGCAGCAGGGACGGGCAACGATGTGCCGGGGAACACCAGCGACGAGCCCTCCCCTGCGGTCGAGAATGCCCAGCAGCACCAGAGCCTTGTCCAGGTCGGGTTGATCGGGCAAGGTGATGAGGTAGTTTCGAACCTTATGCAATACAGATTTACGAACGGTGAACTCCGTTTTGAGCTTAAGGATGCGATGCGTCAGCGTGATCATCGTGCGCGCGACGGCGCCCGTCTCGGTCGCGACCGTCAAACGATACCGCCCGGAGCCGGCCAGCGAAAGTGTACCGCTCACACGCGTCAGGGCGGCAAGCGTCGACAAATCGCAGTATTCACATTCGGGTTCGCAGCGCGCGAGCTCGTCACGCACCTCGGCGGTAAACGACATGCAGGCCTATGCTTTCGTGTTGGCGCGCGACAGGTCGCGATGGGAAATGCTCACGTGATATTGGGCACCTTCCAAATAACGTGCCGTGGCTTCGGCAATGGCAACGCTGCGGTGCTGGCCGCCTGTACAGCCGATGGCGATAGAAAGCTGCGGCTTGCCCTCCGCGATATAGCCCGGCATCACCGTATCGAGCAGCTGTGTCCAAGCCTTCCAAAACTCCTGCGTCTTGGGATGGTCCAGAACAAAATCGGAGACCTTTTTATCGAGACCGGTCATCGTGCGCATCTCGGGATCGTAGAACGGATTAGGCAGGAAGCGGACATCGATCATAATGTCCGCCTCGACGGGCATGCCGTGCTTAAAGCCAAACGAGAACACGTGGACATCCATAAGCTGCTGGTCGGACAGCTCGGAAAATGCCATACGTAGCTTGTTGCGCAGCGCAGAGGTGCGCAGACGGCTCGTGTCGATAATCATATCGGCTCGGTCGCGCACGCCCTGCAGCTGAAGGCGCTCGCGCTGAATGGCATCGGCCGTAGTCTCCCCCGGCTTGGCAATGGGATGACGGCGGCGATTTTCGCTGTAGCGACGAATCAGCACCTCGTCAGAAGCCTCCAGGAACACGATGTCGCAGCTCATCTCGCGCTCTTCGAGCGCGGCGACCGCATCGAGCAACTCGTCAAACAAGCCCTGGCTGCGCAGGTCGCAGGTGACGGCGAGATGCCTGCCCACGCCCGTATTGATGCCGACGAGCTCGGCAAGCTGGGCGATGAGACGCGGAGGCAGGTTATCGATGCAAAAATAGCCCATGTCCTCGAACACGTGCATGGCCTGCGTGCGGCCCGATCCGGACATTCCGGTGATGATGACGATATCGGGGATGCGCTCCGAGCGCTCCGCCGCATCCATGGCATCTCCCTTTTGCATGTGCTGCCTCCCGAAAACAAGCGCGGGACCCAGCAACCCGGATCCCGCGCGGTCAATTGCCTTTATTGAGTATACCGCCCCGAGCGGATACGAGGTCCGTCTTACGCCTCAAGCGCGGCTTTGAACCAACTCGTAATACTCGTGGGGTGCGTAATGGCGGTGCCCACGACAACGGCCCAGGCGCCTGCATCAATCGCGGCGCGGGCCTCCTCGGGCGTATGCACGCGGCCCTCGCAGATGATGGGAAGGCCGGGAAACTCCTCGGTCGCCTGGCGCAGGAGCGGCAGATCGGGACCGTCGGCCATGGTGCAATCGATAGCGGCAACACCATGAGAAAGCGTGGTGGATACCAGGTCGAAACCCATATCAACCGCACGACGAATGTCCTCGATGGTGGCACAATCCGCCATCAGGAGCACACCCTCCTCGTGCAGCGGGCGGAAGGTATCCTCGACCGACTTGCCATCGGGGCGCGGACGATCGGTGGCGTCGATCGCCACGATATCGGCACCCGCCGCAACGCAGGCGCGAGCGTGACGCAGCGTCGGCGTGATATAAACGCCCTCGTGGCCATCCTTCCACAGACCGATGACGGGAACCTCACAGCGACCCTTAATGGCGGCAATGTCGGCAAGGCCCTGGCAGCGAATGGCGGCGGCGCCGCCCAGCTCGCAAGCACGAGACATTTGAGCCATGGTCTCGGGCGTACGAAGCGGCTCGCCCATATATGCCTGAACGCTCACGACGAGCTTACCCTTCAGGGACTGGATCAAAGGATCAACGGTCATGTGCGACTCAACCTCTCTCAAAACAGCCTCCTGAGGCATTACACCTCAGAAGGCGCACTTGGTAGTTATGTTTACTTCAACGAAGCAAGAAGGTGCTCGGCGGCACCGATGAGCGGAGCGTCGCCCTCCAGAGAACCAATGAGGATCGGCGTGTCCTGAAGCGGGTCGAGCGCCTGGCTGGCGTAGCCCTCGTGCACCGAATCCTTCCACGTCTGTGAGCGCCAATCGGGACCCTGGTGAATCACACCCCCCGAAAGCACGATGACCTCGGGATCCAGAATGTTGGCAAGCGAGCCTAAGCTGGCACCCAGAGCAAAGCCGGCATCGTGGATGACCTCGGTCGCCTTTGCGTCGCCCGCACGGCACAGGTCGTTCACATCGCGACCGACCGAAGGACGGCTTGGGTCGACACGGCCAAAGCGCTCATCGTACATACGACCAATGGAAGTGCCCGAAGCAACCGACTCAAGATGACCGGAACGTCCGCAGGCGCAGGGAATGCCGGCGGCAGCCGAGCACTCGATGTGGCCCATATGGCCGGCGGCACCATGGAAGCCCTGCATCACGCGGCCATTCTCGACATATGCACCGCCGATGCCCGTACCGATGCCCAGGCACAAGACGGAGAACTTGCCCTTGCCGACGCCCCAGTGGGCCTCGCCCAGCGCATGAGCCTGCACATCGCCCACCACGGCAACGGGAAGACCGAGGTCCTCGCGCAGGCGCGGCCCTAACTGAACACCGGACCAGCCGGGCATGATCTCGTTGGCATACGCGATGGCGCCCGTCTTGGGATCGACGACGCCGGCGGCACCGATACCGACACCGAGGACCTCGACATCGGGGTTCGCCTCAAGAGCGGCTTTGATGGACGCCTCGATACGCTGGAAGACGGCCTCGCCGCCCTCCTGGGCCTCGGTAGGAACCTCGGCCTCAAAAACGGGATGGGGCACGCTGCCGTCAGCCGGGTACTCCATGATGGCGGTCGCGATCTTAGTTCCGCCGATATCGACAGAGCAGACGTACTTGTTCTCCATGTCGCTCTCCTTCGGAGATAAAAAACAACTACAGGAAATAAGGGCAGAATTATTGCCACAGGTTGATAAAGGTTTCCCAGGTGCCCGAGGTTGGGGTGAAAGTGGTCGGGCGTCGACCTAATGGGTCACGCCCGACCACTTGAGCCCCAAGATCGGGTGCCTGGGAAAGCTTTACAGGAGACCGTTGTCCTGGAGGACCTTCCTAATCGCCTCGACATTCTCGCCGGTCATGGCCTTCACCGGGCGCGGCATGGTCGGGCTGTCGAAGATGCCCATGAGGTTCATAGCGGTCTTGAAGGCGCCGACGCCACCGGCGTAGCCCTGGACACCCGAGGTAACATCCCAGATGTGCGAAATCTCGTTGAGGCGATCCTGCTCGGCCTTGACGGTAGCCCAGTCGCCGGCCTGGGCGGCCTTCCACTGACGCACGTAGCCCTCGGGCTCAACGTTAGCAAGACCCGGGACGGAGCCATCGGCGCCGCCGAGGTAAGCACCATCGACGACGACCTCGTGACCGGTGAGGATGCTCATCGGGTGGCCATTTTTCTCGTTCTCCTGAACGAGGTAGCGGAACGAGATGTCATCACCCGAGGAATCTTTGACGCCAGCAAGGACGCCCTCGGCGCCGAGCTTGGCAAGGAGCTTCCAGGGAAGCTTGGTGTGGACGCACACGGGGATGTCGTAGGCAAAGATGGGCAGGTCGAGCTCCTCATGAAGGATGCGGAAGTGCTCCTCGACCTCGGTCATGCCCTGCAGGGCATAGAACGGGCAGGTGGCGACAAGCGCATCGGCGCCCAGCTCCTGAGCGACCTTACCGTGCTCGATCATGCGCTCGGTCTCGGTGTCGATGATGCCGACCAGAACGGGAACGCGGTGGTCGACGATGCGCACCGCCTCGGCGATGATCTGACGGCGACGCTCGTCGGTGGAGAAGACGACCTCGCCCGAGGAGCCCAGGAAGAACAGGCCATCGACGCCGGCATCGATCATGCGGTTGATGCTGCGCTCAAAGGAGGCGACATCGAGCTGGTGGTCTTCGGTATCGGGAACAACGACGGGAGGGATAACGCCGGTGAATTTCTGAGTTGCCACAAGAATCTCCTTAGTTGTCTGGCGGGCGGCCCTATGCCGCCCACTCTTGTTGGCAGTGTCCAGGCCGTCTAGGCCAAAGAACACGGATAAAACGTTTGGTTAAAGAAGTCGACGACTTCGTTTTCGAACGCATTGATACGCTCGTGAGCGTATTTGGCATAGATGATATGCCTTCGGTCACACTCAAGACCGTTGAATACGGCAAACTGGCCCTTGGGATCGCTCATGGCATCCATAAGCGATGTGCCCATGAGCACCGAGCCGCGCACACGAGACGACAGCGCCTCGAGGCCGCCGGGCAGTGGATTGGCAACCGCCGTGCAGACAAGGCCACACGTATCCAAGGCGGAGACCGCCAAAGCGACACCGCCACCAAGGCCCTCGCCGCACGCAAAGATGCGGTCGGGGTCCATGCCATCAAGATTGCGCGCCACCTTCGCCATCGCGCAACCCCAACGGACGCGCTCGACAAAAGCGGGCGAAGCTATCCCCCGCTGCAGGTCGTCCGCACCGGCAATATCGTCATCCAGCGCGAGGACGGCATACCCCATGGCGGCAAATCTCGTCATGTGATGCCAGCCGCGCACAGGCCGATCGATGTCGTGGAACATCAGGCACAGCGGCACGCGCTCAGATACTCGGGCACGACCAACAGGCTCAATCAAACGGCCGTGCACGACATACCCGCCGAGCTCAAAGGAAACCTCGGAGTAGCGCGCGCACGGATTGGCAAAATCAATCGCCGTAATGGCCAGGCCTTGAATCTCAAGGTTCGAAGCGCATGTCTCTAAATCAGAAACATCTGCTTGGACATCGCCGTGCCAGTCCCGATATTCTGCGAGCCTTGACGAAACCGTTCCAGGAATTCCCACGAGCCCGGGGACCATCAGCTCGTCAACATTGCTCTCGCACTTAGACATGAGCCTCCCCTCCCTCACAGAAAAACGGAATGATCAGGTCGTCAAAATCCTGAATCTCCTCGTGGCCAAAGCCTTCAAAGAACTCATGACGCTTGTCGCAGGACAGGTTGTTGTACACCGCAAACTGCGTTGCCGGCGGACAGACGATATCGGCCGTGCCCGTGCCAAACAGCACGGGGCACTTGACCATGGGGGCAAAATTCTTGGAATCGAAGTACGCCAGCTTGGCATAGGCCTCCTCGATACGAGTCGAGTCCTCGTCAAACCAACGCGACCAATAGCGCAGACCCTCGTAGGCAATATCGTCGGCGTCCAGATCCCAAACCAGGCGGAAGTCCGATAAGAAGGGATAGAGGATGGCCGCGCGGTCAACCAAATCGCTATTGAGCGCGCAGGTCGCAATACCCAAACCGCCGCCCTGCGATGCGCCATTCACATACACGCGGGTAAGATCGATGCCCTCAAGCTCGCGAACGATACGGCACAGAATACGGATATCCTGATGTAGGCGGACATAGTAGAGGTTGGCCGGGTCGCCGTCGATACCGGCGACGATATGCCCGGCAACCGTCGTGCCCTCAAATCCACCGACGTCCTCGGAGGGGCCTCCTTGACCAGGACAATCGAGAGCGATGAGCGCCATGCCCATGCCCGCAAACGACGCCTGCTCAAACCAGCTGCGGCTCGCACCCGGATATCCATGGAACTGAAGCACCAGCGGCATGGGCTCCTCCGAGACCGGCTTGAGGTACTTGGCATGCAGGCGTGCACCACACATGCCGGTATACCAGAGGTCGAAAAACCGACAGGTCGCGGAATCCGCAACCGAAGCTGCCTCAATCGCATAGTCGAGCTCGACGGCGTCGGCCTCGGCCATGCGGCCCTTCCAAAAGAGATCGAAATCCGATGGACGGGGCATAGCGCCTCGATATCCACCAAATTGCCGTTGTAGCTCCTGAGCACTTGGCATGGCTCGTGAACCCAACCTTTCGAAATCGCAACGGAGGTGCGCCCGGTATGGGAACCGGGCGCACGGGAGGGAAAGCGAGGCTACTCGCCGAGCTTGGGATGCAGCAGCGACGGCGCAGCGCCGAGCAGCATCTTGGTGTAGGGGTCCTGAGGGCGCTGGAAGACCTGCTTGGCCTCGCCCTGCTCGACGATCTTGCCGCCATTCATAACGATGATGTCGTCAGAGATATAGCGGACCGTCTGGATGTCATGGCTAATGAACACCATGGCCAGGCCGAGCTCCTTCTTAAGGTCGGTCAGCAGGTTCAGAATCTGCGCGCGGACCGAAACGTCCAGAGCCGAGGTGGGCTCGTCGGCGATGATGGCATCGGGGTTCAGCGACAGGGCACGGGCAATTGCGACGCGCTGGCGCTGGCCGCCCGAAAGCTGGCCGGGAAGAACCTCGGCGGCGGAGCTGGGCAGACCGGTGAGCTCCAAGAGCTCCTTGACGCGCTTCTCCTGCTCGGCCTCGGTACCCAGGTTGTGGACGCGCATGGGGTCGAGCAGTTGCTCGCGAACGACCATGCGGGGGTTGAGCGCCGTGGCCGGGTTCTGGAACACGACCGAGATGACGCGGCCCATGTGGCGACGGTCCTCGGCGGTACGTTTGGTAACGTCCTTGCCCTTAAAGTAGACCTTGCCGCTCGTGGGGGCCTGCAGGCCGCACATGACGTTGGCGGTGGTGGACTTGCCGCAACCGGACTCGCCGACGATGCCGATCGTCTGGCCGGGCATGAGCTTAATCGTTACACCCTGGACGGCGTGAACCAGGTTGGGGTGGAGAATCGAACCGGTACGGGTCCTAAAGGTGACGTGGACGTCATCAAGGAAGATGATCGGCTCGACGCCGTTGACTGCGGTCTCGCTCATCTACATCACCTCCGCGTGAGGGGTCAAACCATTTGCCTTGAGCACCTCGTCGGGGAGCTCGGAATAGAAGTGCTCGGTGCCGGGCACGCGCTTGAAGACCGGGCGGGTGTCCAGACCAATACGCGGATGGCTCGAGCGGGGCGCAAAGCGATCGCCCTTGGGAAAATCGCGCGGGCTCGGAACGGCGCCGGGCACCTGGTGCAGGCGGCCCGAACCGCTCTCGATGGACAGGACGGAACCCAGAAGACCGCGGGTGTACTCGTGGATCGGGTTGGTGAGCAGCTCCTTGGTAGGCGCCTGCTCGATAACCTGGCCGGCGTACATAACCGTGATGTTATGGGCAACCTCGGCGACCAGCGCCAGGTCGTGCGAAACGAAGATCATGGCAAAGCCGAGCTTGGCCTGAAGGTCGTTAAGGAGCTTGATGACCTGCTTCTGGACGGTAACGTCCAGAGCGGTCGTGGGCTCGTCGCAGATGACCAGCTTGGGGTCGCGGGTAAGGGCCATAGCGATCAGGACGCGCTGACGCTGACCACCGGAAAGCTCGTGCGGATAGCTCTCGAGCGTACGCTTGGGGTCGAGGCCCACGAGCTCCAGGAGTTCCTCGGCGCTACGGGTGCCGCCACGCTTGGTGAGCTGCTTCATCTGGGCGGAAATGAGCATGGAGGGGTTGAGCGAGGACAGGGCGTCCTGATAGACCATGGCGATATCGGTACCGCGCAGGCCGAACCACTCCTTCTTGCTCATCTTGAGCAGGTCGCGGCCCTCCCAGAGAACCTCACCGGAAAGATGCTCGTCATCGTCGGTCAGACCCATGATGGCCAGCGTGGTGATGGACTTACCGCAGCCGGACTCACCGACCAGGCCCATGGTCTGGCCAGGACGGACATCGAAGTTGACATGATCGACGACGTTGATGTCACCGTGGTGCTCAAACTGGATGCAGAAATCGCGGACCGAAAGGATCGGCTCAACGGACTCATCGGGCACATGGCGGTCGTTACGCTTGAGTTCGACATCGCGCAGAGCGCCAAGACGGGCGGACAGGGACTGAGCCTGCTCCTTGTAGGCGCGAACGGGGTCGGAGACCAGCAGGTCGGCCTCGCGGCGCTTGGAGGAGTCGGTCGGATCCAGGGCGGCGGAGGGAGCGGCGGCCATGGCGTCGGTAATGCCCTCGGACAGGATGTTGAGCGCCAGGCAGGTGATCATGATGGCCAGGCCCGGGAACAGTGCCTGCCACCAACGGCCGGCAAGCACGCCGCCGCGAGCGTCGGCGAGGATGTTGCCCCAGGTAGCGGTAGGCTCCTGAATACCAGCACCGATGAAGGTCAGCGAAGCCTCGAAGATGATGGCGTCGGCGACCAGGGTAACGGTGAAGACCATGATCGGGGCGATGCAGTTACGCAGGACGTGCCTGATCAAAATCCACGGAGCCTTGGCACCGGACACGATGACCGCGCGGACATAGTCCTCGCCGTACTCGGACACGATGTTGGCGCGCACGATACGGGCAATCTGCGGAGTGTACATAAAGCCGATGGCGAAGATGATCGACGGCACGGAGTTGCCCAGGATGGAGACGAAGACGGCCGCGAGGGCGATGCCCGGGATGGACATGATGATGTCCAGGATACGCATGATCGTCTCGGAGACTGCCTTACGCGAAACTGCCGCGAGGGCGCCCACGACCGAGCCGCAGACCAGAGCCATGGCAGTGGCGCCAAAGCCGATAATCAGCGAGTAACGACCACCGTAGAGCATGCGCGACAGAATGTCGCGACCCTTATCGTCGGTACCGAAGATAAATCCGTTGCCGGGAGCCTGGCGAGCCGTAAAAATCTCGACCGGGCTATAGGGGGCAAGAAGGGGCGCCAGAATCGCGGTCAGGGCGACCAGCACCAGCACGACGGCGGCAATCTTAGAAGACAGTGTCATCTTCTTCCAGCCACCGAGCTTGAGCCCCTTGGAGGCAGCCTTTTCGAGCTGCTCGGTTTGCTTCTCTCGAATCTTTACCATAATCTACACCGTCCTGATGCGCGGGTTGATGAGCAGATAGAGCATGTCAACCACGATGTTGATGATGATGAAGGCAAGAGCAACGACGATAACGACGCCCTGAACCAGGTTCGCCTCGTTGCCCTGAACGCCCTGCAGAATCGCGGTGCCCATGCCGGGGAGGTTGAAGATAACCTCGATGACGACGGCGCCGCCCATGAGGTAACCGATCTTAAGACCGAGGGTGGTGACCGGGGTGATCAGCGCATTGCGAAGAACGTTGATACCGACGACGACCTTCTCGGGAACGCCGGCGCCGCGAGCCATACGGACATAATCCTTGTCGAGCTCCTCGACCATGGCGGTACGCACGATACGAGTCATCTGGCCCGTCAGCGGAAATGCCAAGGCGATAGCGGGCATGATCATACGTCCCAGATAGCCAACCGGATTCGTGGTGAAGTGAGGCAGAGCACCCGATGCCGGGAGCACCTTAAGGTAGGAAGAGAACAGCAGGATCAACAGAACGGCAAGCCAGAACGACGGGGTTGCCAAGCCGGCGATGGAAAAGACGCGGATCACTTGGTCCGGCCATTTATCGCGATATAGCGCCGCGATGACACCGAGCAAAAACGAGACAACCGCGCCGATGGCAAGACCGATGAAGGTCAGCTGCATCGTGACGGGCAGGGCCGTGGAGATGCGCTTGGCAACGGAGTTGCGGGCAGCACCATAAGTGCCCATGTCACCGTGGATCAGATCGCCCATGTAACGCACATAGCGCACGGGCCAGGGGTCGTCCAGACCATACTTCTCATGGTACTCGGCAACCGCCTCGGGCGAGGCACCGTCACCCAACGCCGTATAGGCGGGGTCGGTCTTGGAGAACGACATAAGGAAGAACACCAATACGGTGACGCCCAATGCCATGATTGGCAGTGCCACGAGGCGCCTTCCAATCAAACGTAGAAAGCTATTCACGTTCTCTCCCCTTTCTTTTGTCGGTAGGACCAACTGGTATATGAGTATAGATACTCATTACAAGACCCGGGCGACATCGAAGTCGCCCGGGTCATTGACTCACATATGAGGATGCGTCCCTATGTCCAACATCCCACACTCAACTCAAATGAGTCTTAGGCCTTGACGGTCGCGACGCCCCTGAAGGACATGCTCGTCGTGCCGATGCCCTTGAAGCCATCGAGGGCCTCGCCGTTGGGCGCGGTGGACGGATCGTTCCAGGAAGCAGAGACGGTCTTGACGTGTACGACAGGGTAAAGGACGGCGTTGTCGGCAATGATGTCGAAGCACTCGTTCCACTTCTTCTGCTGTTCATCGCCCTCGGCAGCAAGAGCCTCGTCCATGAGACCGTGGAGCTTCTCCCACTCAGCGGACTCCTTCCACGGGCAACGGGTCTGCATCCAGACGTTGTCGCCGTACCACCAGTTGAGCAGCAGGTCGGGATCTGCGCCGAAGCAGGACGGATCGCCAGGAGCGAGAAGGATGTCGTAGGCCTCGCCGCCATCGATAGCAGCATAGGTAGCAGCCGAAGTATCGGTCTGGATGGTCACATCGAAGCCGAGGGCGTCAAGATCGTTCTTGACCTGGGCGGCCATACCCTTGATCTGCTCGTTGTCGGTGGTACGCAGGGTGATGGCGCCCGGGGTGATGCCAGACTCATCAATGAGCTTCTTGGCCTTCTTGGCGTCAGTCTTGTAGACCGTGGAAGCCTCATGGTAGTTCGTGAAGCTCTTGGGCAGATAGCAGCTGGCAGCCGTGGCAAGGCCGGCGAAGGTGTTGTTGATCATCTTCTCGGTATCGAGCGCATACATGACGGCCTGACGGACCTTAACGTTGTTCCAAGGCTCCTTGGCGACGTTGAACATAACGAATCGAGTTCCGAAGCCCTGAACGTTGTCAACCTTGCAACCAGCGCTCTCGAGCTGGTCGACGGCATCGGCGGTGACGAGCTCCATAACGAGCGTGGAGCCCTCCTGCTGCGCGGTAACGCGAGCGGTGGGGTCGGTCAGGATGCTGTACTGGATCTTCTTATCCTCGGCAGCATACTCACCGTTGTACTCGGGGTTGGGAACCAGGGTGATCTCGGTATCGGAGATAGAGTCGTACATCCAGGGGCCGGAGCCGATCGGCTGCTTGGCGCGATCCTCCTCGGTCTGGGTGGCCGGGGTAACGCGGACGATGGCCAGACGATCCTTGAGCAGGGAGAAGTTGGGGACCTTGGTCTTGACCGTCACGGTGCTGGCGTCCTTGGCCTCGATGGACTCGAAGGGCTGGAAGAACGGAGCATAGGTAGCGGAAGCGGCGCAAGCGGTGTAGGAGGCAACGACATCGTCAGCGGTGACCTCGGTGCCATCGGAGAACTTGGCGCCCTTGCGGATGGTGACCTCGAAAGTGGTGTCGTCCACAGACTTGGGATCGTCGGTGGCGAGCTCGTTGAAGGTGCTGTAGTCGTGGTAATCGATGCCGTAGAGGCCCTCGACGACGTGCCAGTTAGCACCCAGGCCCACAGCGGAGCCGGTGCTGGCGGGATCGAAGCTGGACGGAGCGTAAGCGGAACCAGCGGTGATCACGCCGCCGCCACGGTTGGCGGAATCGGTGGAACCGGAAGCGGAACCCTCGTCGCTAGAGCTGCCACCGCAGCCGGTGAGACCAAGCCCTGCGACAGCAGCGACGCTGCCGGTGAGGCCGAGGAACGAACGCCTGGACATACCCTTGTTGATGATGGCCATGTCTTCTCCTATCAATAGAGAATCTTACCCGGGAGCGCCTAGACGTGCCCCCGCGCAACTTGCGGACGATATATACCTTACCTACCGACGAACCCAACTGAGGTGCCGCGCTCGGCGACCGATACATACATACGCTTGAACGGTATTTGCTACCGTTCACCGAATTCATTGACAAACGATTCGCCAGACAGTATGTATCGACGAGGTGAGATATCAGTCTTCGTCAACCCGCAGGATAGCAGGGTTGTTCACCATGGCTAGTCAAACGTTTTAGCGTTAATTAAACCCGAAATCGGCTGGTAATCGCCGTGAAATAAATGATTGAAAATCACGCAATCATGTATATCAGTTGTTTAGAGGCGTGTTTAGTTTTCGGATTGCTTTGCCGCCGCCTCGGCGCGCTCGGCATTCCATGCAACGAGCGCCTCGTGAACCGCTTTGGCGACATCGGCAGGAATGCCTCGAACTTCCGCGATCTCTTGCTCGCTCGCCGCGCGCAAACGCTTCATCGAGCCAAAATGGCGCATAAGGGCACGTTTTCTGGTGGGTCCCACGCCTGGAACGTCATCGAGTACCGAAACCGTCATGGCTTTATCGCGCAATTCGCGATGGAACGTGATGGCAAAACGGTGCGATTCATCGCGCACCTGTTTAATTAGATAGAGCGACGCGGACCCGGTCGGCAGCACGACGGGAGTCTCGTCCCAAGGCACGAAAACCTCCTCATCGGCCTTTGCCAAGCCACAAACTGGTATATCGAGCCCAAGAGCCTCAAGTTGCTTGATCGCAGCGGTCAATTGCGGCTTACCGCCATCGACAACGAGCAAATCGGGGCGCGAGCCAAAGCGCTCGTCGGCCATGCGCTCGGGAGCATAACGTCGTCCCAAAACCTCGGACATCGACACGAAGTCGTTTGCCTCGTCCAATTCGGCCTGAATTTTAAAACGACGATACTGACTCTTGTCGGCGCGCCCGTTGGTAAACACCACCATCGAGGCGACCGTAAAGGTGCCATGAAGTGTAGAGATATCGAAGCACTCGATACGCAACGGCGGCGATGGCAGCGCCAACGCACTTTCGAGCTCCAGGAGCGCTTGATTGGTGCGGTCGTCAGCGTACCCCGTTCGCATCATGTAGCGCATGAGGGCATGGCGCGCATTTTTGGATGCCATATCGAGCAGACGGTGCTTTTCGCCACGCTGCGGCCTATGGAGATGGCAGGAACGCTCACGCTTGCCCGCAAGCCACTCCCCCAGCGCCTCCGCATCCTCAAGCTCGACGGAAAGGTTGACCTCAGCTGGAATATCAGCCGTCTCGTCGTAATAGCGCTTAAGAAAGCCCGACTGGAGCTCTTCCTCGTCAACATCAAGACCCTTGTCGAGAATGAACTCGCAGGTGCGAACTGTTCGGCCCTCGCGAACGACGAAGACGCAAGCGGCGGAGATGGTCTCCTCGCGATAGAAACCGATGACATCTATATCGACACTGGAGGGAAAAACGACTTGCTGACGATCGTCCAGACCCCTGATGACCTCCAAACGACGTTTGACGCGTGCCGCGCGCTCAAAGTCGAGCGCCTCAGCGGCATCCGTCATCTCGGAGGTCAGCTCATCGACGACATCCTTGCGATGGCCCGACAAAAAGCGCTCGACGCGCTTGACGTTCTTGGCATAGTCTGCCGGGGAAATCGCGCCGACACACGCACCCGGGCCGCGCCCGACATGGTAGTCAAAGCAGGGGCGCCCGTTTTGCGCGCAAATCATATTGACGATGTCTTCCTCGCCCTTGTGGGACTCGACGATACGGCGACAACGACGCCACTCCGCACAGGATGCGGAGCAGATGGGGATAACCTTGCGCAGCGTATCTATCGTCTCACGTGCCGCGCGGCTATCGGTATAAGGTCCAAAATAGCGCGTTCCCGGCTTATGACGCTCACGCGTGTATTTGATAGCGGGATACAGGTCGCCCTTTGTAATGGCGATAAAGGGGTAGCTCTTGTCATCCTTGAGGTCGACGTTAAAGTACGGATGGTACTGACCAATCAAATTGCGCTCGAGCACCAACGCCTCGTGCTCGGTCTCCACCACGATATAGTCAAAGCTCGCCACCAGCTGCATCATAAGCGGGATCTTCTGGCGCTCGTCCTGCAGCGTCACGTACTGACGCATACGGGCGCGCAGGTTTTTCGCCTTGCCCACGTAGATGACATCGCCCTTGGCGTCTTTCCAAAGGTAGCAGCCGGGCTGCGTGGGAACGCGCGAAACCTGCTCGGCAAGCGTTGGAATGTTGTCGTGACCGGCCACGCGCACCTACTTGCGACGAAGCAGCGCCGAGACCTCGGGCATCTTAAGGATGACGGCAAGGCCAAAGGTAACAGCAAGCGAGACGACACCCGCAACGCAAACGTAGCCAAGAGTAATCAGAATCGAGCCGCCAAGTGCCCCGACAAAGCGTTCAAGCGCCCACATGACGCCGGCGCCTGCGGCAGCACCCAGGCCACCGAGCAAAAGGCCAAAGAAACCGCCATGCAGGATGGATTTAACCTGAAGACCACGCAGGCGGCGACGCAGCCACCACAGCGAACAGCCGACCAAGATCACGTGGTCGACGACATACGAAAGCGCGATTGCCGGCATACCGAAGCCCAGCACAACGCCAAACAGCAGAACCGAGCCGGCCTGGCCGATGGCGGAATACAGGCAATAGCGGCTATAGGGCTTCATGTCGAGCAAGGCAGAGAAGCTCTTCTGCATCAGCACGACCACGCCGTAGAGCGGCAGCGAGAACGCCAGGTAGACAAGGAACTCGGACACCAGCGCCACGCCGGACTCATCGAACTTGCCAGCGCAGTAGATCATGTTGAGCGGACGCGCGAAGACAATCAGGTACAGCGCGAACGGAACCAGGAAGAACAGCATCTGGGCGACGCCACGCGAAATGCCCGTGCGAACGCTGTCGTAATCCTTCTCCTGTGCGTCGTGAGAGAGCTCGGTATAGAGCGCCGTCGAAAGCGAGGCGGCAATCAGCGCGTAGGGCAGCGTGTACCACAGGCGCGCATAGGCGATGACGGAAGGACCGGTCTCGGGCTGGACCACCAGCGCGGCAGCGTTCGTGATAGAAGTCGAGACAAACATGCACACCGTAGCGAGCAGCGTCGGGATACCGAGCGCAATCGTCTGGCGCAGTGCGGGGTCCTTAAAGTCGATATGGATATGGGGATGCACGCCGTGCTTGCCAAGCGCGGGGATCTGACAAGCCATCTGAACAAAGACACCGAGGGTCGTACCGGCCGCAATCAAGATGATGCCGGCACGTTCGCCAAACTGTGCGGACACGGGCGCAAAGCCCATAAAGCTCGCAATGACGATCACATTGTTGAGGACCGGGGCAAACGTCGACCAGAAGTAGTCGCGGTGTGCGTTGAGAACGCCCGAGAACACCGAGCCCAAACCATAAAACAGAATCTGGATGGCGAAGAAACGGAACATGAACGCAGCGGTATCCATGCTGCCGCCGCCACCCGAAAGGAACGATTGCGTCCAAATAAAGCCCGGAGCGAACACGGTCCCCAGCAACGAAATGCCACCCAGCACCAATAGCAGAATACCGAGCAGGTTGCCCACGTACTCGTTCGAGGCCTCGCGACCCTGCTCACGCCTCACGCCCATGTACACGGGCAAAAACGCCGTCACGAGCATGCCGCCCATCACGAGTTCGTAGAGCATATTGGGCAGGTTGTTGGCGACCTGATAGGAGGACGAGAGCAGCGACATGCCGATAGCGGCCGCCATTGCCCATGTGCGGATAAAGCCGGTGACGCGAGACACGATGGTCAGGATGGTCATAAGCCCGGCGGAACGACCAACCGTGGAGTAGTCCGACGAGCCCATATCATCAGTGCCATCTCGCGACGAAGAAGCTTCGGATGAGGGTGTCTGAGGCGCAGATTCTTTTGCAAAATGAGCTCCGCACTTCAATTCTTCCTGCGGCATCGCTCAGTCCTCTCTCGTAATCGGGGCGACCGTCGCCCCGCAAAATGCAATTAAATCATCGGGTGCAAGCTCAAGCTGATAACCACGCTTGCCTCCCGAAATAAAAATGGTATCCCAAAGGACACATGTCTCATCAATGAGCGTCCGGTAGCGTTTTTTCATACCGACCGGACTGCAGCCGCCGCGAACGTAGCCAGTCGCCGCAAGCAAATCCTTCACATGCATCATGGCCAAGGACTTCTCCCCCGCGGCACGCGCGGCGGACTTTAGATCGAGCTCGTCGGCAACAGGGATGCAGCACACGACATGGTCGTTGGACGGCGTCACGCAGACCAAGGTCTTAAATCCTTGTCCGGGCTCCTCGCCAAGCTGCTCCGAAATCGCGACCCCCAGGCCCGCCGACTCATCACCATCGTCTTCGTACGTATGTAGAACATAGGAAATGCCGGCGCTTTCCAGCTCGCGCATCGCATTGGTTTTTGGCGTCTTTACAGCCTTTGCCATGGCATATCCTTTCCCTCGCATTCGGACGCAAGGATTAAGTATATGTCCAATTCGGCTGCATACGTCACTTCGACACAGCAAGCGCCATCGAATCACAAGGAGTCGATGGCGCCCATAAACTGAATCGCCTATTTATTGAGCATCAAGTTGAGCCTGACGCTCCCGGTCACGCCTGAGCAACGGCGCCAAAAACTTGCCCGTATAACTTTGCGGACAGTCCGCGACCTGCTCCGGTGTGCCCGAAACCACGACGGTTCCGCCGCCGTTACCGCCCTCGGGGCCCATATCGATCAGGCGGTCGGCAACCTTGATGACATCAAGGTTGTGTTCAATCACCAGCACCGTGTTGCCCGCATCGACCAAGCGCTGCAGCACATCGAGCAGCTGGCGGACGTCCTCAAAATGAAGGCCGGTCGTCGGCTCATCCAAAATATAGAACGTCTTGCCCGTCTGGCGTCGATGAAGCTCCTTGGCGAGCTTCACACGCTGCGCCTCGCCGCCCGAGAGCGTCGTTGCGGGCTGGCCCAGGCTCACGTAGCCCAAGCCTACATCGTACAGCGTCTGGAGCTTGCGCTTAATCTGCGGGATATTCCCAAAGAAGGCCAGTGCCTCGGTGACGCTCATGTCGAGCACGTCCGAGATGGTCTTACCACGGTAGGTAACCTCAAGCGTCTCGCGGTTATAGCGTTTGCCGCCGCAGACCTCACAGGGGACATAGATATCGGGAAGGAAGTGCATCTCGATCTTAATTTGTCCGTCGCCCTTGCATGCTTCGCAGCGACCGCCGCTCACGTTAAAGGAGAAACGTCCCGGCGAGTAGCCACGCGCCTTCGACTCCGGCGTACTCGCAAACAGCGCGCGAAGATCATCCCACAGGCCAATGTACGTAGCAGGGTTGGAACGCGGCGTGCGACCAATCGGCGACTGGTCGATGTCGATCACCTTATCGATGCACTCGATACCCTCGAGCTTTTTGTACGGGCCCACAGGACGCGTCGAGCGATGAATGGCATTCGTAAGCGCAGGTGCGATGGTGTCGGTAACCAGGGAGCTCTTACCCGATCCCGACACGCCGGTAACGACCGTAAGCGTACCAAACTCGATCTTGGCGGTAACGTTTTTGAGGTTGTTGGCGCGGGCGCCCGTAATCTTAAGGCAGCCGCGACCGGGCTTGCGGCGTTCATCGGGAACCCGAATCATTCGCTTGCCGGTCAGGTAGGCACCCGTCATCGAATCGGGGCACGCCATGATATCGGCAGGCGTTCCCGCGGCGACCACGTGTCCGCCGTTCACGCCCGCGCCGGGGCCCATGTCGATCACATAGTCGGCAGCACGAATCGTATCCTCATCATGCTCGACGACGATGACGGTATTGCCGATATCGCGTAGGCGCTCAAGCGTCTTGATCAGGCGCTCGTTATCGCGCTGATGGAGGCCAATCGATGGCTCGTCCAAAATGTACAGGACACCCATGAGGCCGGCGCCGATCTGCGTTGCCAGGCGAATGCGCTGGGCCTCGCCTCCGGAAAGCGTCGCCGAGGCACGATCGAGGGTCAGATAGTCGAGTCCGACATCGACCAGAAAACGCAAGCGCTCCAGGATTTCCTTGACGATGCGCCCGCCGATAAACTGTTGGCGCTCGGTGAGTTCCAAGCCCTCAAAAAACTCGAGCGACTCGCGGCACGATAGGCAACAGACCTCGTAAATGGACTTACCGCCTACGGTAACAGCGAGCATCTCGGGGCGCAAACGAGCGCCGTGGCAGCTCGAGCACGGCTCCTCGCGGATGTACTTCTCCAAGCGCGCCTTGGTGTTCTCATTCGTCGTCTCGGTATAGCGCTCGTACAGGATATTGCGCACGCCCGAGAACTTGGTGTCCCACTGGCTGCGGCGCCCATCGAGCTTTTGATAGTCGACCGAAATCTTCTGGTCGCCCATGCCGTCTAAAAACGCGCGACGCACCCGCGGAGGCAGATCCTCCCACGGCGTATCGACGCTCACCTTAAAGTGTTTGCAGACCGCAGCGAAAATCTGCGGATAGTAGTTAGAGTTGCCAAACAGGCTGCCAAAGACCCCGTCGGCGATCGACTTCGAGGGGTCTTCGATTAGGGCCTCGGCATCGACCGTCTTCTTAAAGCCCAGGCCATCGCACTCTGGGCACGCGCCATAGGGCGCGTTGAACGAGAAATCACGCGGCTGCAGGTCGTCGATGGAGTGTCCATGCTCCGGGCACGCTAACGCCAGCGAATACTCCAGCAACTCGCCTTCGGTCCCCTCGGGAGCGTCGCGGTCGGGCAGCAAGTATACGTTCACATTGCCGTGCGCCAGCGCGGTCGCCTGCTCAACAGACTCGGCGATACGGCCCAGAGAGTTCTCGCGAATCACGATGCGGTCGACCACGACCTCGATATCGTGCTTGAACTTCTTGTCCAGATCGATCGGATCGTCGAGCGAGCGCACTTCACCGTCGACACGCACGCGACTAAAGCCCTCGGCGCGAAGATCCTCAAACAGTTTGGTGTACTCGCCTTTTCGCCCGCGCACCACCGGTGCCAGCACAAACGCGCGACGACCCTCTCCCGCCGCCAGGACCTTATCGGCGACCTGGTCGGTGGTTTGGCGCTCAATGACACGGCCGCATTCGGGACAGTGCGGGGTGCCCACACGGGCGAACAGCAGGCGCAGATAGTCATAAATCTCGGTTACGGTGCCAACCGTCGAGCGAGGGTTTTTAGACGTCGTCTTTTGGTCGATCGACACCGCCGGCGAAAGGCCGTCGATTGAATCCAAGTCGGGTTTGTCCATCTGGCCCAAGAACTGGCGCGCATAACTCGAAAGGCTCTCGACGTATCGACGCTGGCCCTCGGCATAGATAGTGTCGAATGCCAGCGAACTCTTGCCCGAGCCAGAAAGACCGGTAATGACCACGAGTTGGTCACGCGGAATGGAAACATCGATATCCCGGAGGTTATGCTCACGAGCGCCGCGAATAACGATAGAAGAATCAGACATGGAAGCTCCTTGCCTCCTATTGCATCGAATCATACTGCCGATGAGTTTAGCGCACTCGACGCGCACAGATGTTCGTAATACAAGATTCGCAGACCTTTAGCTTTGCGTATCGGGTGCTTTGTTTCTCGAAATACCGTGGAAAGGTTACAGTAATCTAATACTGAACTTAATTTGCTGTACCAGAGGAACGTCCATGACCGAAGATATCCCCCTTGAAATCACTTCGAGCGACATGGCCAATCTGCCCATATTCATCGCCGTCCTTATCGTGGCCGCCGTCGTCGTGCGCGTGTATTTTTCAATCAAACGCAACGAAAAGCCACCCATTGCCCGCGTCTTTTGGTGCGCGACGCTCCTCATCCCACTCGGCGTGGTAGCTGCATGGGTTACGAATCAATTGCTCGTAAATGAGGGCAGCTCCCTATGGGTCCTTTCTTATTCGGCGCTCGGTGCTGCCGCCGTCATACTTCTTGTCGAGCCCTTGGTTTCGGGACTTATCGACCAAACCGATCTTGCGACGGGAACGGTCGCCTGTATTTGCCGTGACATCCTTGTCATCGCCGCTGTTTCAGCGCTCTCGTTCGTTTCACTCGAAATTGCCTGCAACGAAACGTTCTATCGCATTCCCGCCAACTCATTCGGGTTTTCCGTCGGGCTGCTCGCGACGGTTCTGCTCTCCCTTTATTTGCTGGGACAGCGTCATGGAGGCGTCATGGCTCTCGTGCCCGTCGTCTGCTGCATCCTTGGCATTGCCGAGCACTTCGTCATAACGTTTAAAGGCGAAGCCATCCTGCCAAGCGATATCTTGGCCCTTGGCACCGCAATGGAAGTGAGCGAGGGATACGAGTTTACCTTTACCGCCGGAATCGTAACCTCTCTCGCCCTGCTGGAGATTTCCCTGGGGCTTCTTTCGCTCATCCGACCGCGAAAGCCCCGTACGCCCACCCATGTCTTCCCCGCTATCGCCGCTAACCTCTGTGCTTTTCTGCTAGTGACCGTTGTGGGGCTCTCAGGCTTTTCCAACATCGACTTGGAGCAGGCGCTGGATTTTGGATTTGACCGTTGGCAGCCCATCACCACGTATGTGTCTCAGGGTTTTATCACTTCGTTCACCGAAATGGTCAACGAGTTGCCCATTGAGAAGCCCAAAGACTATACGCCCGATGAGGCGCAGAGCATCGAGCAGGAGCTCGCCGCCGTCTACGACAGCACATATGGCTCGAGCGAACAGCGCGCGGCGGCCGTTGCCCAGTTCAATGAAATCAAGCCGACGATTGTTGCCGTCATGAACGAGAGTTTTAGCGACCTTTCGTGCTTTGAGCAGCTCCAGGCGGCCGGGTACACCGGCCCCGCATTCTACAACTCGCTTCCCGACACACTTGTTCGCGGCACCATGCTCGCTTCGGTCGCCGGTGGCGGAACGGCGAACTCCGAATTCGAATTTTTGACCGGAGCGACAACGGCCTTTGTCGGATTAGGCAAAATCCCCTATCAGCTGTATCAGATGAATGGCGTCAACAGCCTGGCAAAGGACCTTAAAGAGCTTGGGTATACCACTACCGCTATGCACCCGCAAAACCCCGTCAACTACCATCGAGATAAAATCTATCAGCAGCTTGGCTTTGGAGACTTTCTTTCAATCGGCGATTTCGAAGGTGCGCCCTATTACCATGCCGGCGTATGCGACTACGCCACCTACGACAAGATACTCGACCTGCTCAGAACCGACGAAGCCCCGCAGTTCATCTTAGACGTCACGATGCAAAATCACGGCGGCTACGACTATGGCACCGTTCCCGCCGAAGAGCTGACAAACTATTGGGTCGAGGGAGCCAGCGAAGGCGCCAACAACGCGCTCAACACCTATCTCACCTGCATCAACGCATCCGACCGGGACCTCGAGTACTTTATCAACGAGCTCCGCAATATCGGCAGACCGGTTGTTCTTGTCTTTTTTGGCGACCATCAGCCGAGCGCCGCAACGACTCTCAACGACGAGCTGTACCCTCAGGAAGATACGGCAAGCCACGCTTTCCGTATCTATCAGTCGACATATCTCGTCTGGGCTAACTATGAGATCGCCGGCAATACCGAGCTCAACGTCTACGACACCGTCGGGGCAAACGAGATTGCAGCCATTACCCTTAATAAGATCGGCGCTCCGCTCACCAATTACCAAAAGGCCCTGCTTGCAACAAGGTCAGATGTGCCCACCATCAATGTCGCCGGCTATCTCGGTGCCGACGGGCTGCGCTACGACTTGGAATCTAAAGACAGCCCCTACGCCTCGACAATCGACAAGCTGCAGCGCATGCAATACCTCGAGTTCGCCAGCAAAGTTCAGTAAGCCCGCCCATTCGCTTGGGCCCATCGTATTGCAAGCACGCTCGGCCCAAACGCATCGCAAATGACTCCCGCTCGCAAACGAGGGTACAATGACGCTCGTGTCACATCGCGGGGCCCCGGCCCCAGCATATACAAAGGAGTCATACATGGGTTGCGAACACGCACAGGCCGCCGGCGGACAAACGTCGCCGTCGCAATTTGAGGAGAACACGCTGTCCGAGGTCAAGCGCGTCATCGCCGTGCTTTCCGGCAAGGGCGGTGTCGGCAAGTCATTTGTCACCGGTGCCATCGCCACCGAGCTTGCCCGTCACGGCCACAAAGTCGGCGTCCTCGATGCCGACATCACCGGTCCCTCTATCCCCAAGATGTTCGGTATGAGTGGACGCCACGTCCATGCGCTTGGCAACCTTATGCTGCCCGAAATCTCCGAGCACGGCGTCAAGGTCATGAGCTCCAACCTGCTGCTCCAAAACGAGACCGACCCCGTCCTTTGGCGCGGTCCGGTCATCGCAGGCGCCATTAGGCAGTTCTGGAGCGAGACCTCGTGGGGCCCCATCGACTACCTACTGGTCGACATGCCTCCGGGAACAGGCGACGTCGCGCTCACCGTCTTCCAGTCGCTGCCGGTCGACGGAATCGTCATCGTCACGAGCCCGCAGGATCTGGTCTCGATGATCGTCGCCAAGGCGGTCAACATGGCCGAGAAGATGAACGTCCCCATTCTGGGCATTGTCGAGAACATGAGCTATATTGAGTGCCCCGACTGCGGCAAGAAGATCGAGGTCTTTGGCAAGAGCAAGCTCCCCGAGGTCGCAGAGCGCTATAACCTCGACATCTTGGGCCAGCTCCCCATTAATCCGGCACTCGCCGAGGCCTGCGATAAGGGCGAGGTCGAGACCGCGCTGCCCGATGGCATGTTGCCCAAGGCAGTCTCTGCCGTCGAGGCTATTACCCCGCACGAGACCGACGAGGCCTAAGTGAACACGAGCGCCCTCTATGACGTCTTGGTAATCGGCGGCGGGGCTTCAGGCCTCGCCGCCGCCATTACGGCCGCACGCGCCGGCAAAAGCGTCTGCATCGTTGAGTGCGACGTCGCCTGCGGCCTCAAGCTCCTTGCGACCGGTAACGGCCGCTGCAATCTCTCCAACGAATCGATTGATCCTCAGCGGTATAACCACCCCGCATTCGTCGAATCCGTCATGGGCCCCCAGCCCGAACAAGAGCTTATGGGTTTCTTCTCCTCGCTGGGTATCATGACAACCTCCGAGGAAGGCCGGCTGTACCCGCGCTCCCTTCGCGCCGAATCGGTGCGCGACGCGCTTCTCAACGTTTGCGACCGCCTAGGTATCACCTTAATCTGCGGAGCCAACGTTGCCTCGGCGCGCAAAGCTTCCGAAGGCTGGGCACTCCAAATAGACCGTCCAGCGCGGGCGCTCAAGGCAAAAAAGCACGACGACCGAAAATCAGAGCTCCGCTCGCTTCGGAAGGCGCTCGCCGATGTCCCTCGCAAGAACGAGGCCCTGCAGGCACATGCCGTAATTATCGCCACGGGCGGCAACCCCACCGGTATCGCCGATATGTTTCGCTTCCCCCTCACTTCGCTACGCCCCGTCCTCTGCCCCGTATCGGCAACGGTCGTTGGCGATCGAGCGGCACTCAAGACGTTGGATGGCCTGCGCGTCCGCGCCCGCTTGACGCTCGCCCGCAATCATAATGAGCTCTGGCACGAAGACGGTGAAGTGCTGTTTCGAACCTTCGGTATCTCGGGCGTCGCTGTCTTCAACCTCTCTCGTCGTATCCAGCACGGCGATACGATCCTGCTCGACGTTTTCCCCGACCTCTCCAAAGACGAGCTGCTCGATATGCTCAACCGGCGTGTTGAGCTGCTCGGCGGCTTTTCGCCCCGTGATCCCCGTTGGCTCGACGGCATGCTCGCCCCGCAACTCTCCCGCGTCGTCTGCACAGCGTTCGAGCAGTGCCATCCAGGCTCCAACGATGTCATCCACCTGGTCTCGATCCTCAAACACTTTAAGTTGCTCGTCGAGGGAACAGCCGAGGAGCGCTCAGCACAGGTCATGCGTGGTGGCATATCTGTCGAGAGCATCTCAACACCCAGCCTACGCGCGCGCAGCGTTGTCGACGCCCCGCTTTACGTCTGCGGTGAAGCGCTCGACATCGACGCCGATTGCGGAGGCTTTAACCTTGCGTGGGCCTGGATCTCGGGCATTCGCGCTGCAAGCAGCCTGTAGCCGCGCAGTCTATAATCAAAAACGCATTCGGGCCGTCTGGGATACCGGACGGCCTCTTTCTTGCCTCTAAGGAGACCTCGATGATTGAAATCACCCAAGTCAACGCGTCGCTCGATGAAGCCGGCGATGAAAATGCCTGTCTCATTGTTGGCAAGCGAGTCGCCAAGCGCGTCCTACGTTGCAAGGACTCCGAAATCAAGTCCATCGAGCTCCACCGCAAGTCAATCGACGCTCGCAAAAAACGAGACGTCCATTTTATCCTGGGCTTTCGTGTTGAGCTGACTAGTCCCCACCTCGAGCGAGAAGCAGTCGACAGCGTTGTCGAGCGTGACCGCTCGCGCGTACGCGCGATAGAAGACGATGAGCCTTCATTCCCCTCCCCCACCTCCGACGCACCTCAAGAACGCCCTGTCGTTGTCGGCGCCGGATGCGCCGGCCTTTTCGCTGCGCTTACGCTCGCCGAAGCAGGTCTTAAGCCCTTGCTCATCGAGCGCGGCGACCCGGCATTTCGCCGCTCGCAGGCGATCGACCTCTTTCTAAAGGAGCGCATCCTCGACCCCGAGAGCAATATCCAGTTTGGCCTGGGCGGCGCGGGAACCTTCTCGGACGGCAAACTCAATACGGGAACCAAAAATCCCGCCCATCGCCTTATCCTCGAAACCTTCGTCGAGGCGGGCGCGCCCCGCGATATTCTATGGGATGCCAAGCCGCACATTGGCTCCGACATCCTTCCCACGGTTGTCACCGCTATATCCCAGCGCATCGAGCAGCTCGGAGGTGTCGTCCGTTATCGAACGAAGCTCGTCGACATTCGCATCGACGCGTCTGGCGCCATCACCGGTATTGATGTCCAATCGTCCCAAGACGCCGCTTGCGAGCCAATCGAGACAAATCACCTCATCCTCGCCTGCGGGCATTCTGCTCGCGATATTTTTGAGCTCCTTAAGGGCCACAACGTGGCCCTCGCACAAAAGACCTTTGCCATGGGCGTGCGCATCGAGCATCCACAGCGCGACATCGACCGTGCCCAATATGGCCCTTCGGCGGGGCACCCGGCACTCGGAGCAGCCCCCTACAAGCTTGTCGCCCATCTTCCCAACGGCCGCAGCGTGTTCTCGTTTTGTATGTGCCCCGGCGGGCAGGTTGTCGCTGCCTCTTCCGAGCAGGGCCACCTGTGCGTCAACGGCGCCAGTCTCAATGCCCGCGACGGACACAACGCAAATGCCGCCCTGCTCGTTAACGTCACGCCAGAGGACCTTCCCGACGATGACCCGCTCGCCGGCATCGAGCTCCAGCGTGCCTGCGAGGCGGCCGCCTATCGCCTGGGCGGTTCCAACTGGAACGCACCGGCACAGCTCGTCGGAGATTTCCTCGCAGGACGCGCCAGCAAGGCGCCCGGAAAGGTAAAGCCCACCTATCCGCTCGGTGTGACCTGGACGGCAATTGACGAAGCCCTGCCGCAGCATATCGTCGAGTCGCTCCGCCTGGGACTTCCCCTACTCGGAAAAAAGCTACGAGGCTACGACCGCCCCGATGCCGTTCTTACCGGCGTGGAGACTCGTTCGAGCTCACCGGTCACTGTCACCCGAGACCGAACGTGCCATGCCGTGTCGACCCCGGGCCTCTACCCTTGCGGTGAGGGAGCTGGATATGCCGGCGGCATCATGAGCGCGGCCACCGACGGCATACGTTGTGCCGAAGCCCTGATCGCAGACCTCTAACGCACGAATTCCAGCGCGCAAAAGACACAGGCCCCAAGCTCCACAGGGAACTCGGGGCCTGTTCGCTATTTCTTAAACCGTGCACCCTGGCGCTTTCTGCCCGATGCGAACGTGGAACCCTTGCGGGCCTGCGAACGTAAGCGCTCGATCGTCTCGTCCTCAGACGCACCCTCGAGCATCGCCCGAATCTGAACGATGGCATCGCGCAGGCGCGCCGCCTCCTCAAAGTCCATGGCAGCAGAAGCGTTACGCATATCCTCTTCCATGGTTTCGACGATCCGCACGAGCTCGTCATGCGGCAGTTCTTCCAACTGCTCCGCAAGTGTCTGCTCGGGCGCCACCGTTTCCGGCACGCCACCCTCGCCCGACTCATCGGGCGTATAGAATGCGCCATGGCCAAGAGAGTCGCCCTTCGAGCGTCCCTTGGAACCCACGGTTTTTTCGGCCTCGGCAATAAAACTTGAGATGTCGTTGATGGCCTTGCGCACCGTCTTGGGCACAATGCCATGCTCTTCGTTATATGCCATCTGAATCTCGCGACGGCGCTGCGTCTCCTCGATGGCCTCTTTCATCGAATCGGTCATAACGTCTGCATACATGATGACTTCGCCATCGGCGTTACGGGCCGCGCGGCCAATCGTCTGAATCAGCGAACGGCGGTTGCGCAAGAAGCCTTCCTTATCGGCATCGAGAATTGCCACCAGTGAGACCTCGGGGAGATCCAAGCCCTCGCGAAGCAGGTTGATACCAACGAGAACATCGATCTTTCCCTCGCGCAGCGTTCGCAGGATCTCGACACGGTCCATCGTCGCTGTATCGGAGTGCATGTAATTGACCTTAATGCCGGCATCAAGCAGATGGTCGGTCAGGTCCTCGGCCATGCGCTTGGTGAGCGTGGTCACCAGTACGCGCTCCTTGCGCACCACGCGCTCGCGAATCTCGTCCTCAAGATCGTCAATCTGCCCACGAACCGGACGCACATCAATCTTGGGGTCGAGCAGACCGGTCGGACGAATAATCTGCTCAACGTCGTTTTGGCTCACCCGCAGCTCATAGTCGCCCGGCGTGGCCGAAACATAGATGAACTGGGGAATCCTCGCCTCAAACTCATCGAAACGAAGTGGGCGGTTATCGAGCGCCGAGGGCAGACGAAAACCGTGTTCCACCAGCGTCACCTTACGCGAGCGGTCACCTTCGTGCATGCCGCGAATCTGCGGCACCGTCACATGGCTCTCATCGATGATGCAGAGCATATCCTTGGGAAAGTAATCGATCAGGGTAAACGGCGGCTCACCCGGCTTGCGACCGTCCAGATGACGCGAGTAGTTCTCGATACCGTTACAAAAACCCATGGTCTCGAGCATCTCAAGATCATAATCGGTGCGCTGCTGCAGACGCTGCGCCTCGAGCAACTTATCAGTCGCCTTGAGCTCGGCCACACGTTTCTCGCACTCTTCGCTGATCGATTTCAGAGCCGCCTTGACCTTCGGCTTCTCGGTCACGTAGTGCGAGGCCGGCCACACGGGGATGGCCTCGTACTCACGAAGCATCTCTCCGGTGACCTCATCGATCTCGGCAATCAGCTCGACCTCGTCGCCAAAGAACTCAAACCGCAACGGATGCTCGGCATAAGGCGGATACACGTCGACGACATCGCCACGCACGCGGAACGTGCCGCGCGCCAGGTCATAGTCATTGCGATCATATTGAATATCGATAAGTGCGTGGATAAAGTCATCGCGCTCGAGCGGCACCTTCTTGTCGACGTTTGGAGCCAGACCCGCATAGTCCTCAGGAGAGCCAATGCCATAGATACACGAGACCGATGCGACAACGATCACATCGCGTCGAGAGAGCAGCGATGCGGTCGCCTGATGTCGCAGCATCTCGACCTCTTCGTTAATCGAGGAGTCTTTCTCGATATATGTATCGCTTTGCGGCACATACGCCTCGGGCTGATAGTAGTCGTAGTACGAGACAAAGTAGACCACAGCGTTGTTGGGAAAGAACTCTTTGAGCTCGCTCGCAAGCTGAGCGGCGAGCGTTTTATTGGGAGCCATGACAAGCGTCGGCTTCCCCAGGGCCTCGATGGTTTTAGCCATCGTAAAGGTCTTGCCCGAACCAGTCACGCCCAGCAAAACCTGATAGCGATCTCCATCCCTCACGCCCTGCACAAGCGACTCAATGGCCTTAGGCTGAGAACCTGCAGGCTCATAAGGAGATACAACCTTAAATGGCACCTCAGAGCCCTCAACGCCAAAACGTTTGAGCTCTCCTCCAACACGCTCAACTTCAAATTCCGCCATGGATACTCCTAACTCATATATCTGCAGTATACGCAGGCGGCAGGCATAGTCCTATACGAACCGATCGGGATAGAGGGTCTTATAGCGAACCCAGGCATTATTGACACGAATCAGATACGCCTGCGTCTCGGGAAAGGTGATTGCATTATGAAGCGAAGTGCTCTGCTGCGCCCAACCGTCGACATTGCCCATGCCAGCGTTATAGGCAGCAATGGCACTGTCGGTCGACCCGTTAAAATACGTTAGAAGATACGAAAGATACGCACAGCCAAACTCGATGTTCGTAGCGGGATCGTTAAGGTTGTCGGCTGAATACTCGCTACCATCGACAAGACCTTTGGCAATCATATCCTGGGCAGTCTCGGGCATCAGCTGCATTAATCCCCGAGCGCCTTGATTCGACTCAGCCTCGGGATCCCAATTCGATTCCGACTTTATGACAGCACACACCAGATACGGATCAAGATTGTGCGAAATGCTCGATTGCTTTACGTACGCCTCGTAGTCAATCGGATACAAAGGCTTAAAGAAAGCGGCAGGAGCATACGAGTAGACGAGCGAAATAAGGCCAAAGACGAACACAACGGCAAGTGGCGCCACGCGATACCACGTAAAGAAACGTGTCCTAGGCATCGACCTCCTCCTTATCCACTACATCCCCGAAGCCATGGCGCACAAGCCATGCGTCCAGTTGTTCAAAGAGCGAATTATCGCCTCCCGCATTATCGATTACCGTCGAAGCGAGATTGCAAAGCGAAGCCTCATCAGGTTGGCATGCAGAACGCGCATCAAAATCAGAGGGCTCCATACCACGATGAATAGCACGCCCGCGACGAACTGCTAAAGGAGCGCTGATAACCAGAATTTCATCAGCCAGGCCAAAAGCATCCTCAAAACCAGTCGGGGCAGAAACCTCGACAACCGCAAAGGGATAACGGGGGGACGAAACCGTGCAGCAAACCGGATCAAGAATCCTAAGCGAAAGCTGCTCAATGAGAACGGGGTGCACAATGCTATTGAGCCTCGCGACCGCATCAGGAGAAACAAAAGCTCGAGAAGCGAGGATGTTACAGCGAACGCCGCCCTCCTCGTCCAAAATATCCCAGCCAAATTCTT
>UREE01000010.1 GCA_900546825.1 uncultured Collinsella sp. | reverse complement strand
GTATTTGGCGACGAGCGTTGACGGACAGCCTCATGTGCGTCCGTTTTCGTTTGCGCAGATCCAGGACGGCAAGCTGTGGTTTGTAACGGCGCGCACCAAAGACGTGTGGCAAGAGCTGCTGCAAAATCAACGCTTTGAGGCCACGAGTTGGTGGCCGGGTCATGGCTGGCTCATCTTGCGCGGGCATGCGGGGCTGGATGACCAGGCCGCTCCCGATATGCGCGAGGCAGGCTGGAAGCACCTGGAGCGCCTAGGCGAGCATTATGAGGGCGCAGGTGACCCCACGCTCGTCTTCTTTAGCGTGGAGGAACCCGAGGCCTTTATCTGCAACCATGACGAATGGGTGCCGGTCGAACTCTAAACGAGTCTCTCAGCAAGCTTCGACAATTAATATTCTCGCATGTAGCGGGCCCCACATTGCAACGTCACCGTAAGGCGCACTGGGCAATATGGGGCCCGCATTTATTTGTCAATTCCTTCGAGTGAATGTGTCGGGACTGTTTCAATGCATGAATATGCAAAAGATTTGCGTATATATGCATCTTTTGGTGCTAAAGTTTCAACACACTTCATAACGGCGGCTGCGGGATGCGCATTGGTGCATAACTGCAGACAAGGAGTCTGATATGTCTTTAAAGGTTGGAATCGTCGGTGCGGCTGGATATGCCGGCGCCGAGCTTATTCGCCTCGTCCTCGGTCATCCCGAGTTTGAACTTGCTGCCATTACGTCCAACGCCGATGCCGGCCAGCCGTTGTCTGCGGTGTACCCGAGCTTCGCCGGCGTAAGCGATCTTGTCTTCACGACGCATGACGCCCCCGAGCTCAAGAACTGCGACGCGGTCTTTTTGGCCGTGCCGCACACGGCTGCCATGGCACAGGTGCCCGCCCTGCTTGCCGCGGGCGTCTCCTGCATTGACCTCTCGGCCGACTATCGCCTGAGCGATCCGGCCACCTTTGAGGCTTGGTATGCCGCCGAGCACACGAGCCCCGAGCTGCTCAAGACCCGCGCTTTCGGCCTGCCCGAGCTGTTCTGCCAGGATTTGGAGACCGCTGCATCCGACCACGCCGATGGCAAGCCCGTACTGGTCGCCTGCGCCGGTTGCTATCCCACCGCAACGAGCCTTGCCGCCGCGCCTGCCGTACGCGCCGGCTGGGTTGCCCAGAGCGGCCCCGTGATCGTTGACGCTATCAGCGGTGTAACGGGTGCCGGTAAGTCCTGCAACGCCCGTACGCATTTTTGCAGCGCGGACGAAAACCTGGAGGCCTATGGCGTGGGCAAGCATCGTCACACGCCCGAAATCGAGCAGATCTTGGGCCTAACCGATCGCGTCGTCTTTACCCCGCACCTGGCACCGCTTAAGCGCGGTCTGCTCTCTACGGTGACGATGCCGCTTACGCCGCAGGCTATCGATACCTTGACCCTTGAGGACGTTGTCGACCATTACCAGCAGTTCTACGCCGGTCGCACCTTCGTGCGCGTACTCGATGCCGGCCAGCAACCCAAGACAGCTTCGGTCGTCGGCACCAACGCCGCCCAGATCGGCCTCGCGCTCAACAAGCGCGCGGGCGTACTGGTGGCTACGGGCGCCATCGACAATCTGTGCAAGGGTGCAGCAGGCCAGGCGGTCCAGTGCGCCAACATCGTCTTTGGTTTTGACGAGCGACGAGGCTTGCCCACAGTGGCGTGCCCGGTGTAGCACATTCGATTGTTAACGATTTGGTAGTCGGGCATCGGGTGGGGCGCCACTTTTAAGCTGGTCTCATGATTGTGGCTGGCAGGGCGCACCAACCGATGCCCATTTTTTGTTTGACATAAGGAGTCATAAAGACGATGAATGCAGAGCAGTTCGATATCAAGATTCATGCCGTAGAGGGCGGCGTAACGGCGGCAGCCGGCTTTAAGGCGGCGGGCATCCATGCCGGATTCCGCAAGAATCCCGAACGCCTGGATTACGCGCTCGTCGTGCCCGATAAGCCCTGTCCCGGGGCTGGCGTGTTTACGACTAACCGCTTTTGTGCGGCGCCCGTGCAGGTGAGCCGCGCCAACCTGGGCGGCGCCCACAAGGGCTACGGCGTCATTGCCGGCGTTTCGGTCAACTCTGGCAATGCCAACGCCGCCACGGGTGAGACCGGTCTTGCCTGCGCGCGCGAGACCTGCAACATCGCCTCGCAGGTCATCGGCTGCGAGCCCCAGCAGATTCTGGTCGCCTCCACGGGCGTAATTGGTCAGATTCTGCCGATCGACACGTTTGAGACTGCCGTTCCTGCCGCCTACGAAGCGCTCTCCGCCCACGGTGGCGCCGATGCCGCCCGCGCTATCATGACGACCGACACGCACTCCAAGGAGTATGCCGTGTGTTACCGCAGCGAGGCCGCGGGGCACGCAGGCAATGCCTATACGGTGGGCGGTATGTGCAAGGGCTCGGGCATGATCATGCCCAACATGGCAACCATGATCGCGGTCATCACTACCGATGCCCCCGTCGAGCCGGCGGCGCTCCACGCCCTGTTGCTCTCAACCGTCAAGCAGACCTTTAATAAGGTAACGGTCGACTCCGATACTTCGACCAACGACACCTGCATCATGCTTGCTTCCGGCGCTGCCGCAGATGCCGAGCCTATTGTCGAGGGCTCTGACGCCTTCGACGAGCTGGCCTTTGCCGTGCATGAGGTGTGCGAGAGCCTGGCGCGTAACATCGCCGCAGATGGCGAGGGCGCATCCAAGCTCGTGACGGTTAACGTCACCGGCGCCGTGAACGACGAGGAGGCCGATATCGCCGCCCGTGCTGTCGCCAACTCGCCGCTCGTCAAGACCTGCATCGCCGGCCACGACTGCAACTGGGGCCGCGTTGCCATGGCGCTTGGCAAGTGCGGCGTGCAGTTTAACCAAGAAGATGTGTCCATCGATATGATGGGCATGCCCGTCTGCCGTGATGGCCTGACCGTTCCCTTTGACGAGGACGAGGCGCTGCGTCGCTTTGAGGCGCCCGAGATTGTGATCTCGGCAGACCTGGGCGCGGGGGACGCGGCGACCACCGTGTGGACTTGCGACCTCACGCACGAGTACATCTCCATTAACGGCGACTACCGTTCCTAGACTCCCGATGTGCCGCGCGTCCCGCTGCAATCGCGGGCAACGAGGTACGGCGCGATAGCTACACGAAAGACGAGGCAGACTATGAAGTTCGCACGCGATTGTCGCTCGAGCGAATCCAACGAAGTTACCGCGCAGCTGCTGTTCGAGGCGCTGCCGTGGATTAAGAACCTGACCGGTAAGACGGTCGTTATCAAGTACGGCGGTGCCGCCATGGTCGACGAGCAGCTGCGTCGTGACGTGATGAGCGACATCGTCCTGCTCAAGATTATCGGCATGCGCCCTGTTATCGTGCATGGTGGCGGCAAGGCCATCAACGAGGCGCTCAGCCACTACGATATCCCCGTCGAGTTTAAGAACGGCCAGCGCGTGACTACGCCTGCCACCATGGATATTGTGCGCGAGGTACTGGGCGGCAAGGTCAATCAGGAGCTGGTCGCGGCGCTCAACCACCACGGCAACCTGGCCGTGGGCGTGTCCGGCAGCGACGCCGGTACCCTAATCGCCGAGCCACTCGACCCAGAACTCGGCCGCGTGGGCAAAGTGACGCACGTCAACACCGACTATATCGAGCGCCTGCTCGATAGCGAGTACATCCCCGTCATCGCTACCGTCGCGGCGGGGGAGGACGGCGGTTTCTTCAACATCAATGCCGACACCGCCGCCGGCGCCGTCGCGGCGGCGCTTCATGCGCACAAGGCGATCTTCTTGACCGACGTCGACGGTCTGTACAAGGATTTTAGCGACAAGGATTCGCTCATCTCCAACCTGACGCTCGACGAGGTCAACGAGATGCTCTACGGCGGCGAGGTCGACAAGGGCATGATCCCCAAGCTGCGCGCCGCCGTCGATGCGCTTACCGCTGGCGTGTTCCGAGCCCACATCATCAACGGCACGACGCCGCACTCGCTGCTGCTGGAGCTGCTGACCGATGCTGGCGTCGGTACCGTGATCCACTCCACCGAGACGGCCTACGAGTTCGATACGCATCCGCACCCGCTTTCGACGTTTGCGGCGCGTCTGACCGAGAACCTCGACGAGGTCGAGAAGCTCCAAACGGTCTAGCTGACCCGCGGTCGTCGCGTCCCTGCACCCATAGCCCTGCGCCGTACGGCGCCCAACGAAAGGCATCCCATGTCACTTGCAACTCAACAATCGCTCGAATCCCATTACGTTATGCATACTTTTGGTCGCTCTCCGGTAGAGTTTGTCGAAGGCCACGGCATGAAGCTCACCGACGATGACGGCCGTGAGTATCTTGACTTTCTTGCTGGTATTGGTGTGTGCAGCCTGGGCCACGGCAACCCTGCAGTGCTCTCGGCGCTCGAGGCGCAGACCAAAAAGCTCATGCATGTCTCCAATTACTTCTACATTGAGCAGCGTGGACAGGTCGCAGCGCTGCTGTCCAAGCTCGCCAACGACGACGTAGATGGTGCGTGCGTTCTGGCCGATGCCATTGCCGCCGGCGATGAGACCACGGCCGCTGCGCTCGGTGCCCCGGCTGCGGACGAGCAAGTGTGGGAGACGTTCTTTGCCAATTCTGGTGCCGAAGCCAACGAGGGATCGATGAAGCTCGCGCGTCTGTACGCCAAGCGTGCTGGTAACGGCGGCAACACCATCGTATGCATGCGCGGCGGCTTCCACGGCCGTACGCTCGAGACCATTGCCGCCACCATGCAGGATTGGCTGCAGGACAGTTTCCGTCCGCTGCCGGGTGGCTTTGTGGCCTGTACGCCCAACGATGTCGAGGAACTGCGTTCGATCTTTAAGCAGCTGGGAAGCGAGGTCTGCGCCGTCATGCTCGAGCCGATTCAGGGCGAGAGCGGCGTGCACCCCATGACCGAGGAGTTTATGACGGCGGCGCGCGACTTGGCGCACGAGGTGGGCGCCGTTCTTATCGCCGACGAGGTCCAGTGTGGCATCTTCCGCTCCGGCAAGCCGTTTGCATTCCAGACCTATGGCGTGGAGCCCGACATTATGAGCCTTGCCAAGGGCATTGCCGATGGCGTGCCCATGGGTGCCGTGGTGGCAAAGAAGGAGATCGCCGACGTGTTTAAGCCAGGCGACCACGGCTCGACCTTTGGCGGTAGCTGCTTGGCTGTCGCGGCGTGCGCCGCCACGCTCTCCGCGCTCGTGCGCGGCGATTATGGCGAGCATGCTGCCAAGGTGGGTGCTTATATGGAGGCAAAGCTCACCAAACTGCCGCATGTGGTCGAGGTACGCGGTCGCGGCTTGATGCTCGGCTGCGATCTGGATGACGCTGCGGGAGATGCGCATGACATTGTTGCCCGAGCGTTGGAGGCTGGTGCCGTGATTAACGCTACGGGTGCCCATACGCTGCGTTTCTTGCCGCCGCTCGTCTGCGAGGAAGCCGACGTGGACAGCCTGATCGAAATTTTGTCGGACGTTTTGGCCTAACACAGCGCAATAACTCAATTTGGACCGGGTTCCGGACTGCGGACGTGCCCTATGCGGCATGATTCAGCGGTCTGGAGCCCGTTTTGCCTTAGATTTGCTAAGGCGGGGATACCTGCTGGTCAAAAAACATCAAATATGAGTACTGATACTCTTTTAGTAGCAGTAATTTTGACCACATTTAAGGTGATTTGACGTGTCGATCGAGCAGATAAGCTGCCGTATCTCCTCAAGTGTTCATTAAAGGAAGACCTTGATGCGAATAAATCTCATTAAGATCTTCTTTTATTAACGAAAATAATGTAGCTACAACGGTAACAGTACTCATATTTGCCGTTTTTTGGCCACAGTCCTTCGGAGGGTCCTCGAAAATAGTCCCGAGCCGGCACTTGGGGACGTTCCTATAATGCCGGCACTTAGGAGCGCCCCCAGGTGCCGGCACCGCGTCTGCCTGCGGCGGCCGCGCCCCGCTGCGTCGCTTCGCTCCCTTGCGGGTTGGATCCCTCCGCTTGGCGGCGTTGGCTCGATTTGCTTGACGTGAGGGGCTCTTGGCTGGTGTGGGACGGAGGGATTCCGCGTCCGCCTGGTCGGCGGCCGCGCCCCGCTGCGTCGCTTCGCTCCTTGCGTGCTGCGCTGGAAAACGCTTCGCGTTTCCTCAGCTCCGCACCCTTGCGGGCTCGAATTCCTCCGCTTGCCCACAAGAAAGCGCCCTGGGCCGTTATGGGCTTAGGGCGCTCAGTTTTAATGGCTGGGACGGAGGGATTCGAACCCCCAACAGCCGGCACCAAAAACCGGAGTTCTACCGTTGAACTACGTCCCAATGTGTGGTGTTGCCCAAAAGCAACTCGTCTAGTTTACCTAATCTGCGAGGGCATCGCAAACGCCATCGAGTAGGCGTACGGCGAGCGTCTGCGCGTCGCTGGCCGTGAAGGTGCCGTTGTAGCGCGTCATGCCCGTGAGCTCAATGCGAATGCGAGCCGGCTTCTGCTGCACGGCGACATTGGCGGTGCGGATGCGCTGGGCCAGGTTGTGGCACTCGGCGAGGGCAATCGTGGCGCGTGGCGCGGCGTCGGCGGGCAGCTCGTCGCTTGCGATCTCGAGCACCAGGTCAACGTCGGCTGGGACCTCGGAGTCGCAGAGCATCATGCCGCTGTTGTCGGTCGTTGCCGTGGCGATGTTCCACATGCGCGAAGCAACGCTGCGTGCGATGGGGTCCTCACCGATAACGGCGATCTGGAAGCGCTCGAGCACGTTGGCGGCGCGAGCAAAACCGATGCGGGACTCGGCTTCGGTGACCGAGGGCTTGCCCTCCCACACATGGTGCAGGCGGTTGATGTAGGCGTAGGTGTCCTGGAAGGCCATGCCGTCGGCAAACAGGCCGACATTTTCCTGGAACTGCTGCAGGGCGGCCTCGGTATGCGGACCAAAGTAGCCGTCGTCTTCGCCACAGGCAAAGCCCAAAACGTTGAGAGCGCGCTGCAGGGCCTGCACATCGGCGCCATGGAAATTGGGCATGCGAAGATACAGGGTGCGGTCGCCCAGCTTATACGAGGCGTCGACCAGGGCGCTCCAACAGGGGATATCGACGGCATGACCGGCAGCAAGGCCGCTGTCGAGCCTGAAGGTGCTGACGGCCTGCTCGGTGGTGGTGCCAAAGCGCTTGTCGACAACCTCGGCGTCATCGATTGTATAGCCGAGCTGCAGAAGGCGGGACTGGACGTCCTCGACGGCTGCTCCCTGCATGCCTGTGGTAATAGGTTCCATGAACGAACCCCTTTCGGCGTACCATTCGTACTATTTTGAGCGTGTGTCGGATAGACAACGCGAGACAATTTATAAACATGCACTCAATAGTGTAGCAACTTGTACCCAAACTCGCTGCCCACAGGTTTTATGACCCCCGCTAGTTAAGACGCTCCACAAAGAAATCTGCCATTGAGAGGAAGAGCTCGCACGCATGCGGGTCGAGCTCGACGCCTTCGATAGCGGCCTTGGCCTTAGCGGTCAGGTCGAGCGCATAGGTGTGGGCGTAATCGATGGAGCCGGTCTCCTGGAAGATCTCCACGGCGCGTGCGAGCTGCGCAGGGTCCTCGGTGCCCGAGGAAAGGATTGCCTCGATCTCGTCGTGATAGCGCTCGTCTGACAGGGCATGCACGGCAACGAGGGTGCGCTTGCCCTCGGTGATATCGGTGCGGAAGTCCTTGTTGGCGGCCTCCTTGGTGCCGATCAAGTTGAGCAGGTCGTCTTGAATCTGGAAGGCAAGGCCCGTGTGCAGCCCAAAGGCGCGCAGTGCCTCAATCTGCTCTTCGCTGCCGCCGCCGATAATGGCTCCGGCGGCAAGCGGCGTCGCTCCGCTGTAGTACGCGGTCTTGTGCGTCGCCATGTCCAGATAATCGTCGACCGAAATGTCAAAGCGCTCGTCGCGGACCCAGCCCAGGTCGAGCGCTTGGCCCTCGATGGTACGGACGATCATCTCGGTAAGCTCGTGGAGCACGTGAAGCTTCACGTCTGCGTTGAGTGTGGGGTCGTCGAGAACCGTCTTGGTGACCATGGTGAGCGCCAGGTCACCGCAGTTGATGGCAAGACCGGTGCCCTCGGTAAGGTGCATGCAGGGCTTGCCGCGACGAATCTGCCCGTTGTCGGCGATGTCGTCGTGGATGAGTGCGCCCGACTGAAAGTGCTCGATGGCCGCCGCTGCGCTGCGGGCGCTCTCAAAGCTGCCGCCTACCGCAGTGGCGGCGAGCATGCAGATGAGCGGGCGGTGGCGCTTGCCAGCGTTTGCCGTAAATGCCGAGAGCGGGGTATACAGGTAGCGCTCGATATCGGCGGAAGTCGCCTGTCCGTCAAAGAACGTGGCCAGATAGTCGTTAATCTGGTCAAAGTGCTGGGCTAAAAAGCTGGTAAACGGACTGGACACGGGTTCTCGCATTCTTTGATAGGTTGCATCGTTGCATTATGCAGACAACATATTGCCACATTAGGGCGTCGAGCGCGGCGGTTGAAGACGATTGGTCCATGCGGCCGCAAGTGCGGTAGGGGCTTGGCTAGATAAGCCCAAAGTGTTCGAGCGCGGTGACGACGCCGTCGTGGTCGATGCTGTCGGTGACATAGTCGGCCTTTTCCTTGAGGAAGTCCGGCGCATTGCCCATGGCGATACCGACATCGACGGCGTTCATCAGCGAGACGTCATTGCTGGCGTCGCCGATGCCGTATACGGTTCCGTGGTGGGGATCGAGGGCGTCGAGTACGGACTGGATACCCTCGCGCTTGGTGCATTCGCGAGGCGAAATCTCGGTCACTTCGAGCTCGAGCTCGTTAAAGCAGAGCAGCGGCTCAAACGCTTGATCCTGAGCGATGCGGCTGGCAAGCGACGTGGACATTAAGATCTTGTAGGCGCTGTAATGTTGCAGCTGCGTAATTGCATCGCCCACGGTGCGGGCGTATCCCGGGGCGTCGGGCGCATCGGCACTCATGCGAACGACGCCATTGAGTCCCTCAAAACGAATCACTTCGTCCGATTGCTCAAGAATGGGAGCAAGGCGCTGCAGCATGCCGGGCGTCATCGCCAAATCGCGAATCACGTGTCCCTCAAGTTCGACATAGCCACCCGCGAGGCAGACGATGCCGGTCCAGGGCAGCTCGAGCAGCTTTGGATGGATGCAGCTCAGCGTGCGCCCTGTGCAGATAAACGCCATATTGCCCTTGGCGACAAAATCACGGATGGCTTGCGAGACCGCTTCATTGGGATAGGGGGAGAGGTCTCGCTCGCTCTCGGGAAGCTCTTGTGCCACTCGAGGGTCTTGCCAGGCGAGTGTTCCGTCGATATCGAAGAAGCAGATATCGCCGCGCTTATGGGCTGCGCTGGCGGCAGGGGAGGCCGAGGTGGTGGGCGCAAATCCCGGCTCGAGGCCCATGATCTGGTCAAAATGCTCTTTAACGCGGGGAACGGAGATGCCAATAATCACCTGGGCGGTCTTGCCCGTAATGATGAGGCCCTTGGCGCCCGCCGCGACGAAGGCTGCGTTGTCTGCGACAACGGAAGGTTCTGCGACCTCAACGCGCAGACGCGTGGCGCAATTGGTCGCTCCTACAATATTGCTAACGCCACCCAAGAGCGCAACGACTTGCTCAGCAAGCAGATGATCTTGGGATGATTGGTTGTCGGTGCCGTTTTGGGCCGCGCCTTCTTTGGCAGAGCTTTTTCCCGTCAGACGTGCGAGCGCCGCATCGCTGGCGATATGATCCTCGCGGCCTGGGGTTTTTAGGTCGAAAGCCAGAATGAGGCCCCGGAAGACCAGAAAAAAGACAGCGCTAAACATCAGACCGATACCGAGCGCCAAAAGGTAGGAGCCGGCATGCATTCGCATGAGTGGGATGAAGTTGAAGGCCGTCATTTCCATGAGACCGCCCGAGAAGATGCCGACGATGCCAAAGAAGTTCATGGTCATGGCAAGGCAGGAGGACAGGACGGCGTAGAGCAAAAAGAGTCCGGGATAGGTGAACATAAAGAGAAACTCGAGCGGCTCGGTGACGCCGCAGACCACCGAGGCGACGATGGCGGGCAAAAGGATGACCTTAAGGCCGGCGCGGCGTTCGGGTTTGGCGGTGAAATAGAATGCTGCCGCGATGGCGGGAAGGCCAAAGAGCTTGCCCCAGCCGGTGGCGGTAAAACCTGCCCAGGGCGCAAGTTCATTTAAAGGGCGCGTGCTATGGGAGAGAATGGGGAGCAGGTTGGTCCACGTGGCGTAAATACCGTCGTGAATGACCAGATTGTCGTAATAGATGGGCATATAGAGCAGATGGTGCAGCCCCATGGGCTCGAGCGCTCGCTCCAAAAACACAAAGATGCCCACGCCGAAGGGGCCGACGCCCGCAAGTGCGTGGCGCAGCGTTTCGGTCACAGCGTATGCGAAGGGCACGATGGCGGCCGAGATGGCGGCAAGGGCAAACACGGCAAAAAAGCTGATGAGGTAGACCAGCGAGGAACCCGAGAAGGTGCCGAGCCAATCGGGAACCTTGGCATCGTAGAAGCGGTCATGGATGGCAACGACGGTTGCCGACACCGCCAGCGGGCCGATAATGCCGGTGTCGAGCGTCTTGATGCCGTCGATGACGGTGATGCCGCTGGCGGGGGTCAAAGATGATGGGTACTTAAGTCCAAGGTTGTCTCCGCTCAGCTTAATGATCTCGCTCAAAAAGAAGCAATAGGCAAAATAGGCCACGAGTGCCTCGAGGCAGCAGCGTGCCGGTTGCTTTTGGGCAAGACCGATAGGCAGCGCTACGGCAAAAAGGAGCGGGAGACGTTTAAAGACCGTCCACGAGCCGCGCTGGATGATGGTCCAGAAAACGTACCAAGGGGTTCCGTATACGGCGAGGTCACCGACGATGTCTACGGTCGTGGCGAGGGCGGAGATGCCGACCATGAGGCCTGATATAGAAAACAGCATGGCGGGCGCGAACATTGCCCCGCCAAAGCGTTGGATTTTCTGCAGCATAATATGCCTTCCGGATGCAACATGCTGTGCGAGCAAGAACGTTTAAACAATGAACTCATTGTAGAGGACTGGCTGCTTGCCGCATTGACGGTTTTGATTCGGTCCGATTTGGGTTTCGGGGGAACCGTCGACGGTAAATAATCCGTACTTTACCGATAATCGGTTAAACAACTTTAAGAAATGCTATCGTGCCTAGCCATACATATTCATTAGAGGTGAAGTTATGCCAAAAGCGATTTACGAAGGAATCTACCGCGAGATCCGTTCGCGCATCATTAACGGGACCTATGCGTTTCAGGAGATGCTGCCAACCGAAGCCGAGCTGACCGCGGAGTTTGGCTGCACGCGCAATACCGTTCGACGCGCCTTGAGCATGCTGGCCGACCAGATGTTTGTGCAGCCTATACACGGTAAGGGCGTGCGCGTTATTTGGCTTAAGGGCGAAACCGACATGCTGGGCGCACTCGAAGAGGTTGAGTCGTTTGGCGAGTTCGCAAAACGCAACAATGCCGTCGCATCGACCGAGGTCAAGTCTTTTGAACATTTGATTTGCACTGAGCAACTCTCTCGCCGCCTGGGCTTTAAGGTGGGCGAGGAGCTGATTCGCGTAGTGCGTGTCCGAAGCCTCAACGGCAGCGCGCGCCAAGTGGACCATGGCTACTTTTTGGCGTCGGTCGCCAAGGGCCTGACCCCCGAGATCGCGGCGGATTCTATCTACGGCTATCTGGAGCACAAGCGCGGCGTCAAAGTGATGGCGAGCCGTCGTACGGTGAGTGTCGAGCTCGCCAACGATGAGGACTGCAGCTATCTGGACCTTGGCAAGTACAACTGCGTCGCCGTTATGGAGAGCCAGTCGTACACCTCGGACGGCATCTTGTTCGAGGTCACGCATGCCCGCACACACCCCGAGATCTTCCATTACCGCGTCAATTCCAAGCGATAGCCGGCTAGCTCGCAGCCTGACGAGACTCATGCCCTCAAAGCGAAAACGCCCGGTCAAACCGACGATGCATCGGCTTGATCGGGCGTTTTCTCTGCATTCGATAACAAATAATTGTTTATACAAAACTTGTCAAGTATCAAGTCGAAATTACCGTTCACCGAAGTTTTTCTACCGCTCTAGTAATACTTGTTCAAACAACTAGCCAAATAGCGTATTGTACAAGTCAGCAAAAGGGGCAAAGTCCCCGAGCCAATCTCCGAAGGCGGCGGCAAAGGGTGCCGCCACGGTGTGAAAGGGTGGATTGTAATGAAGAACGAAATGAGCAGAAGGCAGTTCCTGGGCTTTGCTGGTTCCGCGGCTGCGGTTCTTGGTCTGGGCCTCGTGGGCTGCGGTGGTTCTGCCGGCTCTGGCTCCTCTGCTTCTGGTGACGCTGCCGAGGTCTACTTCCTCCAGTTCAAGCCCGAGGTCGACAAGGAGTGGAAGGAGATCGCCAAGGCGTACAAGAAGGAGAAGGGCGTCGAGGTCAAGATCGTGACCGCCGCCTCCAACACCTACGAGGAGAAGCTCAAGTCCGAGATGTCCAAGAGCTCCGCTCCGACGCTGTTCCAGGTCAACGGCCCCACCGGCCTTAAGAACTGGAAGGACTACTGCGCCGATCTTTCCGACACCAAGCTCCGCGGCGAGCTCATCGACGACTCCCTGGCGCTGCAGTCCGACGGCAAGGATCTGGGTATCGACTGGGTTCAGGAGAGCTACGGCATCATTTACAACAAGGAGCTCCTCGAGAAGGCCGGCTACAAGGCCGAGGACATCAACTCCTTCGACAAGCTGAAGGCTTGCGCCGATGACATCCAGGCCCGCAAGGACGAGCTCGGCGTTGACGGTGCCTTCACTTCCGCCGGTATGGATGACTCCTCCAGCTGGCGCTACACCACGCACCTCGCCAACCTCCCGCTCTACTACGAGTTCGAGAAGGAGCACAATCAGGAGGACGACGAGATCAAGGGCGAGTATCTCGACAACTTTAAGCAGATCTTCGACCTGTACATCACCGACTCCACCTGCGATCCTTCGCAGCTCGCCTCCAAGACCGGTGACGACGCCACCAACGAGTTCGCAACCGGCAAGGCCGTCTTCTATCAGAACGGCTCTTGGGCCTACGCCGACCTCACCAAGGCCGGTATGACCGACGACCAGCTCGGCATGCTGCCGATCTACATCGGCGTCGACGGCGAGGAGAACCAGGGCCTGTGCTCCGGCGGCGAGAACTACTGGTGCGTCAGCTCCCAGGCTTCCGAGGATGCCCAGAAGGCCACCGAGGACTTCATGTATTGGTGCGTCACTTCTGACACCGCCACCAGCATCATCGCTGACAAGATGGGTCTGACCGCCCCGTTCAAGAGCGCTAAGGAGACCACCAACGTCTTCTCTCAGCAGGCCGTTGCTATGGCCAAGGACGGCAAGAAGACCGTCGCTTGGGACTTCGTTTACATCCCCTCCGAGGAGTGGAAGAAGAACCTCAAGCAGGCTCTCATCGCTTATGCTGCCGACAACACCAAGTGGGACGGCGTCAAGAACGCCTTCGTCGATGGCTGGAAGACCGAGAAGGCTGCTTCCGAGTAAGCAGTTGCTGCCCAAGCTATCTGATTAGCGACAGGGGGCGGGCAGACGTAGGTTTGCCCGCCCCCTGCATATTGAAAGGACCCTTCTATGGGCAAAGCACTCAAGCGCTGGTGGCCGCTCTTTATGCTGCCCACGTGCCTGGCGTTTATGATCGGGTTCGTGATTCCCTTTATCCAGGGTTTCTATCTCTCGTTCTGCCAGTTTATTACCATCAATAACGCGCACTTTGTCGGTATCGAGAACTACGTGCGCGCGCTGTCCGATCCGCAGTTCTCCACGTCGTTCTTCTTTACCGTGGCGTTTGCCTTCCTGTCGACGGTGCTCATCAACGTGATCGCGCTGGCCATTGCGCAGGCGCTCACTCGCAAGGCGCTCAAGGGCACCAACATCTTCCGTACGATTTTCTTTATGCCTAACCTGATTGGCGGCATTGTACTGGGTTACATTTGGCAGATTCTGATCAACTGCCTGCTCTCCAACGTGGGTGCCCAGCTTATCGCCCTCAACTCCGCCGCTGGCTTCTGGGGCCTTATCATCCTGACCCTGTGGCAACAGGTCGGCTACATGATGATCATCTACATCGCCGGTCTGCAGTCCATTCCGTCTGACTACATCGAGGCCGCCAAGGTCGATGGCGCTACGGCATGGCAGACGTTTTGGAAGGTTAAGATCCCCAACCTGATGCCGACCATCACCATCTGCCTGTTCCTGTCCATCACCAACGGCTTTAAGCTGTTCGACCAGAACCTCGCCCTTACCGGTGGCGCCCCGGCGCACTCCACCGAGATGCTCGCCCTGAACATCTACAACACGTTCTATTCGCGTGCTGGCATCGCATGGCAGGGCATCGGTCAGGCCAAGGCAGTTATCTTCTGCATCCTGGTTGTCGCTATTTCTATGATCCAGCTTAAGGCCACGAGGTCCAAGGAGGTGCAGCAGTAATGAAACGCGATAAGGCTATCAACCGCGCGCTCTCGATCTTCTTTACGATCCTGTCGCTCGCATGGATCTACCCCGTGTTCATGATTGCGCTCAATTCCTTTAAGAAAGCGACCGCAATCAGCACCACCACGGCGTTCGATCTGCTCACGCCCGAGACGTTCAACGGCCTCGCAAACTACGTGCACGCTCTGAACGAGCAGGGCTTTGCCTCGGCGTTTATGTACTCGCTTATCATTACGGTCACGTCGGTCGTGCTGATTCTGGTGTGCTGCTCCATGTGCGCTTGGTACGTGGTGCGCGTCAACAGCAAGATCTCGAACTTCTTCTATTACCTGTTCGTCTTCTCGATGGTCGTACCGTTCCAGATGCTCATGTTCACGCTGTCCAACCTCGCGGACCGCATCGGCTTTAACACGCCGTTTAACATCTGCTTCATCTACCTTGGTTTTGGCGCGGGCCTCGCGGTCTTTATGTTCGCCGGCTTCGTCAAGAACATCCCGCTCGAGATTGAGGAAGCGGCCATGATCGACGGCTGCAACCCGGTCCAAGTGTTCTTTAAGATCGTCCTTCCCATTATGAAGCCCACCTATCTTTCGGTCGGCATCCTTGAGACCATGTGGGTCTGGAACGACTATCTGCTGCCCTACCTTACGCTCGACTCCACCAAGTACAAGACCATTCCTATCTTGATCCAGTACTTCCGTGGCGGCTATGGCCACGTCGAGCTCGGCCCCATGATGGCGTGCATCATGATGGTCGTCATCCCCATCGTCATCATGTACATCTTCTGCCAGAAGTACATCATCGACGGTGTGGTGGCAGGTGCCGTCAAGGGCTGATGCCGTAACTGTTTTGCAAGTTTTGGCGGCGCCTCTCAGCGCGGTGCCGCGTATCGAAAGGTAAAGACATGGCCGAGATCGTTCTCAAACATGTTCAGAAGGTGTATCCCAACAACGAGTCAAAAAAGAAGGGCTTCTTTGGCAAAAAGAAGAAGACCGAGGAGAAGAAGCACAACCTCAAGGTTACCGAGGACGGTGTGCTCGCTGTAGAGGACTTCAACCTCACCGTTCACGACCAGGAGTTCATCGTCCTCGTTGGCCCTTCTGGCTGCGGTAAGTCCACGACGATGCGCATGGTCGCCGGCCTGGAGGACATCACCTCCGGCGATGTGTTCATCGATGGCAAGCGCGTCAACGACGTGGCACCCAAGGACCGCGACATCGCCATGGTGTTCCAGAGTTATGCTCTGTACCCCAATATGACGGTGTACGAGAACATGGCGTTTACGCTTGAGCTCAAGAAGGTCCCCAAGGACGAGATCGACCGCAAAGTTCGCTCCGCTGCCGAGATCCTGGGTATTACCGAGTACCTCGACCGTAAGCCCAAGGCGCTCTCTGGCGGCCAGCGCCAGCGCGTCGCCATCGGCCGCGCCATCGTGCGTGACCCCAAGGTCTTCCTGATGGACGAGCCGCTGTCCAACCTGGATGCCAAGCTTCGTAACCAGATGCGCGCCGAGCTCATTAAGCTGCGTCACGAGATCAAGGGCACCTTCATCTACGTTACCCACGACCAGACCGAGGCTATGACCCTCGGCGACCGCATCGTGGTCATGAAGGACGGCGTCGTCCAGCAGATCGCCACGCCGCAGGAGGTCTTCAACCATCCCGCGAACATCTTCGTCGCCGGCTTCATCGGCGTGCCGCAGATGAACTTCTTCGATGCCCAGCTGGTGCGCTCGGGCAACGGCTTTACTGTCAAGACCGAGGATATGAACGTGGCGCTCGCCCCGGAGACTTGCGCTCAGCTTGCCCTCAACTGGGACGGCGGCGACGTGAAGGAGATTACGGCCGGCGTGCGCCCCGAGCAGATCCTGCTTGCCGACAAGGGCGAGGAGGGTGCGCTCCAGGGCACCGTCGAGGTGACCGAGCTCATGGGCTCGACCGAGCATATCCACGTGACCGCTCCCGACGGCCAGTTTGTCCTGATTATCCCCGTCGTCGACCTCGAGGCCAAGGGCGCGCTCAAGGCTGGCGACCCCATCTGGTTCAAGTTCGAGAAGAACGCGACTCATCTCTTCGATAAGGTGTCTGGCAAGAACCTTATCTAGGCCCGGTGCATCCAGGCCCTCCCTTTGGGCGACTGCGGCTTTGCCATCCTTTTGCCGCGGTCACATATAAGGCTCCCCTCCCGTCCACTGGGCGAGAGGGGAGCCTTTCTTTGTGTTGGGACTGTCTGACCGGTCGTTTGTCTCGATCTGTAACGGATAGGGCCGATTTCGGACGTTAGATGTTACAGATCGAGACGGTTCCGCTGAGCTAACCATTTCATCTAAATCTGTAACACCAAAGGCGAATTTCACCTGCTAGATGTTACAGATTGAGATAAACCCGAGGGGAGGGGCCGGTATGTCTCAATCTGTAACGGCTGGGACCGTTTTGGTTGAGTAATTGCTACGGATCGAGATTGTTTGGCCGAGTCGGATCACAGGGTAACGTGCGGGCACAAAAAACGGAGCCGTGTTGCCACGACTCCGTTTCTCAAGAGGATGGGTAAGGGGAATGAGCTAGCTCAGGTGCCAAATCTCGTCGTTGTACTGGGAGATCGTACGGTCGGACGAGAAGGTGCCGGCGTTGGCGATATTGATGAGCGCCTTGCGCATCCAGGCGTCCTGGTCCTCGTAGTCGGCCAGCACGCGCTCCTTGGTCTGGATGTACTCCTCAATGTCGAGCAGGGCCATAAACCAGTCCTTGCCCTTAATGTCGTCGTGCAGGCGCTGCAGGCGCTCGGCGTTGCCGGTTGCCATAAAGGCCGGGTTGGTGATGAAGTCCACCAGCAGTTTAATGCCGGGCTTGCGGTAGAGCGCACCGGCGTTGTAGGTGCCGTCGGCGTAGAGCTGCTCGACCTGTTTGGACGAGGCACCAAAGGTATAGATGTTCTCGTCGCCCACGAGCTCGGCAATCTCCACGTTGGCACCGTCGAGCGTGCACAGGGTTAGGGCGCCGTTGAGCATGAACTTCATGTTGGAGGTGCCGCTCGCCTCCTTGGAGGCCAGGCTGATCTGCTCGGAGATGTCAGCGGCGGGGATCACGCGCTCGGCGGCGGTGACGTTGTAGTTCTCAATCATGACAACCTGCAGGTAGGGAGCCACGTCGGGGTCGTTTGCAATCCACTGCGACAGCGTCAGGATCAGATGGATGATGTCCTGCGCGATAGTGTAGGCAGGCGCCGCCTTGCCGCCAAAGATGATGGTGACAGGGTGCTTAGGCCTGTTGCCGTTCTTGATATCGAAGTACTTCCAGATGATGTAGAGCGCGAGCATCTGCTGACGCTTGTACTCGTGGATGCGCTTGACCTGGACGTCGATGATGGCGTTGGAGGGAATGGTCACGCCCTGCTCGAGCGCCATGAACTGGCGCATGATGGCCTTGGCCTCGACCTTGGTGGCGGCCAGGCGCTCAAGAACGTCCTTGTCGTCGGCGAACTTGGCGAGTTTGCTCAGATCGCCGGTGCTGCGCCAGTCGGTGCCGATTACATCGTCGAGCAGGCTGGCGAGCGCGGGGTTGGCTCCATGGATCCAACGGCGGAAGGTGATGCCGTTGGTCTTGTTGGAGAACTTCTCGGGATAGATCTCGTAGAACGGATGAAGCTCGGTGTCCTCCAAGATCTTGGTGTGGAGGGCGGCTACGCCATTGATGGAGAAGCCAAAGTGGATGTCCATGTGGGCCATGTGGACGGTGTCGTATTCGTCGATGACGGCGACGCGCGGGTCATCGTGCTCGGCCTTCGCGATCTCATCGAGCTTGACGATAATGTCGGCGATGGCAGGGGAGACCTTCTGCAGGCTGACGAGCGGCCACTTCTCGAGCGCCTCGGCAAGAATCGTGTGGTTAGTGTAGGCGACCATGGAGCGTACGATGGTCACGGCCTCGTCAAACTCGATGCCATGCTCGGTGGTGAGCAAGCGAATGAGCTCGGGGATGACCATGGTGGGGTGCGTGTCGTTAATTTGGACCACGGCGTAGTCGGCCAGATCGTGCAGGTTGCTGCCGCGCTCGATGGCCTCGTCGATCAGGAGCTGGGCGGCGTTGCTCACCATGAAGTACTCCTGGTAGATGCGAAGCAGGCGGCCCTGCTCGTCGGAATCGTCGGGGTAGAGGAACAAGGTGAGGTTCTTGGCGATCTCTGTCTTGTCGAAGTCGATGGAGCTGCCGGGGACCAGGCCGTCGTCGACGCTCGCCAGGTCGAACAGGCGCAGACGGTTCTTGGTGGGCTGGCCGTAACCGGGCACGTCGATGTTGACGAGCTTGGAGGTAACGGCAAAATCGCCGAACTCGACGGTGTAGGAGCGGCCGTCGTCGACTAGGATGTCCTGCTCACCGAGCCACTCGTCGGGGACGGCCTTCTGCTGGTTGTCGACAAAGCGCTGACGGAACAGGCCGTAGTGATAGTTGAGGCCCACGCCATCGCCGGTCAAGCCCAGCGTGGCGATGGAATCCAGGAAGCATGCGGCCAGGCGGCCCAGGCCGCCGTTGCCGAGCGACGGCTCGACCTCGAACTCCTCGATCTTGTTGAGGTCGTGGCCTGCGGCGGTGAGCTGGTCCTTAACCTCATCGTAGATGCCGAGGTCGATCATGTTGTTGATGAGCAGCTTGCCGATCAAAAATTCGGCGGAAATGTAATAGAGCTTTTTCTTGCCGTTGTTGAGCGGGCAGGCGGCGGAGCGCTCCTGCACGAGTTTGACCAGCAGCTTGTAAATGCGACGGTCGTCGAGCTGCTCGAGCGAGGTGCCAAAAGACTGCTCGGCGAGTTCCATGAGGTTAATTTGGGGCATGTTTTCTCCTGTGATGGGTTGTTTCATGTCTGCAATTCATAAGAAGCCCGCGCGAGGGGATTGGGGTGGCCTCGCGCGGGAAAAAGCAAGCGCGTCCGCACGGTGGGGAGGGGTCGGGCGCGGTAGCTCCTATTGAGGAAGCTCGATTTCGGCTTCCGACGGGATGCGGAAGTAGGTCTCGGTCCAGTCGGTGAGTTTGTGCTCGAGCTCGCGGGTGATGGCGCCGTCGAGCATGCGCCAGGTCCAGTTGCCGCCCAACGTGGCAGGGGTGTTGATGCGCGCCTCGTTGCCCAAGTTGAGCAGGTCCTGCATGGTGTAGATGCACGTGTCGCTCACGCTGGCGGCGATGGTGCGATTGAGTGCATCTGCCATGGGTTCGCCGGCCTGCTGGTGGGTGTACAGGGCCGCCTGCTCGCGCTGACGCGGGGTGGCCGTTCCCTCAAACCAACCGCGCGCCGTCTCGTTGTCGTGTGTGCCCACATAGGCGACGGTGTTGGCAATGTAGTTGTGCGGCAGGTAGTACGAGTTGGTGCCCTCAAAGGCGAACTGCAAGATCTTCATGCCGGGGAAGCCCGAGTTGTCGCGCATGTCGATGACGCCGGGGGTGAGGAAGCCCAGGTCTTCGGCGATGATGGGCAGCGTGCCGAGCTTTTCCTCGAGCGTCTTGAAGAACTTGAGGCCGGGGCCCTGCGTCCACGAACCGTAGGACGAATCGGGTGAGGAGAACGGCACCTCCCAATAGGCCTCGAAGCCGCGGAAGTGATCCAGGCGGATGACATCGTACATGTCGAGGGCGGCGCGGATACGGCCCTCCCACCAGGAGAAACCGTCGGCTTCCATGGCGTCCCAGTCGTAGATGGGATTGCCCCAGTACTGGCCGGTGGCCGAGAACTGGTCGGGCGGCGTGCCGGCGACACTCACAGGATTACCGGCGGCGTCGATCTTAAAGAGCTCGGGCGTGGCCCACATCTCGACGGAGTCGCGCGAGACATAGATGGGCAGGTCGCCGATGATGAGGATATCGCGCTCGTTGGCATAGGCCTTGAGGCGGCTCCACTGACGATTGAAGAAGTACTGCGTCATCTGGTGGTAGAGCATGCGCGCGGGATGGGCGGCGCAGACCTTGGCAGAAGCCTCGCCGCGGGTACGGAGCTCTGCGGGCCACTCCCAAAAGGCCTTGAGACCGCACTCCTCCTTGACGGTCATGAACTCGCAGTAGGGGATGAGCCAGTCTTCGTTTGCTTGGACAAAGTCGTCGAAGTCGGCCGGCTTGTCGGCGGCAAAGCGCTCGGCGGCGCGGTCGAGAATCTGACGACGGCCACCAAAGATGGCACCATAGTCGACATTGCTGGGGTCGGAGCCCAGGTACACGCCGTCGATATCGCACTGCTCCAGATAGCCGGCCTCGATAAGCTCGGCAAAGTCGATGAAATTGGGGTTGCCCGCACGGGCCGAGAACGACTGATAGGGCGAGTCGCCATAGCTCGTTGTCGTAAGGGGGAGAATCTGCCAGTAATGTTGTTTGCACGAGGCGAGGAAATCGACAAAGTCATAGGCGTTCCAGCCAAAGCCGCCGATACCGTAAGGTCCGGGCAATGACGAAACGGGCATCAGAACGCCGCTTGCACGCTCCATGGATGCACTCACCGTCCTTTTGAATAAGGGGCTGCGCCGTAGATGGATAGACGGCTCGTCCCGAGTTTCCATTGCTATTGTCCCTATTGTAGAACATGTTGTTTAAACATGTATAGAGAGAATGAAAAAGTTGCCGACTTTCGGTGAATGGTAGTGCGCCATAGACGATATGAGTTGAACATTGGGAGCTCCTCCCCTTGCGGCTCTTTTGTGGGTCGGGCGACAATGGTCGTCGTCATTAAAGACCGGCTGCCAGCCAGGTTGCAACAATGCAAGAAGGGTTCACATTCAGTTGGCCGTTGACACAAACAATCGCGCGAAGACCTCGTCTTCTTCGGTAAGTCCAGGCGCGGCAAGACGCGCATGGCAGTCGCCCTCACGATGCGCGCGGTCGCCGCGGACATGTCGGTCAGGTTCTGGCAGACCGCGCAGCTGGTTCTCGAGCTCGGCAACGCGAAGCGCAAGGGAACGCTGTCGAAACTGTTGAACGACGTGTCGCCCGCGAGGCTGCTCGTGCTCGACGAGTTCGTCTACGTCCCCTGCGACGTAGACGGTGCGAGGGTTCTCTACCAGGTCATTTCCGTCCATGTAGTGCTCGTAGGCCGCGGCGTCGTCGGGCTCGTCGAAGGAGAGGGACTCCGTCCAGTCCCAGTAGGCCCCCGTCCAGGCGCCCCTGCGCCTGCCGGCCGGCGTCGTCTCGTCGAAGACGAGGCCGTGGCGCAGCAGGAACTTCGACATCCGCTGCTTGGCGTGTTGCAGGTCGTCGCGCGCGTCCTCGAGGGCGCTCGTCGGGGACCCACACCTCGACGACGTTGCGGCGCGCCAGCATGCGTGCCAGCCACTCGGCGTCGCGGCGGTCGTTCTTGCGGCCGCGGTCGGCCGCGGGCCGGTGCATCTTCGGGACCGCCCCGACGACGCAGCCGAGGCCGAGGGCCCGCAGCGCGCGGCCGCGGTTGATGGTACGACCATTGTCGCCCGACCCACGAGAGAGCTGCAAGGGGAGAGGCCCCAATGTTCAACTCATATCGTCTGTTGTGCCAGAGTCGCTCGGGAAAGCGCGACCGACGCAGCGCGCTGTTTTCCAGTCACATCCAGTTCGGGTTGATTTCAGCATGCGATAAGAAACTGGATTTGAATTTCGACTCGAAAGATGGGCAATGCTGATGAGAAACGCTTGGAGTTCGGGATTGCGCGGCGTGAAGCGACCCTCTTCTTATCGAGTTCGTTACAATGTAGGAAAAACAGTAAGTAAGAAGACCTCTGATTGCTTTAGGAGGAGCTGTGGTGAATAGCGCCCAGAAGATCGATAAGTCCATCCAGAAGATGATGACTCTCGGAAGAAGGCTTGGGATTCTGTTTACGGCGCTGTTTATAGCGGTGTGTTGCTGTTCGGTGGTGGTGGTTATTTCCATTGGGCTTATGGCTGCTCAAGGAAACCTATATGATCCATCAAAGACGGTTTCCGTAGTGGTTCCTTTGATGTATCTTCTGATTTCCGGAGGGGCCACATGGACCCTGCGGGGAATCAGCATGGACATGGCTCATGGCGAATCGCCCTTTACCCTTTCGCATGCTCGAAGAATCTCGATTATCGGGTGGCTGTTTGTTGCAGCGGCAATAGGTGACCTCTTGTTTTCTCCGTGGTTTCTTTCGATAGTGATTGGCCCCTTCGACTTGCTGGGGAACGCCTATTCGATGTTTGAAAACCTGGCCCTGCCCATAGATATTGGTGCTGTGCTGGGGGCCGTTTGCTGCTTCTCGATTTCTGCGATATGGCGCTACGGAGCTCTGCTTCAAGACCAGACCGAGGATTTGGTGTGAGGGGCGGCATGGACTATCTGATTATTGAGCTTGAAAGCTTATTGCTTCGACGCGGAAAGACGAGTACGGATATCATTCGGGCGACCGGGCACACACCGGCAAGTATCTCAAAAATACGAAATGGCAAGGTGAAGGCAATTAGGTTAAAGACATTGCTGGATATTTGCGTAGAGCTTGATTGCCAGCCTGGCGATCTTATTAAGCGCGTCAACGAAAGAGAACTTGAGGAACTGGCGACGCGGCGCGCCCGCAACGCGCTGAGCAGGGCGACCGCGACGGGTGATGACCCGGTCCTGGAGTCAGATCATGTTTACGTGGTCGATCTTAGAGACGACTGAGGCTGGAGAATAAAAAAGTATTGAGCAGGTGCAGCCCGTGAAAACAACGGTTTTCACGGGCTGTTCATTCAACGTCCTGCAGTGGCCTGTATTTCTCGCCGCGTCACTGGGGAACGAGAGAGTCATTTCCTGTGCTGGATGCAGGGGGGTGCTTACCTTGTGTAATATATAAATAAGCTTATATTGAAATATGATACATATCGAATTAGAATAACATTATCAATTCGGTATGCAAGGAAAGGAGGGAGAGATGGATTGGATTAACGAGCCGGAGGAAGGCGTTGCACCCGCGTGCGGCAACTGCTTCTTCTACGCGCACGGGTGATGCACGAAGAGGTGCCCCAATCAGTCCTGCACGTTCCGTTTCTAGGGGGCAGAGATGAACTGGCTTTCTACCGCGAAAGGAGGGGAATGAAATGGAATGGATTACCGAGCCGTCAGCCGGGGCTGAGCCCATGTGCAGCAATTGCTTCTTTTACGCGCACGGCAGCTGCAGCACCAAGTGTTCTTCACAGGAGTGCACTATCCGCTTTTAGCGGATAGTGCACGCCGTACGGCGTGCACAGACTGTTCAAAGATATTTTGGCCAGCAGCGCCTGAGGGGCGATGTGGCATTGCAATATGGGGGGCGAACCGACGTTACCTATAACCCCGCACAATTGCCATGTCGTCCCTTTTTATTGACGGGGAGGATGTCGTCCATGCGGGAAGTCCCAGTTGAATTGCGTGCCATATCCAAGAGATATGGCGGGTTTGAAGCGGTTAAATCAGTCTCGTTCTCTTTAATGGAAGGCGAGCTGTGTGCACTCATTGGGGAGAATGGTGCCGGCAAGAGCACGTTAATTCGATTGATCACGGGGCTTTCGGAGCCATCGTCAGGAACGATCTCGATGTTTGGGCAAACCGGGAGACGTGAAATACGGAGCTGCAGGGAAAGGCTGGGTTATATGCCCGACCTCAATGCTTCGTATCCTAATCTGACCGCGCGAGACAACTTGGTCGTTCGCTGTATTGAGTGGGGGCTTCCCACCGATCGTTCCATCGACGGTGTGTTATCAACCGTCGGTTTGGGGGAGGCCGGCGGGAAGAAAGTGAAGAACTTCTCAATGGGAATGAGGAGGCGTCTCGATCTGGCCATAGCGTTGCTGGGCGATCCGGAGCTGTTGATCCTGGACGAGCCGACAAACGGCCTGGATCCGATGGGGATAGTCGAAGTAAGAAAAATCCTTACGCATCTTAACAAAGATCAAGGTAAAACGATTCTCGTATCCAGCCACAATCTTGAGGAGATGCACAAGCTGGCAACTGATTACCTCTTCATAAGTCATGGTCGCCTCATTCGAAGGATGACCGCACCTCAGCTGGAAAAGTCATGCCGCGGTGGTTTCGTGTTGCATGTGGACGATCTGGAGCGAACGAGATCGGTTCTCGGAGATGAGACCTCACATTCTTTTCTGCCGGACGGCAGCGTCCTTATGCGCTATGAGGAGAAAAAGGAAGGGCGGGGCATTGCAATCGAAGCGCTCTCGACCGCAGGTGTGAGGGTTGCGGAGGCGTATTCTCATAGGAAGAGCCTTGAGGAGTTTTATTCGGAGCTCATCGGTCGAGAGAGCGAGCTGTGATGAAACGCGAGTTCATCTCAGCTTTTCGGAGCGAGGTATGGTTGCTCGCCAGGCACCCGGCGACCGCTCTGATGATTGCGCTTGCGGCTGTGCTGTATGTGGTTGCGGCTGCGACTTCGTCTGAGGTGCTGATCATGGTCGCCGGTGATGACCCGTATACGCTTGGAGGGGCTATAGGTTTTATTGGAAACCTAGTGGATGCAGGGGACGTTTTGGGCTCTGTTGCCCGGACGTCTTTTGCGTCTACAGTGGTCTGGATTCCGGTGACGATTCTCTACGCGGTTTACGCTACGTCGAGAGACTTTGAATCCGTGGCTTACGCCGTATCGAGATCGCGAGGGGTGTCGCAGGCGGCGATTGTGATCACGAAGCTGTTGGTGAACTGCACTCTGGTCGGTGCCGTGTATCTTCTTTCTACGACTGCGCTGTATTTAACCAAGATGGCCCAATGGGACGTTGGGGCCTCGTGCTCAGGGTTTGCCCAATTTGTATCGATTGCGCTGATGATCGCGCTGCTGCTCATTTCGATGTACGCCGCTACCTTCGCCCTGTATTTGCTCACGAGGAGTGTGGTGGCGAGCAGCGTCGTTGCAATAGCGGTTTCGACATTTGTGATGGTGTGGTTCCCAAGTACATACGGAAGCGGTCAGCCCAGCTTGCTGCTCATGCTCTCGCCCGTGTATTACCTGATGAACCTGTGTTCCCTGAGTATGCAGAATGTTGGTGTAATTCAGGTTTTGCTGTATGCGGGCGGCACTGTGCTTGTGTCGGTTGGAGTTGCGCTCGTCTCGCTATTTGTAAGGACGGCGGTTCGATGAATCTTGGGATGTCGGTCAGGGCGGAACTGTTCCGCGCAAGGAGAATGAAACTCGCCGTGATAATAGCGCTGATGTATTTGGGCATCGCGGGGATTTATGTGTTTGCCGGGTCCGGCGCATGGGTCTCCGCAGGGGGAGAGGGCCAGTTCTTTGGCTTTTCCGCCGATCCGGGCTATCTTTTCTCGATAGGGGTTGGGCCAACGGGTATCTCTTCCTGGCTAAGTGTCGTCTCCATGGCGCATACGGTGTTCTTCCCAATCGTCTCTGTTGTTGTGGCGGGGACGCTATTCGGTGATGCGACGAGCGTGTCGGCAAGGGGAGTTTCGATTGCTCGGGGCTTCCGCAGCTGGCAGCTGTTTGCGGCAAAGACATTGGCTTGCGAAGTGTATACGCTGTGCCCCTACATCGTGTTTACTCTCGGTGTCGCTGCGGTCTTTGCCGTGTGCTCCGGAAGCGGTCTAGACAGCCTTACGGTTGGTAATGTGACCTCGGCACTCCTGTCGAATATCGTTATAGACGCCGCTTATACGCTGATGGTTGCGGTTGCATATGAGGTGTTCAGGATCAGATCTCTTGTGTCGGGAGCCTTGCTGGTCGCAACGTTCGCGGGCCTTGTTATCGCGATGAGTTTCCCAACCGTTTTACCCCCGGTTCACATGGCTTATTGGATGAGGGCGTGCGGGGCTGCCGGCGGGACGGTCCTGATGGCTGCATGCGGCCATGCGGTCATCGTGTCGCTCGCATGTCTATTGCTGCTTTCGTGCAGTTTTTATCGAAGAAGGTAGTGCGCTGGCGTATGCGCAGCGTCTGAGGGTCGATATGGATTTGGTTGGAAATGGAGATGGTGCGAAGTGAAACTGTCGCAATTTAATGTGGTGCATGAACATAACGGAAGTCTTCTTATCATGAATGCGCGAACCGGCGGCATCCTGTCGTTAAATCCGGAATACGCGCAGAAATTCAAAAGGATTCAAGAAGGGGACGTTCGGGATGCCGATGATCTTGTCGCGGAGCTGATAAGGGGAGGCATCCTAGTCAATGAGGAGAGGGACGAGCTTGGGGAGATCAGGTTGCAAAGTCGCGCCGCGCGCTTTGCGAATACTGCTCTGTCCCTTACCATTGCGCCAACGATGGCTTGCAACTTTTGCTGTCCCTACTGCTATGAAAAGGGACAGGCGTACACGACGATGGGCGAGGAGGTTTTGACACAGCTCTCCAAGTTCGTGAAAGATTACTATCCTGGTATCGCAAGTCTCTCAGTTGGATGGTACGGCGGCGAGCCTCTGCTCGGAATGAAGATGATCGAACGGATTACGTCGGATCTGAAAGATGTCGTGGGGCCAACGTGTGAATATTCCGCATCGATAGTGACAAATGGCTATCTGCTGACGCCTGATGTTGCAAGGAGGCTCGCGGCATGTGGTGTGACGAGCGCGCAAGTGACTATAGATGGATCGAAGTCGGATCACGATTCGAGAAGGATTCTTCACGACGGAAGCCCTACATACGAACGTATTCTCAAGAACGTCAAAGAGTGTGCCGACATCATCGATATTTCGATAAGGAGCAACGTCGACAAGACCAACATCGAGGCCGCTCAAGAGCTATTGGATTATCTCGAGCTAAATGGCCTGATGAATAAGGTTCACTTCTATTTAGCCCCTGTTGACGATATCAATCAGGTATGTGCGAACGACAGCCACTGCTTTACTGTAAAAGAGTTCTCGTATGAGGAGACTGAGTTTTATAAAAGGGCAATTGCGCGGGGCTTCAAAGTTCAACCTTTTGGTGGGACGAATTTCGGGATATGTTGCGCCGTTGGAATCAACTCGTACGTGGTTGATCCCGTCGGAGATTTGTATAAGTGCTGGGATGACATTGGAATGAAGGAGCGGAGGGTCGGAACTATTTTCGAGCCGCCAATGTTGAGCAAGAACATGATTAACTGGATGGCATATGAGCCGGATGACCCGGAATGCCAAGAGTGCTTTGCTTTTCCCATGTGCATGGGAGGGTGCCCCAACCACGCCTTAAACGGTGAGGGGAAACGTTGCGTTTCCTTCCGGTATGATGCCGAGCAAAAAATGCTGCTCTCCCAGATGATGAATACGGCAAAACGGGGTGCGGGGCAAAATGAGGCTGATGCTTAATCTCTGTAGAAAATATATACTGGGCGGTCGATTCTACGCCTATCTTGTCGTAACAGTTTTGGTCGGGCTGCTTGCGCTTGCGGGTCCCTTTCTTACCGGCATAGTGGTAAACCGATTGGCGATGCCGGCCAGCGCCGATCTTGCCGCCGTTCTCGTTTGTTGCCTTATTTTGGTTGCGGTCCAAGCGGTTCGAGCGGGACTAGTGTATTGCTCAGAGATGCTGTACATCAACCTTCAGTCGCATGCGGGGTTCGGCTTAAATGCGGATACGCTTGAGCACGTGAAGCACCTTCCCCAGGCATTCTTCGAGGGCTTCAACGCGTCGTATTATAACCAGCAAATCAATCACGACGCTAATGACCTTGTCATCTTCGTAATCAACTCGGTTGTGGGGGTTTCAAGCAACGTTATCACCCTTTTGTCCGCCCTGTTTGTTCTCGGTAGCCTGAATATCAAGTTGAGTGTGGTCTGCCTTGTTCTTGCGGCAGCGAGTGCCGCTTTTTATGCGGTTTCACGCGCAAGGCTGTTTGAGAGAAGTTTTGACGTACAAGAGCAGAGCGCGAGGTTTTTTTCCTGTCTACAAGATCAGTTGGAGAAAGTTGATTTCATCCGCAAACATGCTTTGTTCGATAGGTCCCGCGCTGTACTGGTCGAAGCTTTTAATGGGCTCTATCCAACGATGAGAGCAAATCAGGAAGTAGGGTCTAGATTTACCTTTGGCAACGCGTTGGTCGCTTCCGCCGCTCAAGGATGTCTTCTTGCTGTGGGCGCGGTTGAAGTGATGGGCGGGAGACTGTTGCCTGGTTTTCTCGTGACTGCTGTTGGATATTATTCGAACTTAAGCTCAGCGGTACAGTATTTGTTGGGCTGGGGAAGGGATTACCAGACTAATCGCGTATGCTATGAGCGGCTGAAAAGAATTTGGGATGTCCCGGTGGAAGCGAATGGCAAATTGGCGCTTGGTCCGATTGAGGAAATCCGTCTAGAGAACATCAAGCTACGTTATCCAGGGGCGGAAAGGGTCGCGTTAAGCATTGAGGGGCTCGCGTTTTCCAGGGGTCGGCTATATGGAATCTCGGGGCCGAATGGTTCGGGGAAGAGCTCGCTGCTGTCAGTGATATTGGGGCTATATCCAGATGACACAGAAGGGGCCGTTCGCTACAACGGGGTGTCACAGCGTTGCATCGATCGATATGCATTGCGGCGGTGTCGAGTCAGCATTACGGAGCAAGAACCCCCTATCGTTGAGGGGACGATTCTCGATAATCTTACGCTGCTTTCTGATGATTACGAGATGGATAAGCTGAATCGGATGCTTGTCATATTGGGGCTAGACGAAATGGTTGCTTCTGTGGAGAACGGGGCAACGGCGATGCTTGACGGCGGGAAAGGAGGGGTGTCCGGCGGCGAGAAGCAAAAGATTGCAATTGTGAGACAGCTGTTGAAATCGCCGGACGTTATGCTTTTTGATGAACCGACCTCAGCACTTGATGCGAAGAGTCGAGGCGCGCTGATCAAATTGCTTCATGAAATTAAGAGAGACCATATTGTAATCGTTGTCACTCATGACGAGGAGATGCTTGCCGCCTGTGACGAGGTCATTTCGACGGCTGGATGATTATCGGATTGTGGCGTTGAAGACCAAGAAACTTGAAATGGCGTGGGCTCTGGGTAGGTCTCCACGGGTACGCCGTCGGTGCTGTACTCGACCGCCCGGCAAGAAGGTTTTATAGCGTGTTTCCCCAGAGAGGTCCCTTTGTCCGGTAGTGGCGAGGGGAGCCTCTCTTTTGCTCACCTCTTGCGGCGGAGGGGGACACCATGCGCCTATGCAGGACAAACTGCGCGTTCTTGTCGAATGATGGGCTATGTGTAGAGATGATGGTCTCGGGTAGAGGCCGTGTCGCGCTCGGCTGCGATGAGCCAGGCAATTCAATCTTCATCCGGGAGGGCCTTGGCAAGACAAGCAGGGCGAAGACCTTGGCGACGTTCGGGAGCCGTGTGGCGCCCGGCTCCGCGCTCATCCACGACATGGAGGGCGCGCACATGACGCTTGTCAACAAGCTGTCACTGAAGAGCCAGCACTACAACGCGAAGCTGCTCAAGGGCGTTCCCGACGGTCAGAACCCGCTGGGGCCCGTGAACCGGATGCGCTACTTCATGCAGTGCTTCCTGAGGGCTCATCCCGGCTCCAACCGGGACGACATGCGGGGCTGTGGCTATGAGTCCGCCCGAGGACAAGCTTGAGAAGGTCGCGATGGTGCTCGATCGGGCAATGCGATACCCGAAAACGCTCAGGTTCAGGCAGTTCTATGCAAGAAAGCCCAGTTCAGATGAGTTCGACGAGCAATATTTATCAACACAGTGCAAGGGGGGATTATATTTGTATTTCATCCGTGTTGAGCTTCACACGGTGCGCGACTCATCGCAAACTGGCGGGCGCAGCGGAAAGAAAACCGACTGCAGACGAACGATCGATATCGGGAGCAAATAGCCACCGGATGCTTTTCGGTCTCCTACGCGTCGACCTCCGCGATTTCTTCTGCGTCTCGCCAAGTTGAAAGGAGCGATGTCGAAAACTCCTTTTCGGTTAGCGTCAAGACATCCTTCACGCAAAAACCTTTCAATTTGTCAGGAAGCCCAAAACGCGCTTTTTTCCTAATCGAGCTGGCAACCCGCTTCAACGCGGTCTTGTTCTTGTCCTCGTTGTATACCAAAACAAAGACGCAGTGCTCGCGAAACCATCTCGTCCTCTTTCCCCACAGGTCCGAGCAGATCAAAACGCTGTCCTTGCACTTCTCGATGAGGGCGTCCCTTTGGCCAAGATTGATACCAAGCTCTTCGTCATCCTTGGGATTGAGCCTCTTCCCCAGCGTCTCCTTCAGACTGCCGTTTTTAAATTCGACTAGATATAACGTTTCCCGATCGCAATACAGCGCATCGGCGGAGCGCGGGAGTTGCATCCACCTATTGACCTTCTTGCAGTAGCATTCTTTAACAGAGTCAAAATTGACAACAGGCAAATCGTCATCCACAAGAGAGACGCTCCCGTCTCTGGATGTTTTGGAGATGGTCGACGTGCAGTCCCTTAGGATACAGGTCCTGCAACGGGAGCAACCATCGCTGCCATCTGGCACCGCGGGAGAGTTCGGATGAGGGCAGGAGGCGCACAGGTCGCTACTCAAGGCCGTACTCCTCCCTCTCAAGCGTATCAAAAGGAGCCGCCAGCTTCTCGTAGGCGACCTCAGTCGAGCCGGTTATATCGGCAAAGCGAGAGCGTCCATCAGTGCAGGTCTCCGCAAGATAATATGAGCACAATCCATCAACAGCGTGCTTCTTAGAATACACTTCGATCGCATTCAGGAAATATGGACTATGGGTGCTCATTAAGACGTGCATCCCGAGCTCTTTCTGGAGCAGCACGATTATCTCGGCGAAGGCCAGCTGCCATGCAGGATGAAGATGAATCTCGGGTTCATCGAGGATAATAGTCCCTCCGGCATCTAGCGCGCCGGACTTCAAGAGCACCTTCATGATGGCGAACGTCTTCAAGCCAGCAGAAAGGTTCCCAGGCTCCAACCCCCGAGCGAAGCCCTCTTCGAGATACGTAAGGTGACCGCGACTTTCGCTCCTCTCGAAATGCCCCGGACATAAGGAGGAAACCTTGTCCATGAGAACCTTCAGGTGTCGCTCCTTCGCGATCTCTTCGAACAGCGAGGACTCGCTGTCATCGTTACGGATGGTCGCCTGAATCAAATCTTGCCGCAGCTCCTCCTGGTGTCCAAGGAGGGGCTTGAACCGAAAAGCGGGGCCGTAGGGTCCTCCGAGAGAATCGATCAGGAACGGGTCGTCCAGATAATGCGCCCTGAATCGCAAAACCCTCCTATCGTGCACCTCCGCCACCTCGTCACTTGCAACCGAGAAAACCGTAGATGCGTCCTTTATCTGGAGTTCGACCTTCCCGGGCTCTTCGCCGAAAACCGAATTGATCTGGCCGTTAAACTCGCTTCGGAACCTGTTTGTCGCAATCGCACGAAATACCTCATCATCGGAGATATCCATGATCTCGATAATCTGATCGGCAACTCCTGCTACGCCATTCGTGAAATCGGATTCGATCTCACGGGAGATCTCCTCCCCGTAATACTCCTTTATCTCATCAATAAGCTCGTCCCTCGTGCACTCGCCCGAAAAAACCCTGTCGATGAAACTATTCATTCTTCCAGCAGTTCGCCTGTGGCGAGACGTGGAGTCGAGAGGGCTTCCCACATATGCCTTCCTGATGGCGCGCTCAACACTATTGCGCCTCATGCGGTCGATTTTGTTCTCCGAATCGGACATGCTGTTGAAGGCCGCATAAAGCGCTTTTCCAACCGTGCTTTTCCCCGTCCCGTTCTCCCCGGCGATCACGGCAATACCATTAATCTCGATATCGGCCTCAGCGACCCTGCCGATGTTTTTCATCTTGATTTTCAATGCATATCACCAGCTCTAAACTCGCGAGACTCAATAGCTCGATTATCGCACAGAGAGATCGACTTCTCGAGGACTCCCTAAATGGAACGCGCGGTGAGGACATGGCTCGCCGCCGTCCGCTTCGCGTTCGCGCGGGGGAAGGTGACGACCAGGGACCTCTCCGGGCTCATCGAGAGGAGCGCCAGATTCTCCTCGTCCATTTGAACTGTATCGTATTCAAGGACACTTGACTTAGAGGAATGGCGTTGAGCGGCGATAATCGTTTCAGCGCCAAAAAGAAAGGAGTGTCAGTCATGGCAGACGGGCCCTCCTACACAGCGGGGTACCGCGCCGAGGCCGCAGACTTCGCCGCCGCGTCGGGGAAGCCCATCGCCCAAGTGGCAGCCGACCTCGGCATCAACGAGAAGACCCTGGGAAGATGGGTGACGGTCAGGAAGAAGGAGCTGACCAACCACCCGGTCGCGGCGGCCGCAAGTGCATGCGCGAGCTCGAGCTCGAGAACGAGTTCCTAAAAAGCCCCGACCTCACATTGGAGGCCGGGGCCAGTAGATTTTTGGGACATGTCTAGAAATCTACCCATGCAGGAAGCGGCATGTGCCGAGCATGTCGCGTGCTAGGTTTTGAGGCATGCCACAAAACCTAGCACGGGGGAGTGGCTACTCGGCGTCGGCGAAGCCGTTGGGGTTATGGCTCTGCCAATTCCAGCTGTCGCGGCACATGTCCGCGATGTCGTACTGGGCCTTCCAGCCCATCATGCGTTCGGCCTTGGAGGCATCGCACCAGTTGGCGGCGATATCGCCGGCGCGGCGCTCGCGGATCACGTAGGGCAGCTCCTTGCCACAAGCCTTGGAGAAGGCGGCGACGACCTCGAGTACCGAGGTGCCGGTGCCGGTGCCCAGGTTAAAGATCTCGACGCCGGTTTTGCCGTTCATCCAGTTAAGGGCGGCAACGTGACCAGAGGCCAGATCGCACACGTGGATGTAGTCGCGCACGCCGGTGCCGTCGGGGGTGGGGTAGTCGTTGCCATAGACCTGAACGGCCTCGAGCTTGCCCACGGCGACCTGGGCGACATAGGGCACCAGGTTGTTGGGGATGCCCTTGGGGTCCTCGCCGATCAGGCCCGACGGATGAGCGCCGATGGGGTTGAAGTAACGGAGCAGCACGACGTCCCACTCGGGGTCGGCGGTGTGGACGTCCATAAGGATCTGCTCGATCATCCACTTGGTCCAGCCATAGGGGTTGGTTGCGGGCTTCTTGGGGTCTTCCTCGGTGACGGGCGGGTTGTCCGGGTCGCCGTAGACGGTCGAGGAGCTCGAGAAGATGATGGACTTGCAGCCATGGTTGCGCATGACGTCGATGAGCACCAGGGTGTTCTCGATGTTGTTGTGGTAGTACTCGACGGGCTTGCTCACCGACTCGCCGACGGCCTTAAAGCCGGCAAAGTGGATGACACGGTCGATCTGATGGGTATCGAAGATCTTGTTCATCGCATCGCGGTCGAGCACGTTGGCCTTGTAGAAGGTGAGGTTCTTGGCGGCTTCGTCGCCCACGATGGTCTTGACGCGGTCGACGGCGACGGCGCTGGAGTTGGAGAGATCATCGACGATGACGACCTGGTAGCCACCCTCGAGCAGCTGAACGACGGTGTGCGAGCCGATAAAGCCGGCGCCACCGGTAACGAGGACGCAGGTGTCTTTGGGGTCGAGTGCTTTGGGCATGTAGTCTCCTATCGAATCAGGAACACTTCTAGAGGGGAGTATAGCGCAGGCGGGGACGCCCAAATGGTGCACTGTAGGAAAAGCAGAGGATTATGTTAACGTACTCATATAAGAGCTTGCTCAATTGTTACCTCAAATTTGACAATTGCTTACGAGCCGCCGACCTTGTAGTTTCCTGCCGTTCGTGGAAATCGTTGGGACGCGCCATATGTACGCTAATATGTATGAGTTGAGCGACATATAAATAAGCATGTAACGGAGTACATATGTCACCAAACAGCGATTCCATCCTTTCCCAGGAGCTCTCGCGCCGCACTGCCCTTAAGGCCCTGTTCGGCGCCGCTTCTGCGGCAGTTCTTTTTGGCCTGCCCACTCGCGCCCATGCGGCGGAGGCTTCCAAAGAAACCACCGATAAATTGAATGCCGCCCAGGCCCAACTCGACGAGGTTCAGGCCCAGCTCGACAGCATCGCAAATGAGTATGCGGCGCTGGCCAACAAGAATGCCCAGACCCTCAACGACATCGAGAATGTCCAGGGCAAGATTGACGACACGCAGGCCCAGATCGATGAAAAGAAGGCCGAGCTCAAGAAGAAGCGCAACGACCTTTCCGATCGCGTGGCCGCCAGCTACAAGTCCGGCGGTACGAACATCCTGTCGCTGCTGCTGGCCTCTGGCTCGTTTGAGGAACTCGTCGCCAACGCGCATTACGTTGAGAAGATCAACAAGAGCGACCGCGATGCCATCGAGGATATCCAGACGATTCAGGCTGAGCTCGACGCGCAGAAGACCGAGCTCGAAGCACAAAAGGCCAACCTGGAGAAACTCAAGGACCAGCAGACGGCTCAGATGCAGGATATGCAGGCCAAGCAGCAAGAAGTCCAGACCGTGCTGAACGGTCTTTCCGACGACGTCAAGGAGCTCATGGCTCAGCGCGATTCCGAGATTCTCGCTGCCGCCCAGGCCGAGGAGGCCTCTAGGAAGGCCGCCGCTGCCGCGGCCGCCGCGAACAAGAACAATTCCTACTCGGGTGGTTCGAGCTCGGGCGGTGGATCGTATGCGCCCGGAACTCCGCAGCAGAATGCCGGCTCGGGCAAGCAGCAGGCCGTCGTCAACGCGTGCTACTCCACGCCTTCGCCGGGTCAGAACTGGTGCGCGGCGTGGGTTACCAATGTCTTCCGCAATGCCGGCGTGGGCTATTTTGGCGGCAACGCGTGTGACATGTTCAACGCCTGGTGCTATAGCTCCGACCGCTCGGCGCTGCAGGTGGGCATGATCGTGGCTGATTCCTCGCACAGCGGCACGGGTGCTCCGGGCCTTATCTACGGTCATGTGGGTATCTACGTTGGCGGCGGCATCGTAATGAGCAACGAGGGCGCCATTACGTCTAAGTCGCTTGATTCGTTCATTAGCTTTTATGGTACTGGCTCTGGCGTGCGTTGGGGCTGGCTTGGCGGTATTGCGCTGTCGTAAAGCCGACTGGGCCGCGTGCCCGCCCGCAATATATTTGATTGCCTGCTCGGGCAGTCCTGCGCAAGACGAAGGCCACATTAAGTGGCCTTCTTTGCGTGCGGAACTCGCGATCAATCAAATATAATGCGGGCGGGCACGCGGCCCTCTCGGGTTCGGGGCGCTACGCACCGGATTGGTTGTCTGAATAAAAGAAAGTGAAGGCCCCTTTCGGGGCCTTCTTTTTTAGAGGAATTCGCCGACTCGGTGGACTTCGGGTTCGAGGTCTACGTCGAATTGGTCTTTGACGGTTGTTTGGATGTGGCGGATGAGTTCGTCGACATCGGCGGCGGTGGCGTGGTCGGCGTTGACGATGAAGCCGCAGTGCTTTTCGCTCACCTGCGCGCCGCCGATGGCGTGTCCTCGCAGGCCGGCGTCCATGATGAGCTTGCCGGCAAAGTAGCCCTCGGGGCGCTTGAAGGTGGAGCCGGCACTCGGCATGTCGAGCGGCTGCTTGTCCTCGCGGCGCTGGCGGTAGTCGTCCATGTCGGCCTTGATCATCGCGGCGTTGCCCGGGGCGAGATTGAAAGTGGCCGAAAGCACGACGAAACCGTCGTCGGCAATGCGGCTCTTGCGATAGCCCAGGTTGAGCTCATCGACATCGAACTCAATAATGCTGCCGCTACCGCGGGTGCCGTCGTCGAGCATGCGGGCGGGCTTGTAGACGCGCACGGACTCCAGCACATCGGCCATGCAAGCGCCGTATGCTCCGGCGTTCATGTAGCAGGCACCGCCGACCGATCCGGGAATGCCCGAGATGGGCTCCATGCCGGTAAGGCCGGCCTCGGCTGCCGCGGCTGCGACATCGGAAAGCAAGGCGCCGGCTGCCGCCGTGACGTGCGTGCCGTCGACCGTAATGTCGGAGAGGCCCTCGCCCAGCGCTACGACGACGCCGCGGATGCCCTTGTCGCCGACGAGCAAGTCGGAGCCGTTGCCCACGATGGTGAGTGGTAGATTGCAGCGATAGCAGGTATCGAGCGTGGCGACGAGGCCCTGCTCAGTATCGGGCGTGACAAAGACGTCGGCCGGACCGCCGATCTTAAACGTGGTGTGCTCGCGCATGGGCTCGCTCATCAGCACGTTGTCCTCGCCGGCAACGCCAGCGAGCGCGCACAGCAGGTCCTCGTTAAAAAAATCGTTCTCGTGCATACGAATATCCGCCTTTTGGTGGTCGTTGTCATCAATCGATTGCAATATACCCCACCCGGACGGATTTGGTGCGCTGGCGGCGATAAAACAGCCGTCCACCGGATTGGTAAAGTGTTTATCACCGAGGTAGAGGGGTAGTCGCTATACTTTCAAGAGATTGCGCGTAAACCCGGAAGGAGCGAGATGGCCAACAAAGTCACCCTCAAGCAGATCGCCCAGGAGGTGGGGCTTTCCCCCTCGTCGGTCTCGCTTGTTCTCAATAATCGGCCCTGTCGCATCTCGGAAGAAAACCGCAAGCTCATCAAAGAGGTCGCGGCGCGCAACCACTATGTTCCCAACCAGATTGCGCGCAGCCTGGTCATGCGCGAGTCGCGCACGCTGGGCCTTATCGTCCCTAACATCGAGAGCCGCTTTTTTGCCTCGCTCGCCGGTAGCCTGGAAAAGCGCTGCCGCGAGGACGGCTATGCGCTCTTCATTACCAGCTCGGGCGGAAGCGCCGATGACGATCTGGAGCTGCTGCGCCAGCTGGTGACGCGCGGCGTTGATGGCGTCTTCCTGGTGGTGGGTGACGAGTTCTCCGATGACCGCGCCCTGCGCGAAGAGGTCAGCCACCTGCCCATCCCGGCCGTAATGGTCGACCGTGCCATTGAGGGGCTCGAGTGCGACAAGGTGATGTTCGACCACGAGATGGGCGGCTATATGGCCACCCGCTATCTGATCGAGCAAGGCCACCGCCGTATTGCCTGCCTGGTTAATGCCCGCCGTTCCAATACGGGTCGCAAGCGACTTGCCGGCTATGAGCGCGCGCTGCGCGAGGTTGGCCTGCCGATCGACGCGCGTTTGGAGTTTGAGAGCGAGTACTACATTCCGAGCGCATACGAGGCCTCGGAGGCAGTGCTCGCAACTGACGCCACTGCCGTGTTCGCAAGCTCGGATAACATTGCCCTCGGTTTGCTCAAGCGCTTGCACGAGATGGGGAAGAGCATCCCGGGCGATATCTCGGTGGTGAGCTATGACAACTCGGCGGCCGACGTTCTCTTTGAGCCGGCACTGACCGCGATTGAGCAGGACCCTGGTGTCCTTGCGGAGCATGCTTTTGGCTGCATGTCCAAGCGTCTTGCCGGTAGGGGCGGCAGGCGTGCCGAAGAGGTCGTTCTGGAGCCGGAGCTTATCGTTAAGGACAGCGTGCTCGAGCTTACTAAACACAACTAAACACGTTTACCAATTTGCAGAGACCGAATGTGGAGCACCTGTGACAATCAACGCCGCAGGTGAATGTCGCGTTTTGCTAATCGATGGGATTGATAAGGGTGGTAAAACGTTTTTTCACCATGATAAAACGTTTTAGCAAATATACTGGTCCCAACGAAAGGTTGCCGTATTGGAGGGTGACCGCACAGCGAAGGGACATAAACAATGGCTAAAACACTGGGGACGCCGTGGCAAAAGCTGGGCCACGAGGTGCCGGCTTCCGAGCTCGAGGGCGTCGACCTGTATTGGCGCGCATCGAACTATCTGTCCGTCGGTCAGATCTACCTTCGCTCTAACCCGCTAATGCGCCCCGACTTTGTCGACGAGAAAACCGGTGAGGTGCGCGACTTCGGTCGTCCGGACGTTAAGCACCGCCTGGTTGGCCACTGGGGCACCACGCCCGGCATCAACTTCCTGCTCGGTCACGTCAATCGACTGATCGCCGACCACAACCAGAATGCTATCTTCTTGATGGGCCCTGGTCACGGTGGCCCCGCCGGTACTGCTCAGTCGCTGCTCGACGGCACCTACCGCGAGATTCGCCCCGACATCACCAATGACGAGGCAGGCCTGCAGAAGTTCTTCCGCCAGTTCTCCTATCCCGGCGGCATCCCGAGCCACTTTGCGCCCGAGACGCCCGGTTCCATCCACGAGGGCGGCGAGCTCGGCTACACGCTCAGCCACGCCTACGGCGCCGTCATGGACAACCCGAGCCTGCTGGCCGTGGCCGTGGTGGGCGACGGTGAGTCCGAGACCGGTCCGCTTGCCACCTCTTGGCAGTCCAACAAGCTCGTGAACCCGGCAACCGACGGCATCGTCCTGCCAATCCTGCACCTCAACGGTTACAAGATCGCCAACCCCACCATCCTCGCCCGCGTGTCCGACGAGGAGCTCACCAAGTTCTTTGAGGGTATGGGCTATAAGCCGCACTTCTTTATCGCCGGCTTTGACGACGAGAGCCACGCAGGCATCCATGAGCGCTTTGCCGCCCTGTTTGAGCAGGTCTTTGACGAGATTTGTGACATCAAGGCCACCGCGCAGGCCCAGGCTGCCGCGGGCGAGACCGTGGTCCGCCCGGCCTACCCCATGATTGTGTTCCGTACGCCCAAGGGTTGGACCTGCCCCAAGCAGATCGACGGCAAGAAGACCGAGGACTCCTGGCGCGCCCATCAGGTGCCGCTGGCAAGCGCCAAGGACACTCACGAGCACTTCTGCGTGCTGCGCGAGTGGCTGCGCTCCTACAAGCCCGAGGAGCTCTTTACGCCCGAGGGTCAGGTGCGCCCCGAGGTAACGGCCTTTATGCCGACCGGCGAGCTGCGTATTGGCGCCAACCCCAACGCGAACGGCGGCAAGGTGCGTCGCGAGCTCGAGCTGCCCGATATCCACGCCTACGAGATTCCCGTCGCCGAGAAGGGCCATGGTTGGGGCTCCACCGAGGCTGCCCGCGTCTTTGGTGAGTACACTGCCGACGTTCTGGCCAAGAACATGGACGACTTCCGCATCTTCGGTCCCGACGAGACCGCGTCCAACCGCCTGCAGGCCGCTTATAAGGTGACCAAGAAGCAGTGGGATGCCGGCTTCTACGAGGACGAGGCCAACGACGAGCTGCTCGCTGGCTCCGGCAAGGTTGTCGAGCAGCTGTCCGAGCACCAGTGCGAGGGCTTCCTCGAGGCCTATGTGCTCACCGGCCGCTCCGGCGTGTGGAGCTCCTACGAGAGCTTTGTCCATGTGGTCGACTCCATGGTCAACCAGCACTGCAAGTGGCTCGAGGCTACCAAGCGCGAGATTCCGTGGCGTGCCCCCATCAGCGGCCTCAACATTTTGCTGTCGAGCCATGTTTGGCGTCAGGACCACAACGGCTTCTCGCACCAGGATCCCGGCTTTATCGACCTGCTGCTCAACAAGGCCAACGACACGCATATCGTGAACGCTTACTATCCGGCCGACGCTAACATGGCTCTCGCCGTGGCCGAGCGCGTCTACCAGTCCACCGACTGCGTCAACGCCATCTTCTGCGGCAAGCAGCCCGCCCCGACCTTCCAGACGGTCGACGAGGCAAAGGCCGAGCTCGCCGAGGGCGTCGCAAATTGGGAGTGGGCATCGACCGCCGACTCGCTCGGCGAGGCCGACGTCGTGGTCGCCACGTGTGGCGACGTGCCGACGCTCGAGGCTCTGGCTGCAACCGATATGCTGCGCGAGCTGGGCATCAAGGTATGGTTCGTCAACGTGGTCGATCTGCTCAAGATTCAGAACGTCTGCGAGAACGACCAAGCCATCAGCGACGAGCGCTGGGCTGAGCTGTTTGGCTGCGGCGAGAAGCCCGTGCTCTTCGCGTTCCACGCCTATGCCGGAACGATTCGCCGCCTGATCTGGAACCGCCCCGGACACGACGCGTTCCGCGTCCACGGCTACGAGGAGAAGGGATCCACGACCACGCCGTTCGACATGCTGCGCCTGAACAACATGGACCGTTGGGCTTTGGCCGCCGACGTGCTGCGCATGGTCGACGCCGACAAGTTTGCAGAGCAGATTGATGAGTGGGAGGCCTTCCGCACCGAGGCCTTTGAGTTCGCGTGCGATGGTGAAGGTTGGCGAGACGATGGGTTCGCTGATGTTGAGTCCTGCGCCGAAGCCTTGTGCGAAGGTGGTTTTTCCTGCGCCGAGTGGCCCTGAGAGGAGTATGACGTCTCCGCCGTGGGTGAGGTGTGCGACTTGTTTGCCGAGTTCGCGCATGGCTTCGCCGGTTGTCGCTTCGACGGTGACGGTTTTGGCAGTGCCTTCGCTGGTGTTTTCGTTGGCGTCAGTAATGGTTGCCTCGCTCATGTTAGTTGGTTCGTCCTTTGCTGCTGATCAGTTCGATGGATCGTTCTAGCGCGTAGACAGGGTCCGATCCGTTAGTTTTGCTTTGTTCGTCGGCCCATGCGAGCATTTGGATGCATCGTCTCATGCCGTCGGAGGTCCATCCGGAGAGCTGTCTGGTGGCGTTTTTCAGCACCCATGAATTGGTTTTCGCTTCCGCTTCGCTGATGGTGCCGGAGCGTACGGCTGAGGCTTTGGCCATGGTGCGTAGTTTCATGGCGAGCGCTCCGATGAGTGCGATTGGCGCGGTGCCTTGTTCTATTGAGGCGCGCATGGCGATGATGGCGTCGGCGGCACGTCCGGAGAGTGCGAGGTCGGCGACACGGAAGCCGTCTACTTGGGGATTTGCTGTGAGGTATTGGTTGACGCGTTCCAATGTTATGGGATTGTCGTCGAAGTCGAAGCAGAGTTGTCCTGCCATGGCTGCGAGTTCGCCGGTTTTGTCGCCGAGTACGGCCACGAGTTGTTGTGCGGCCATGGGTTCGATGCGTCGGTTGCGTCGTTCGAAGCATTGTATGGTGAAGTTGAGTTTCGCTTCGGCTTTTTTGAGGTCGGCTACGGTTTCTTTGACGGCTCCGGCTTTGGTGAGTTGGTCGATGAGTCGTTTGCCTTTGATGCCGCCTTCGTGTTGGCAGATGACGATGCTGGCTTCGGCTGGATTGTTGACGGCTTGCTTGCAGGAGGCGACCATGG